>JALEGK010000069.1 GCA_022763105.1 Rickettsiales bacterium | reverse complement strand
TGGCGCTCCCCATTTGGCCCAATCCGTATTGACTTTGCCAAGGCTTTTGTTAAGGAAGACTACGACGATACCGAGAGTATCCGATTTAGTTTTGGTACTAGATTTTAGTGCCTCTTTGCGCCATAGTGCGCCCACAATATTAACGAAAGACAAGGCAAGTTATGCAATTCTCACTAATTCGTACCTTTTTCGTACTCACGCTATGTATGTCAGCGCTTGTAATGGCGCCTGCCATTTCCCATGCCGCAACCACTGTTGCCGTGGTAAATATTCAAAAGATTATGCAAAAATCTAAAGCCGCGCAGACCGTGCGCGAGCAGGTTAAATCTAAGCAAGCCTCATTTCAGGCTGAGCTAGATAAAAAGGAAAAAGAGCTTCAAAAAGAAGATCAGGACCTAGCGAAGCAACGCTCTGTGCTATCACCTGAAGCCTTCGAGAAAAAATATAAGGATTTCCGCAAAAAAGCTGCAGAAGCACAAAAAGCAGTGCGCACCAAGCGTGCAAAGCTTGATAAAGGCTTCACACAAGCATTGGCGGATATCCAAAAGACCGTAACCGATATTGTCGAAAGCATTTCTAAAGCAAAATCGATTGATATTGCGATTTCTGGTTCACAAGTGCTGTACGCAAGCCCAACGACGGATATTACCGACGAAGTGCTCGCCGAACTGGATAAGAAACTCCCTAACGTCAAAGTACAATTCTAGGCTTTCTGGATGCATGGTTGATCAACGCTTTTTCAACAATAAAGGCCCCTTCAGCCTTACGCAGCTCGCCGAATGGACGGGCATAGAGCTTGATCAATCTGTTTCAAGCGATGTCACGGTGAATGACGTCGCCCCTCTTGATCGTGCGGGCGCTGAAGAGGTGAGCTTCTTTGATAATTCGAAGTATCTTGAGCAGTTCAAGCAATCAAGCGCGGGCGTGTGCTTTGTAAAACCAAAATTCGTCAAAGACGCACCTGACGGCATGGTCACACTGGTCACGCCAGACCCATACCGCGCCTATGCTCTGATTGCTCAACGTTTCTACCCATTCACTCCGATAGAAGAAGAGATCTCGCCCAATGCCTTCATCCACGAAACGGCTAGCATTGGCTCTGGCTGCTGTATCGCGACTGGCGCCTATATCGGTAAAAACGTCCAAATCGGT
The DNA here is from genome assembly GCA_022763105.1 of Rickettsiales bacterium. GTDB lineage: Bacteria > Pseudomonadota > Alphaproteobacteria > Rickettsiales > UBA3002 > JALEGK01. The sequence continues at coordinate 66,133 of JALEGK010000069.1, read as the reverse complement.
GATAATTGCATGATCGGACCAAACGCCGTGCTCTATGATGGCGTGATAATCGGAAAAGATGTGCGCATTGGCGCCGTCTCAACCCTTAGCCACTGTGTTGTAGGCGACCATGTCATTATCCATAGAGGCGTGCATATCGGCCAAGACGGCTTTGGTTTCGCGATGGGACGCGAAGGCCACGTCAAAGTCCCACAACTCGGACGTGTTAGCATTGGCGATCATGTCGAGATTGGTGCTGGTACCTGTATTGACCGCGGCACGGGCCCCGATACCACCATTGGCGAAGGCACCAAAATCGATAATCTGGTCCAGATTGGTCATAACGTCCAAATCGGGCGTATGTGTGTGATTGTCTCACAAACGGGAATTTCTGGCAGCACCAAACTGGGGGATGGCGTAGTGGTTGGCGGCCAAGCAGGCTTAGCTGGGCACCTAAAAATTGGTTCTGGAGCTAAATTAGCGGCCCGCACCGGTGTCACAGCAGACCTAGAGGCAGGAAAATCCTACGGTGGATCGCCAGCAGTGCCAATTAAAGATTGGCACAGACAGGTCATTGCGCTAAACCGATTGATCAAAAAGTAAGAAATAACGCCTAAGAGGACTACAATGACCATTCCTTTTGAGTTAAACCCAGAGCTTGGGGTATTTACCTTAAAAGACATCAAAGAGATGATCCCACATCGCTACCCGTTTCTGTTGGTAGACAAAGTGGTGAACGCCATTGATGGTGAATCGTGCGTGGGCATTAAGAATGTCACCAATAATGAGCCATTCTTCCAAGGTCATTTCCCTGATCACCCCGTTATGCCGGGCGTACTGATCGTTGAAGCTATGGCACAAACTGCAGGCTGCCTAGTCGTGCATACGATGGGTGAAAATGCAAAAGGCAAAATCGTCTATTTCATGACCGTAGATAGCGCACGTTTCCGCAAGCCTGTAATTCCGGGAGATGTGTTACGCATTCATTGCCACGTAAAACAAAGCCGCGGCAATGTCTGGAAATTTGATGGCATCGCCGAAGTAGATGGCAAGAAAGTAGCGGAAGCGACTTATTCAGCCATGATCATGGACGAAGTCTAGGAAACACTGCATGAGCAATATCCACCCAACCGCCGTAATCGACGCGCAAGCTGAGATTGCCAGTTCGGCCAAGATTGGCCCCTACTGTGTTATCGGCCCCAATGTAAAAATCGCTGATGATGTGACACTACACAGCCATGTCGCTGTCGATGGTCACACGCAGATTGGCGAAGGCACGACGATCTTTCCCTTTGCGTCCATCGGACACCAACCACAAGATCTCAAATTCCATGGTGAAAAATCTGAGCTGATTATCGGCAAACGCAATACTATTCGCGAACAAGTCACCATGAACCCCGGTACTGAAGGCGACAATCTGCTGACACAAGTGGGAGATGATTGCCTATTCATGATTGGTGCTCATGTCGCACATGATTGCATGCTAGGAAACCGCATCGTCATGGCGAATAATGCAACACTCGCAGGCCATGTCCATGTTGGCGACAATGTGATTATCGGTGGTTTGGCAGCGGTTCACCAATTTGTGCGCATTGGACATAACGCTATTATTGGCGGCCTATCCGGCGTTGAAAAAGACGTGATTCCTTATGGCTCCGTCATGGGTGAGCGCGCGGATTTATCTGGCCTGAACATCATTGGCCTGAAACGCAAAAACATTGAGCGGGATGCTATTCATGAGCTACGCAACGCCTATCGCGACCTATTTAACGCTGACGATGGCACACTGAATGAACGCATTCAAAAGGTGCGCGCGCAATATAGCTCCGAGCAAGTGTTACAAATCTTAGATTTCTTAGAGTCAGATAGTAGCCGTTCATTTTGTACCCCTAAACAACAAATGGCTGGCGCAGCCTAATGTTGGCGCAGCACATGACAGAACCACGCACACTTCCAAAATTGGGAATTATCGCCGGGTCGACCGAGCTTCCGCGCGTCATCATCCGTGAATGCGAGCGTATCGGACGCGATTATCATATTTTAGCTATCGAAGACACCACCGACCAAGAAACAGTCCAAGACAAACCGCATGACTGGATTCGTATAGGTGCCATTGGCAAGGCACTCAATAAGTTAAAACATAACGCCGTGCGCGAAGTCGTCTTTGCTGGTAAAGTCATGCGTCCAAAACTGACGCAACTGCGCCCAGACCTGAAAGCAACCAAACTACTGGCCCGCCTAGGCTCAAACCTGTTCAAAGGTGACGATGAATTACTACGCGAGATCATTACCTTCTTTGAAGAAGAAGGGTTTAGCGTTGTCGGCGTGCATGATGTCGTCGAAGACATCCTCACCCCCGAAGGTCTCATCGGTTCCATTTACCCCGATAAACGCTCCCAAGCCGATATTGAGATGGGTGCCAAACTCGCTCGTACCATCGGTTCGCTCGATATTGGTCAATCCGTTATCATCCAAAATCAGTTGGTGATTGGTGTGGAAGCCATTGAAGGAACAGACGCGCTGATTAAGCGCTGTGAAGCGCTGAGAACCGAAGAGCGCGGCGGTGTTTTAGTGAAAATGAAAAAACCGCACCAAGAGTTCCGCATTGACTTGCCCACCATTGGCAAGCAAACACTTGAAAGAATTGCAGAATGCGGCTTTTCTGGAATTGCAGCAGAAGCAGGCAGTTCTCTTATGCTAAATCGCGAGGAACTTGCCCGCACCGCTGATGAGCTGGGGATCTTTCTCCTCGGCTTTACCATTGACGAATAAAATAAAAATAGGCTCGGCATGAGCAAGCTTGATCATATCTATATCATCGCGGGCGAAGCATCCGGCGATTTCTTAGGCGCAAAGCTTTATCGCGCCTTGTGTAAAATCACGGGTAAAAAACCAAAACTATCCGGCATAGGTGGCGAACACCTCATTAGCTGCAACATGACCTCACTCTTTCCCATGCATGAATTATCGCTGATGGGATTTGTCGAGATTCTGCCAAAAGCAATCAATTTGAAACTACGCATCCGCAAAACCGTCAAAGACATCCTGCGCAAACAGCCCGATGTTTTACTCACCATCGACTCACCCGGCTTCACCTTCCGTGTTGTTAAAGCCTTGCGTAAAGCCAACTTCGACAAACCGATTATTCATTACGTCGCACCAACCGTCTGGGCGTATAAACCCAAACGTGCCGATAAAACCGCCGCATTATTCGACATGCTGCTCACCCTACTCCCATTTGAGCCAAAATATTTTGAAGACAAACCGATGATCACCCATTTTGTCGGCCATCAAGTCGCATGGGAGTGGTGCAATAAAGGTTCTAAAAACCAATTCCGTGAACGGCACTTTATCCCTGATGACCGTATTCTACTCGGCATGCTTCCGGGCAGCCGCGTGAATGAAATCAAACGCATGATGCCAATCTACGAAGAAACGATTGATCTACTCAAAACCAAATACCCCAATATCGAGCTCATCATTATTCTGCGACCGGCCATGGCGGACCGTGTGCGCAAAATTACCGAGAAATGGGCCGTGCCAGTGCATTTGGTCGTCGGCGATAACGAGAAAAAAGACGCCTTTGCAGCATGCGATGCAATGGTAGCAAAATCAGGGACCGTCGCATTAGAAACCGCACTCGCTGGCATCCCGATGGTCACTGTCTATAAAGCCAATGCACTCACCGCATGGATGGTCAAACGTATGATCAACATCCCTTACGTGCATCTTATCAATATCATCGCGGAAAAAGAGATTATCCCCGAACTGCTGCAAGAAAAGTGCAAGCCTGCCCTCATTGCAGAGCAAGTCACGCACCTGCTGAACGATGCAGACATTCGCGATCAACAAATTCTAGAATGTCGTGAAGTAGCCAAGTCTTTGGGCCAGTACGACGAAGACTCCCCAAGCGAAAAAGCCGCGCAATGCATTTTGGATTATGTCGCCAAGCCTAGCCAGCATCCAAGTAGCGCAAGCTCGCATCATACTCAAACAGATACAGAAGCACCCGAAGCGCCTCTCCCCGCTCAGAATGCAAGCTAGGGTCTTTATTTAAGATCAGCTTCGCATCATCTCGCGCTGCTAGTAGCAACTCTTTATGCTCTATCGGGTCGGCAAATAAATAATCGGGAAAGCCGCTCTGGCGTGTGCCAAGCGTATCACCTGCTCCGCGCAGCACTAAATCTTCTTCTGATATGAAAAACCCGTCATTACTATCACGCATCACCTGCAGCCGTTTCTTAGAAACCTCACCAATGCGCGGTGCATAGAGCAGCACACAACTCGATGGTTTTTCGCCACGCCCCACTCGTCCACGTAACTGATGTAACTGCGATAACCCAAAACGCTCGGCATGCTCGATCACCATAATGGTCGCTTCCGGCACATTCACCCCAACCTCAACCACCGTGGTAGCCACCAGCAGATCATACGCATCACCGGCAAAGCCTTGCATATTCTGCTCACGCTCATCCAAAGGCATCTGCCCATGCGCCATGCCCACACGATCACCAAATATATTTTTGAATAAATGATAACGCTCCGTCACCGAGGTGAGTTGCTGGTGTGTATCGGCCTCTTCTTCGGGCACATCAACAAGCGGGCAAATCCAATACACCTTGGCACCGCCTGCTATCGCACGTTTTAAGCCATCCACCACCTCGTGCAAACGATCAAGCGAGACCGTACGTGTCTCTATCGGCTGGCGCCCTGCCGGCTTATCTTTCAGTAACGAACAATCCATATCTCCATACGCCGTCATGGATAGACTGCGCGGGATAGGCGTTGCCGTCATCAGTAAAATATGAGGGTTCTGGCCTTTATCAGATAGTGAGAGTCGCTGATTCACCCCAAAGCGATGCTGTTCGTCAATAACGACCATACCTAATTTACCGAAACTCACCGATTGCTGGAAAAGCGCGTGAGTACCGACCACCAGGTGCACCTCTCCTGTTTCAATCTGACTTAGCACTTCAGCCCGCTCAGCTGTACTCAGTTTGCCACTTAAGAAACCAATCTTAAGGCCGAGTGTATCCATGAATGGCCGTAGCGATTCCACATGTTGCCGTGCCAGCAAATCAGTCGGCACCATCAGCGCGCCTTGATACCCCATCTCAATTACAGGCAGCATGGCAGCCAACGCCACCAATGTCTTTCCGCTACCGACATCGCCTTGCAGTAACCGCAGCATGCGCTGGCCCGATTGCATATCCGCATCAATCTCTGCCAACACATCGACTTGGCCCTGCGTCAGCGTAAATGGCAATGCATCAATCAATTGCTGCCTGAGCGCAGATGAATCTGGAATGACGATACCCTTGCCCTGCTTGGTATGATCTCGAACAAACGCCAGCGCCAATTGGTGAGCCAGCAATTCATCGTAAGACAACCTCATACGCAGATTAGAAGCCGCACTCACATCTGCATCCGATTGCGGCAGATGTATCCGCTTAATTGATTCATCCCATGCCAGCCATTGCTTTTGTTTGAGCAAATGCGTATCGCTCCATTCTGGTAATACAGGCAATTTATCAAGGCTTTGTCTAACCAGCTTCTCGACCTGCTTTTGCGACACGCCTTGTGTTAGCGGATAATTCGCCTGCAGTCGCAGTGCCTCAGCTGATTTCTCAACCGGCATCACAATATCTGGATGCTGGAATTGCAGCACCCCGTCATAAATCTCAGCACGGCCACTAATAATGCGCTCCTGTCCCTCAGGTAGCGTACGACTAAGATAATCGCCTTTGCTGTTAAAATAGGTGAGCAACGCCGAGCCAGAATCATCGGCAATAGCGATACGATAAGGCGTTTTCTTGCCGCCTTTACGAAACACAGACGGCGTATGCTTACCCACACGCACACGGCACGTCGCAACGGTCTGATCGAGCACATCATTCAGCGCAACCACATTGCGGCGGTCTGTGTAACCACCCGGCATATGAAATAATACATCGCGCAGCACTGGTTCACGCAACGCCTGTTGGTCTTTATCAATAATCGGCTTAAAGCGCAGCAATCGCCGCAAATTCGACTGCATCGCAGGCCCGACACCACTCAGTGACGAAACAGACGCAAACAGAGGATATAAAATAGATGGGCGCATAACTACGCCGTTAAATCAAAAATCTCGTTACGAGACTCGGGGTCTAATTTCTCTAACTCATCCACACATAGCGCCAACGCATCATGAGATTCATTTGGCTGAAGCGATGCATAGGCAATGCTGGCAGTCACCGAAAAATCGGCTTTCCCGCCGAAATTGATACGGTGTTTAGCGATATGCCAGCGCAGGCGGTTGAGTACAACGGGCGCCGTCTCATGAGGAATATCAATCAAAATCAATGCCACCATCGTATCGGATAGGAAGCACACCATATCATTAGCTCGAAACTTTGCCTTACAACAAGATGCCAAATGCTTGATCAGCTCTAAACAGGGTACCTTGCCGTATTTGGCTATCGTTTTCTCGTAACGGTCCATGCGAAGTACCGACACGCACACATCCAACTCATGACTTTGCACATAATTTCGTAGCAGACGAATCGATTGCTCTGCCGCCATCCGATCAGGCAAACCTGTGCTTTCATCGATTGAGATCACCCCCTCCATATTGCGGGCGATAAGCTTAACCATCGAATCATCTTCGATCTGACGTCGCTCATCTTTCAGGTGCATACGGAACCAGCTATGCTGGTCGCGCGCTTGATCGCGTACAATCTGCATGGCAAACGGTATCTCGCGCCCGTCATAATGGGTCAGCTTAAAATGCGGGACGCGCTTAAGCACATCATCCAACTCAGTGCCGAAATCATCAAATTCGAGTAAATCATCGATTGCTTCACAGACATGACGCGCTAACACATTGGTTAACGGATTGCCTTCCATCTCGCTACGGGTGCGGCCTAAAAGCTCTGCAATCCCGTCCGATGCCTCAACAATTTTAAGGCTTTCTTTCTCATTGTTTTGGCAAACAACAAAATACGCCTCTGATGCAGATGATTGCGAAGCAGCTCCGTCACTCATGAACGCTTGATTCCTTGATAGAGATTACTATGTTAGCAGTCTTCAAAGGATAGAGAAAAATGTCAACGCAAGAGTGTCGAGAAACCAGAATCAAACGGCTGCGCTATCGCAGCTGGCATCGCGGCTGTAAAGAAACAGACGAGATTCTCGGCCATTTTTGCGAACAACACGTCGAATCGATGACTGACGCAGATTTATCACTGTTTGAAGCCTTCATCGAAGAAGATGACGACGATATCTGGAAATGGCTGATTGAGAAACGCCCTGTCACCAATCCGGCATACGAACCTTTCCTAGATGCCATGCGAAACTATAAATCGCAAAACGGTAACTAGATGAGTGCATTACCTGATATGGAAGCGACATCTCAAGCAACCAGACTTGAGGGCATCCCAACCGCATCCCATGGCTACGTCATCACCAAGATGGCTTTGCAGGCGAACAAGCCAATCATCCATATCTGCGCGAATGACCGCGAGCTAGATACCTGCCAGCAGCTCTGCAATTTACTCGCGCCAGAATTACAAATCCTCACGCTTCCGGCATGGGATTGCTTACCTTACGATCGTGTTTCACCATCAAAAGCCATCACAGCACAACGCATCGCCACACTCTGTAATTTATCGCAAATAAGCGATGAAGCACCATTCATTGTGCTCACCACCATTGGTGCAGCCATGCAAAAACTCGCACCCGCCAGCTTTCTGCGTGATAGCAGCTATCTGCTAAAAGTTGGCAAAGACTTACAACAAGACGATATCGTCTCCTATTTGGTAAGCAACGGGTACACACGCACCAGCAAGGTAATGGAGCCGGGCGAATTCGCCATTCGCGGCAGTATCATCGATATTTTCCCACCAAACCAAGAAGATGCCATACGCCTCGATTTATTTGGTGATGAAATTGAAAGCATTAAACTCTTTGATTCCCTCACACAAGTGAGTCACGACAAAACCGATCAGGTCATTTTACTGCCTACCAGTGAAATCAGGCTTGATGAGGCGGGCATCGAGCAATTCCGTATGGGCTACCGCGAACAATTTGGCGCGGTCACCAAAGAAGACCCGCTCTACGAATCAATCTCTGAAGGGCGTCATTATGCAGGCGCAGAACATTGGCTACCCTTGTTCTATGACCGTCTAGATTCTATCTTTGAATATGTCCCCAACGCCATTATCAGCCATGACATTAGCATTGACCAAATCCGCCATGACCGCGAAGAATTGCTTACCGATTACTTTGATGCGCGCACCAGTCAGGCCAAAGCAAAAGATAGTATTTACCACCCCGTAAAGCCAGAAGCGCTTTACCTAACCGACAAGATTTGGGCCACTCACACACATGCACACCCACGCCTAGAGTTGAATGCCTTTCTGTCTAGCGAAGCAAAACGATCGCTACACATCAAGCCAAGCCCCGATTTCAGCCCCAAGCCGAACGAAGAACATCACAATCACCTGCATAATCTAAAATCAGCAATCAGTGCCAGAGAGAATCCGGTTGTTGTTGCCGCACAATCGATTGGTAGCCGTGACCGTATCCAAGAGATGCTGCACACGATTGAGATTCCAACGCAAACAATCGATCAGGTCGGGGACATTACCAAACTCTCAGCAGGCATTGCGCATATCTGTGTTAGCCCGGTTGAGACAGGATTTGATGCGCCTGAATTCCTCCTACTCTCCGAACAAGATATCTTCGGCGAGCGCATCATCCGCACGCAAAAGAAAAAGAAAAAATCCGAAGCCTTTATGGCCGAAGCATCAGCATTCGAAGTGGGTGAATATGTCGTTCATAAAGAACATGGTATCGCACGCTTTGACGGGCTGATCACCATGGAAGTCAACGGCGCAAAGCATGACTGCCTGACACTTATTTACGCCGGCGAAGATAAACTGTTCTTGCCTGTTGAAAATATCGACATGATCAGCCGTTACGGCAGCAGCCACGATGGTGTCACACTCGATAAGCTAGGCAGCACTGCATGGCAGAAGCGCAAGGCAGGACTGAAAAAACGCATCAAAATGGCTGCCGAAGAGCTGCTAAAAATCGCCGCCAAGCGCGCGACTAAGACCGCAGATCAACTTCACGCCCCAACCGATCAATACCATGATTTCTGTGCGCGTTTCCCATACCAACCCACCGAAGATCAGCAACAAGCCATTGATGATGTCATCGAAGATTTAGGCTCTGGCCAACCAATGGACCGCTTGATTTGCGGTGATGTTGGCTTTGGTAAAACCGAAGTGGCGCTGCGCGCTGCCTTTGTCGCAACAGCTAGCGATGCCAATGTGCAAGTCGCTGTTATTGCGCCAACCACCCTGCTCGCTCGTCAGCATTACTATAATTTCAAAGAACGTTTTGAAGGATTACCCGTTGAAATTCGCCTACTCTCACGCCTTGTGACGTCTAAGGAAGCGAATGACACGCGCGAAAAGCTAGAGCAAGGCAAAATCGACATTGTGATCGGTACGCATGCCCTGCTCAGCAAACAGGTGAAGTTTGGCAATCTGGGATTGGTCATCGTCGATGAAGAGCAGCATTTCGGCGTTAAACAGAAAGAAAAGCTCAAGCGCTTACGTGCGAACACCCATGTGCTGACACTTTCAGCTACCCCAATTCCGCGCACATTGCATATGGCGCTCTCAGGTGTACGTGAGCTGAGCCTGATTACCACCCCTCCCATTGACCGATTGGCCGTACGTAGCTTTGTTATGCCACTAGATGAAGTCGTGATCCGCGAAGCGATCCTGCGCGAATATCATCGCGGCGGCAAGACCTTCTATGTCACCCCGCGCATTAAGTATATCGACGAGCTAAAAGCGATGCTTGATGAGCTAGTGCCCGACATTAAAATCTGTATCGCACACGGTCAAATGACGCCAACCGAACTCGATCGCAAAATGAATGAGTTTTATGATGGTAAATACGACCTGCTGCTCTCAACCGCGATTATCGAATCGGGCCTCGATGTCCCATCGGCCAATACCATGATCATTGACCATGCCGAGCTATTCGGTTTAGCGCAGCTCTACCAACTGCGTGGCCGCGTCGGGCGAGGCAAAACCCGTGCCTATGCCTACTTTACCCTGCCACCACGCAAAACACTCACCAATGAGGCCGTTAAACGACTCGAGGTGATGCAGACACTCGACACGCTGGGTGCAGGCTTCGCGCTCGCCAGCCACGACATGGATATTCGCGGGTTTGGTAATTTGCTCGGCGAAGAACAATCCGGTCACGTCAAAGAAGTGGGCATCGAGCTATACCAAAGCATGCTGGAAGAAATGATCGATCAGCTCAAATCCGGAATCGTCGATCCCGATGATGAGGGTGTTGAAGATGAATGGAGCCCACAGATAAATCTAGGCACATCTGCTTTGATTCCAGAATCTTATGTTGAAGACTTAAGCCTACGTCTAAGCTTATACCGCCGACTAGCTAAGCTGAATGACCATTCAGAAATTGATAGCTTCGCTGCCGAACTTATCGACCGCTTCGGCCCACTGCCAGACGAGATGAAAGAACTACTCAACATCTTACGCATTAAGCAGCTATGCAAACAAGCAGGTGTTGAGCGCATTGATACCGGCCCTAAAGGCGCGGTCTTCACCTTCCGCAATAATAGCTTTGCCAAACCAGAGGCGCTGCTTGCCCATATTACGCAAAATCCAAAAGCCTTTAAGCTACGTCACGATCAGAAGCTCGTGCTAATGGGTCATTGGCGCTCGCCACAAGAACGCTTCCAGCAAGTGAGCCAATCGGTCGAAACGATGGCCCAACTTGCTGCGTAATAAAGCTTAGAAAGCGTATTGCCACCCAAGCGTGAATCGATAATCCGTCGACATTTGCGGGCCAGAGAGATTCTCATATATCGGCACACCAAATTCGGCGGCTAAACGATGGCCTTCTGCAAACCCATCTGGCTTAAGCAGGTTCACACCAACCAACAAATCGATGCGCTCGCCGCCACGCAAATCGGTGCGCGCGGTTGGTACCATCATCGGGTTCAGATCAGCATCGGCACCATGAATATCGCCCCACCACAAACCTTCTAGGCGAAACGAACCACTCAAGAAATCACCAATATTGTGGGCCACCCATGCGGATGCCTTATATTCATTACCTAAACGGTAATTCTCGTCATTCTCAGCTAAACGAAGCACAGCCGTTGCCTGCGCACCCCATGACCATTGCTCTTTATAGCTCACATATGTAGCACCGAACATTGGATCATACGTGCCAGAACCAAGCTGCATCGGGTATGGTAGCTTGGCATTTGCCATGGCTGGCGTATCATCACGCTCATCTATCGCACCGGTTGGAAAACTCAGACCGAAGTTAAGATGAGCCTTATCACCCACACGTGGGTTACCTTCGCGGCCAGTACTATCGTGAATGGTGTAAAGACCAGAAATCTTGGCATCACCCAGACCTTTCGTCTCGGTCGTGAAGTTCATGCCCATGCGAGTACGATGCTCCATCTCCTTTTCAACATAGGGAAGCATCCCCATGATGGTGAAATTGTCAGACCATCCATACATCAGACCAAACATGTGCATTTCCATGGTCATCTCTGTGGGAGCGACCATGAAATTAGCATGCACATCAGATACGCTCACATCAGAGGTACCAGAGCGGTTACCATCCATCCGCATCTGACCGTATCGGTAAGAGGTCATCCACTCACCCGATTTATGGGTATGATCGCCCATCACAGCAATCGGGGCATGGTTATCAGGCATGGTAGCAAATGCAGTAGCTGACACCACAGACATAACAGACGCACCAAGTAGCGTCTTCATATAAGAATTTACGCGCATTATTATCTCCTATCTAAACGCGATTAATCAGAAAAAACTAACTAACCGGGAAGACAGGTGGCGCGTGTGACCAGTAAAAGTGAGTGGGGGTGAGCTTCTCAGATTGCTCGTCTTCAAGCTCTAAAATATCGCGAGCATAGCTAAGCGTGATCGTTCTGATATCAATTGGCAGAACAAACACATCGCCCTGATCATGATCGCGCACATTACAGAGAGGACATGGCGTGTTCGAGGTCTGAGACTCATCCTCACCACTACCCTGAACATACTTAAAACCGACAGAACTACAGACAAAAATCGGTTTTCCAGAAGCAAATTGATCGCTTGGAAAATACGAAACCGCCAGATTTGCAAGCAAACCAAAGGATATTTTGGCCATCCATAAAAGGATCAGGCACAGCGATAACAGTCGGTATTCACTCGATTTTTGCAGGCGAAACATGCGCTACATATGGACCCATTACCCAGACTTAGCAAGCATTTATCACAAGACTGTAGAAAGGCTTGCAACCACGTAGAAGCAAGCTATACTGCGGGCTTCAGACGATATGGTTAGATTGAATGAGCGATTTATTTGCTGGCGGTAGTGCCAAAAAAAACACAAAATCTGAATACTCAGCGAAAGACATCGATGTCCTAGAGGGACTCGAGCCTGTGCGCCGTCGCCCCGGTATGTATATCGGCGGTAATGACGAACACGCCATGCATCATCTAATCAATGAAATCTTCGATAACTCAATGGATGAGGCGGTTGCAGGCCATGCATCGCGCATCGAGATTGAAGTGCTCGAAGATAATCACATCCAGATTAGCGATAATGGCCGCGGTATCCCTGTCGACCCGCACCCAAAATACAAAAACAAATCAGCGCTCGAAGTGATCATGACCACCCTTCATGCCGGTGGTAAGTTTAGCGATAAAAACTACGATACCTCAGGTGGTTTGCATGGGGTGGGTATTTCGGTTGTGAATGCACTGTCTGACCATATGCGTGTTGAAGTCGTGCGCAACCAGACCATGTATGTGCAGGAATACTCAAAAGGTGAACCGCAAACACGTCTTACTAAATATAACGATGTTAAAAATCGTCGCGGCACAACAGTCCTCTTCCACCCGGACCCGGAAATTTTTGGCAAGAAAGCCGAATTCCGCCCAGCACAAATCTATAAGCTGATTCGCTCTAAGGGCTACCTGTTCAAAGGCGTAGAAATTCGATGGTCATGCGAGCCAAGCTTACTAGAAGGCGTGAAAGGCGTACCTGAGAAAGAGACCATCCACTTCCCTAATGGATTGATGGATTTCCTCGATCAGGAAATCAAAGAGCGTAGCACCATCACCTCAGAAGCCTTTTATGGCGACGCCGAATTCCCGGACAATCAGGGCCGCATTGAGTGGGCGATTCATTGGCCCATTGACCAAGATGGTCTGAACAACATCTATTGTAACACCATTCCTACCCCTGAAGGTGGTACGCACGAGAATGGCCTGCGCGCCGCTATCAATAAAGGCATCAAAGCCTTTGGCGAGATGATGAACCACAAGAAAATCGGCCAGATTACCCCAGACGATATTCTGGGCGGTGCCGTCGTGGTCTTTTCTCTCTTCATCAAAGACCCGCAATTCCAAGGCCAGACGAAAGAGAAGCTCGTCTCTAGCAATGCCGCACGCTTAGTAGAAAATGCACTGCGTGACCCGTTCGATCATTGGCTAAGTAACAACCCAGAGAATGCGACCGCATTGCTCAACCACATCATGCTGCGCGTTGAAGAGCGCATGAAGCGCAAGCAAGAGCGTTCTGTCGCACGTAAAGCTGCAACCCAACGCCTACGCCTTCCCGGAAAACTGGCCGATTGCTCGCAACAAAATGCCGATGGCACCGAGATCTTTTTAGTAGAGGGTGACTCGGCGGGTGGTTCCGCTAAGCAAGCGCGCGACCGTGCGACGCAAGCGATTCTGCCGTTACGCGGTAAAATCCTGAACGTAGCCAGCGCAACGTCAGAGAAAATCCGCGCCAACCAAGAGATATCTGACATGATCCTGGCTCTTGGCTGCGGTTCTGGCAGTCATTTCGACCCCGCATCATTGCGTTACGAAAAAGTCATCATCATGACCGATGCGGATGTTGACGGTGCACACATCGCGTCACTGCTCATGACCTTCTTCTATCAGGAAATGCCGCAACTCATTCGTGGTGGGCATTTATATCTGGCTCAACCACCACTCTTCAGGATTACGCAGTCTAATAAGACCTATTACGCGCAAACCGAAGATGAGAAAGAAAGAATGGTCGAAGAGCTATCAAAGAAAAAAGGCAAAATTGATGTGGGCCGCTTCAAAGGTTTGGGTGAGATGACCCCTGCCCAGCTAAAAGAAACCACCATGAACAAAGCCAAGCGTGTATTGCTGCGCGCCATGATTGATGAAGAAGAACGCGAGGAAACCAGCGACCGTGTCAACGAACTCATGGGTAAGAAACCTGAGTTACGTTTCCAGTTCATTCGTCAACAAACAGAAATGTATGGCGATAAATTAAATGAAGCGATTGACGTCTAGCAAGGCTAGTCAGCAAGTAGCTTAGCGACTTCTTCTTCGCTCAACTCATCCATATCCAATGCGTCTTCAGCCTCTTCTTCAGCTGGCGCCGCTTCTTCCGGCTCAGATGGTTCTTCCATTACCGACTCTTCGACTGGTTCTGGCTCAGGCTCCGCTGCCATCTGCGGCTCTGGATCCGGTTCAACGACTGGCTCAGATACAGGCTCTGGCTGCTCTTCTAGGTAAGCACCCGCAACACTTTCCGGGTCAGGCTCGATCAAAGAACCTGCTTGAGCATCCAAATCACTCCCATCATGCTTATGGTGCAAATCACCCAATTCCATCTCTTCAAATGGAGAGCCTTCAGCAAGTTTCGCAGCAAACTCATTCATGCTGTCATCATAGGTAACGTCGCACAGTTCAGGTTCCGGCAAATCCAGATTACCTTCATACATACGGTCCGTAGGGGTCACTTTCGATTCATCAACCGATAAATAACGCAGCATGCTTTCACGCTCGATGCGGTACACACGCGATAAGCCGCTTTTAGTGTAGGCCTCATGTGCCGAATGCGCCTCAACCAACTCAAACGTGTCTTTATCGGTATAGACACGATAAAAAACGCGCGATTTCTCAGCGAATTCTTTCTGCGAGAAAATAATAGGCTTCAGCTGGCGATAAGGAGATAGCTTTAAACGCTCCTCGACCGTCATCTCTAACGAGGTTGCCTGATGATCAGCTGTTGCTTCTTTACTCACCCTAGTAAGCCTTCCATTTCATACCGCCAATAATAAACGCCACCTCATCAGGTGCATCATCTTTCCCTAAAGGCAGCATGCTACTGCGAAACTTGATTAACATGCCTTTGGTGTTGGTAAATTCCGAATCTTCATTGACGGGCTGCTTGGTATTGACCACCTCATCGAACTTGTGAATCAACGACATGCTCGTCGGATAGATCAACTTCTCACAAATCTCTTTATTGCCAATATCGTCGCCATAAGCCTCAACCAAAGACTCACCAAGATAGCTGTATTTATACTTCGCGCCTTCAATATCTTCTATACGCACTAAAAAACACGAATCCCAAATATCATCCATCTCGGACGGGTCCATCTCACTTTCCAGAGGAAAGGCACGGTCGCCCTTTTTCTGGACCCAATATTCCATCAAAAATTCATTGATACGCTTGCTGCCGCCAGAAGCCATGTTTTTCATCCGCTTTTTGATCATTTTCAACATAGTCAGATTACCATAAAGCCAAAATTTATTTCAGCCATTATTTTCTAGCACATTCCCTGCCAAATAGAGCGATCCAGCGATGATAATGTGATTCTTCGGCACTTTAAAGCGTTCGATGCACACTTTAACAGCATCTTCCAGCGAATCTGCCATCTGTACGGACATGCCCATATTACTAGCCGCCCGATGAATATCTGCCTTAGACATCGTCTCAGCCTCATTCTCAATATCAACGGTAACACAATGACTTACAACACCTTTTAGCGGACCAAGATACCCTTCAGCGGTTTTACGCGAAACCATCCCACAAATCAGGTAGATATCCCCCTCTAACCGCTCGGCCCACCCGCGCACAGCTTCAGCCGCCGCCGCATTATGGCCACCATCTAACCAAAGCATTGAATTATCAGGCAATAAATCAACTAAATTTCCATGAGTTAACCGCATTAGCCGCGCTGGCCAATGGGCGTGCCTTAGGCCATTTGCAATAGACTCAGCACTAATATGATAGCCCTGATCAGCAATATAGTTAGCAATCTCAACCGCTAAAGCAGCATTCGCCCGCTGATGCTCCCCTTCTAAAGCCAGCGGCACATTAGCATCTAATGGCATAACAATCTGTAGATCAGCATGCACCTCGCTCGCTTTATGCTTCACCACGCTTAACACATCAGAATCCTGATCTGAAACAAACACAGGCGCACCAGATTTGATAATAGCGGCTTTCTCAGCGGCAATTTCTTCCAAACTATCACCCAAATATTCCATATGGTCCATGCCAATAGAGGTGATCGCGCAGGCAAGCGGGCTATCAATCACATTGGTGGCATCCAAACGACCACCTAAACCAACCTCTAGCAGGGTAAAGTCAGCAAGTGTTTCTGCAAACAGCTCAAACGCCAATGCCGTGGTTGACTCAAAGAACGTCGCAGGGTGCTCCTGAGTCAGCGCATGCAGTGTTTTTAGGCTTGGTAATAACGCTTCATCGCTTATCTCTTTGCCCGCCACCACAAAGCGCTCACGAAAATGCACCAGATGAGGCGACGTATAAACATGCACCGAATAACCCACCGCTTCTAAAATCGCTCGCAAAAACGCTAGCGTTGAGCCTTTGCCATTCGTGCCTGCCACATGAATGACTGGCGGTATGCGCTTTTCTGGGTTACCCATCGCAGTAAGCAATGAATGCATACGGTCGAGTGATAAATCGATCGCCTTTAAATCGGGATGCATCAGCGAATTGAGGATGCCATCTAACTCGGCACTATCGCTCATAGCGCATCCCATAGCTGACGATGCTGCGCCACATCATGCACTCGCAGATAATCAATGGGCTGGTGGACCAGCATGCCAGAGATGGCAAGCGTCACATCATCGCGCCCAGCAGCATCTTGATCAGTAAATAGCGTCATAAACGATTTACGCGAATGGCCGATAAACACACGGCAGCCAAGAGATCGAAACTCATTCACACGCGACAGCAGTGCGAGGGAGTGATTGGCGGATTTCCCAAACCCAATCCCCGGATCAAGGATGACGCGCTCTTGCGTAATCCCTTTATCTTCTAAATAGCCAAGTTGCTTTTCAAACCAATCTTTCACATGCGCTATTGGGCATTCATCATCTGCAATCACACGGCTAGAATCAACAGGCACCCCAACCGAATGCATGACCACCACATCACATGCCTGACCTGCTAGTGCATCAATCATAGCATCATCGCGCAAGCCATTCACATCATTCACCCAATCAACACCTTGAAGTAGACCATAGCGCGCTGTTTCCGCATGGCGTGTATCAAGCGAGACCAAAACATCACGCGAATGCGCCAATGCAATAACATCAGCGAGCAACGGCTCTAAGCGTTTCATCTCTTCATCTGCTGAGATAGGCGTTGCGCCTGGTCGTGTCGATTCCGCCCCCACATCGATAACCTTCGCCCCATCATCTATGAGCTGCAATGCATGAGTGAGCGCGGCATCGCGAGATGCATGCAACCCGCCATCTGAGAAGGAATCCGGCGTTACATTGAGAATGCCAACCAGCTTAGGGTAAGCCATTATGCCGCCTCGGCCATCAAGCGGCACGAGATATCCGTGAGTTCATCGCATAGCTGAGAAATCGTTTTACCCATATTTGGCCCATCAACCGGATAGGACCAGTCAGGGCGCACATCGCGCCACGGAATCAGCACAAAGTCACGCTTGAGCAAGCCAGTATGAGGAATAGTAAGCCGCTCATCTTTTAAAATCACATCACCATATGCCAGAATATCAATATCGACTTCGCGAGGCGCCCAAAAGGCGCGCTTCTCTCTGCCCACTTGCGCTTCAATATCTTTCAGCTCATCTAGCAATGCATTCGGCTCAAGCTCTGTCTCAATCACGGCGACAAAATTGATAAATGGATGATCCCATTCTTCTGGTGCGCCTTCAGGCAACATTGCAGGGCTTTCGTAAAAACGTGAGACATCGATAATGGTAATCGCGAGCGCATCATCAAGCAGACGTAGAGATTCCTGCATGTTGCCCATGCGATCACCCAAATTACCGCCAATGCCTAATATCGCTTCAACCATTACGCCACCTCGATCACCTTGGCATCTTCTGGCACATCACTGATGATGTAACGCGAACCACCCACCTTATAATCAACGGGCAGATTTGGCTTGGTAATAGACAGCCAGCAAGCAACCTCACTTACACGCTCACTCAGTTTCTCGCTGATATATTCGCGCACCACATTATGCAATGATTCAGCCAAATATTCGATAAACCGCACTGGCTGATCAGCAACCGACCCTCGAATCGCCTGACAAATCTCGTCATAGCAGACAAAATCATTGGTACTGTCATCACCCGCACAGACAGGTGATTGCTTGAAATACAGGCGTATATCAACCACGACTTTTTGGGTTTGCTCGCGCTCTTGCTCAGGCACACCCAAATGCACATCAAGCTCTAGCGCGTCAATCACCAATGCGGAGGGATAAAAACTCATAACCGACCTCTTTTTCTTAGCTGTTTGACGGAAGATAGCCTATAACGCAAGTGGTTATGACGCATATTTCCATAAATGGCCGCTTGGTGACCGAAGACCGCGCTAAAATCGACTGCCGCGACCGTGGCTTTCGCTTTGGTGACGGCGTCTTTGAAACCGTCGCCATTTATGGCGGCAAGCTCTATCAGTGGGACTTACACTACGCCCGCATGCTTGATGGTCTGGTTGCCCTAAAAATACCAGAACCTAAGCATAAAATCCCGCTACTCGTCTCAAGACTCCTCAAAAAACATAACGCCAATAACGGCTTTGTGCGTATTGCGATCAGCCGAGGGGTTGGCAGTAAGGGCTACCTTCCAACAGACGATTGCGAGCCAACCCTCGTCATTGAATACATCCCCCGCTCTGATGAGGTGATAGAACCAGCCAAACTATGGCTTAGCCAATTGGCCAAACTCTCAAACAAAACACTACCCACCAAATTCAAGCTCGCTCAAGGCGTCAACAGCACGCTAGCCCTTATAGAGGCCGTCGAGCATGAATGCGATGAGGCACTGATGCTGAATGTCGATGGCCAGATCTGCGAATCATCATCCGCCAACATCTTCTGGATTAAAAAGGATACAGTCTTCACCCCGTCACTCGATACGGGCTGCCTGAATGGCACCACACGTGATTTACTTTTGCGACTCACTCCAACGCCAGTTCGGCACTCGCATTCGCTACTAGCAGAATTAGAGACCGCCGAAGCCGTGTTCCTAACCAATTGCAACTGGATCATGCGCCCCGTCAGCGAACTTCAACCACTGGGCTGGAAATGGCCGACCAAACACCCCATATTAAAGCAGTTGAAAGCTTTATATTTAGACGATGTCAGACGCTATCTTGAAAAACGCCCCAATTAGTGAGCCAGAGTGGATTTCTCCACTCGATGCCATTCCTGCATCTGGCGATATGGCATTGCTGTATTCAGGTATGCAAAACCAAGGCTCTGGCAATCATTCATGGTTGGCCCATAGCCCTGCCCAAAACATTGCAGGCGATGATTTTGACGAGCTTAAAACCAAACTCTCTGAAGCCAGCACTCATCCATGGTTTGGCTATTTAGGCTATGAACTTGCTCATCAGTTTGAAACATTTGGCGGCACGAATACCGGCGAACTCAATCTACCAGCGCAACAATGGTTCACGCCAAAACAGCTAGTGACATGGGACCACCAAGACCAGAGCTATCGCGGCACATTACCGGATGGGCTATCTCAAGTAGAAAGAGACATACCAGCCATTACCAGCTTACACTCTAATATGAGCAAACAAGATTATTTGGACATCGTAAGCGAGACAAAAGAGCAAATTCGCGCGGGACAATTCTATCAGGCAAACATCACACGCAAATTCTACGGGACGTTTGAATCGGCACCCGATGCACCCACCATTTTCAAAAAACTGTGCGAGGTTAGCCCCGCGCCTTTCAGCGCCTATCTACGCTTTGGTGATACGCATATTTTATCGTCCAGCCCTGAAGGGTTTTTACAGATAGATGATAAAGGTCATATCACCACTCGCCCTATCAAAGGCTCTGCCAAACGCGGACAAACACCTCAAGAAGATGCAGATATCAAAGCAGCGCTAGCGAATAGTGCTAAAGACAAATCAGAGAATCTGATGATCGTGGATTTAATGCGTAACGATCTCTCGCGAAGCTGTGAATCGGGCAGCGTAAAGGTCAGCGCGCTATACGACATTCATAGCTACGCCACCATTCACCAAATGATCTCGACTATCACCAGTAAACGCGCAAGCAACAAATCATCACTCGATGTGATTCGTGACTGCTTCCCTCCCGGCTCTATGACCGGAGCACCAAAAATCAGCGCGATGCAATGGATTGCGGCAAAAGAAAAACTCAACCGAGGGGTTTATAGCGGTGCAATTGGCTGGATAGCACCAAATGGCGCGTGCGATTTATCGGTCGTTATTCGCACACTGATTATTCAGGGTAATCATTTCGAGTTTCAGGTAGGTGGCGGCATCGTCGCCGACTCTGCCCCAGAAGCGGAATGGGATGAAACCATGATCAAAGCGCGCGGTATCGCAAAGGCAATCAATCTAGAGGAGTCTCGGCTGAAAGCGCTCTAAGCAACCCATTTAAGCTCATTAAGCGCCGGATGAGTGTTCAGCTCGGTAAACAAAGTTGGCCCTACATCATATTTCTCCGGTAGTCGAATATGCACACGATTGCCATTGACCACCATTATCAAAATAATCTGCATGGCCTGATCGACTGGCTCGCCCAACTTTTCTTTAATCGCACTTAGTTGCTCGACATCATCGATATGCATAGCGATGGCGCCGCCTTTACGCTGAATATTTGAATCATCAAGCGGCTTGATCGATTGCGCGATAATACGCGGCCCGCCCTCTTCCATCTTCGCATCCGCCTTAATCAACACCATCTTGCCTGCTTCCAGCAATTCAGCAGACTGATTCAGCAATGTTTCATCAAAGACAGAAAATTCCGTCATACCTGTTGCATCTGAGCATTGCACAAAGGCAAACTTACCTTTCGGCGACACTTTGACTTTCTTGCCCGTCACAATACCGGCAATATCAATCGAGCTATATTGCGAACTCAAACGATGCTCTAGATGGGCAATCGACACCACACCAACTTTCTTGAAATATTCCGCATAGCCTTCCAACGGATGGGCGGATAAGTAAAACCCAATCGCACCAAACTCAAAATTCAACCGCTCAATCGCTGGCCATTCTTCGCATGGCTTGAGTTGGTAATTCTCTGACACTTCCACATCTTCCTGACCGAACAGGCTCGTCTGATTGCTCTCGCGGTCTCTGGAAGCCGAGTTATTTATGCTCAGCAGATAATCTGCCGACTCTATCAATTGTTTACGGTTCGGGTGCAACGAGTCAAACACACCAGCCATAATCAAATGCTCTAACTGGCGGCGATTCATCACCGTGGAATCAACACGGTTCATCAGATCAAACACGTCACTATAAGCACCATTCGCTTCGCGCTCTCGCACTATGGCGTGCATCGCTTGCTCACCAACATTTTTAATCGCAGCAAGCGCATAGCGCACATGATACGCGCCTTCTTTCTCTTCAACCGAGAATCGTACCTGCGAGTGGTTGATATCAGGCGGTAACAGCTCCGCATCGAATTTCTCGATCTCTTGGCGGAAAATGCTCAGCTTATCGGTGGCATGCATATCGAACGTCATCGATGCAGCCATAAATTCAACAGGGTAATTCGCCTTTAGGTAAGCCGTCTGGTACGCAATCAGCGCATATGCAGCCGCGTGCGATTTGTTAAAACCATAGCCCGCAAACTTCGCCACCAGATCGAAGATGCCACTACTCTGCTTCTCATCAACATCATTCTCAAGCGCGCCTTTTACGAACATTTCGCGCTGCGAATCCATCTCTTCCTTAATCTTTTTACCCATCGCACGACGTAGCAAGTCAGCCGCACCAAGCGTGTAGCCAGACATTATCTGCGCAATCTTCTGCACCTGCTCCTGATAGATGATTACGCCGTAAGTCTCGCGCAGCACTTCCTCAAGCATCGGGTGCAAATAGTCAGGCTCTTGTTTGCCATGCTTACAGGCAATATAGGTCGGGATATTATCCATCGGCCCCGGGCGATAAAGCGCACCCAGCGCAATCAAATCCTCAAAGCAGTCAGGCTTCAGCTTACGCAGCGCATCCTGCATACCTGCCGATTCAAACTGGAACACACCAACCGTATCACCACGCGCAAGCAGCTCGTATGTTTTGGGGTCACCCTCAGGTAACGTCGATAGATCAATCTCAATATCGCGTTGCTTGAGCAAATTCACGCAGGTCTGAAGCACAGACAAAGTCTTCAACCCCAAGAAGTCAAACTTCACCAAACCCGCACCTTCGGCATATTTCATTGAATATTGCACCACAGGCATATCAGATTTTGGATCGCGATAAACTGGCACCAACTCATCGAGCGGACGATCCGCAATTACCACACCCGCCGCGTGAGTCGAGGCATGACGATAGAGCCCTTCTAGCTTCAATGATAATTCGACGAGATGGTTCACCACCTCTTCTTCTTTCATCATCCCTTTAAGCTCTGGCTCCATATCGAGCGCTTGAGCGAGCGTGACAGGATTCGCCGGATTGTTAGGCACCAACTTACAAATCTTATCGACTTGCCCATACGGCATTTGCAGCACTCGGCCTACGTCACGCAATACCGCACGCGCTTGTAACTTACCAAAAGTAATAATCTGCGCGACTTTATCGGCGCCGTATTTCTCTTGCACATAACGGATCACCTCTTCGCGCCGCTCTTGACAAAAGTCGATATCGAAGTCAGGCATCGAGACACGTTCAGGGTTCAAGAAACGCTCAAAGATGAGACCAAATTTCAGCGGGTCCAAATCGGTAATAAGCAGTGACCACGCCACCACCGAACCCGCACCCGAACCACGTCCCGGCCCAACGGGTATATCATGCTCTTTCGCCCAAGTGATAAAGTCCGATACAATCAGGAAGTAGCCGGGGAATTTCATCGTAATGATGACATCTAGCTCATATTCCAAACGCTCACGATACGGCTTAGCAATCTCTTCTTTCTCTGCCTCGCTCATCTCTGACGTATAGACATGTCGCTCTAAACGCTCTTGCAAACCATCGCGTGCAATCTTTTGTAGCGCTTCGGTTTCGTTAAGCGCATTGCCATCCTCATCCTCCATATGGAAGGATGGCAAAATCGGATCACGCGACGGAGAAAACACTGAACAACGCTGCGCAATCGCCATCGTATTCTCAATCGCTTCAGGAATATCAGAAAAGAGCAGCTGCATCTCTTCAGGTGATTTAAAATTATGTTGCTTGGTTAAGCGCTTGCGGTCTTCCTCACTAATGTAGCGTCCTTCTGAGATACATAGCAGCGCATCATGCGCTTCATACATGTCTTCATTGGCAAAATAGACGTTATTCGTCGCAACCAGCGGAATGTTTTTACTAAACGCTAATTCAATAAAGTCAGCCTCAATGGCTTTCTCTTCTGCCAAACCATGACGCATCAATTCAATGTAGAAGCAATCACCAAAGCTGCTAAGAAGCTTCTCTGTTAGCTGCTGCGCTTCTTCCTTACGGTGTGACGCTAAGGCGCGCCCAATACCGCCCATAATACCCGCACTAAGGCAAATAACCCCTTCAGCATGCTCGGTTACCAAATCATAATTCACCAGCGGGCCAAACTCACCAACCGGGTCAGTATGCGACATACTCGATAATTTTAACAAATTATCGTAGCCCTGCTTATTCTTAGCAATCAGCAATAATTCGTCCGGCACGATACGCTTTATACTGTTCGGATCAGCATTTAATGGCAGTACCGAAATAGAGGTCCCGATAATCGGCTGCACACCAGCTTTGGTCGCATATTGAGAGAATTCAAGCGAACCAAACAAATTGTCATGATCAGCAACCGCAACAGCAGGCATGTTAAAGCGATTACATAAATCCATCATCTCCGGCAGACGCAGCGCCCCTTTAAGTAAGGAATACGGGCTATGCACACGCAGATGAACAAATGGCTTAGACACTAACGATCGCTCCATTCGTAATCGTGATAATCTTCTGGCAACGAGAGGCTAATTCTTGATTATGCGTCGCCATAAGCAATGCAAGCCCATGAGATTTACATAGCGACAACAACAGCTCCATTACCGTATCAGCCGTGCTATGATCCAGATTGCCGGTAGGCTCATCAGCCAATAACAGCTTTGGCTTATTGATAAGTGCGCGCGCAATCGCCACACGTTGTTTTTCACCACCAGATAATTCAGCGGGGCGATGCGTCATGCGATCACCAAGCCCAACCTCATTCAACATCTGACGCGCAATGTCAGCATTGGCATTCCCTGCAATCTGTGCAGGCATCATCACATTTTCCAAAGCCGAACATTCCGGAATCAAATGATGGAACTGATAGACAAACCCAATCTTAGCCCCGCGAATAGCGGTCATCTGTTTGTCCGACTGATTGCTCATCACAATGCCATCAATCACCACTTCACCCGATGTAGCTTCATCGAGCAGTCCAGCAATTTGCAGCAAGGTCGACTTGCCCGCACCACTTGGTCCAATCAATGCAACGCTCTGGCCTTCATCTATCGAGTAAGATGCATCTTTCAATACATCTAGCGCTTCAGCACCGAGCTGATAGGTTTTGCAGATATTTTTGAGGTTCAAGACATTACTCATAACGCAATGCCTCCACCGGTCGCACCTTCGATGCTTTCCATGCCGGATAAAGCGCCGCAAGGAAACTGATGAGCAATGCACCCACCACAATCGCGATCACTTCGTTGAAATCTGTCTTAGTCGGCAGCGTCGAGAGGAAGTAAATATTCTCAACCAGAATCTCAAAGCCAAGCATTGCCTCTAGCCATTGCTTGATTGCTTCTAGATAGGTGGCACACAATACACCCAGCACCAAACCAAGTGCTGTACCGATAATGCCAATCAAACTGCCACTTAAGCAGAAGATACGCATAATCGAACCACGCTCTGCACCAATCGTACGCATAATCGCAATTTGGCTACGCTTACCTTGCACCAACATGATAAGGCTTGAGATGATATTAAATGCCGCCACCACAATAATCAGCGCCAGAATAATCACCATGACATTACGCTGCACATCTAGCGCCTGAATGTATGATGCATTGCTGCGCTGCCAATGTGTGACGTAAAATGGCCCGCTTATATTCTGCTCAACTTCTAACGCCAGCGTTTCAGACAAGTAAGGGTCAACGCCCAACACCTCTATCTCAGATGCACGCCCACCATCTTCGCCAGATAGCTGAAAATAAATTTGTGCTTCTTCAAATGGCATCAGAACCAGACTCGCATCATATAGATGCATACCGAGCGATAAGGTGCCAAGCACCGTATAGGCCTTCATGCGCGGCACTAACCCCATAAAGGTCTGGCGGCCTTGCGGTGAAATAAGAGTAATTTGCGAACCCACACCAATATTCAAGCTGCGCGCCAATCGCTCACCAATAACAACCCCCTCGCCTTGGCCCAAACGCTGCAACACATCAGCATCAATGGCTTTCTTTATAAGCGGCTTGTGATCGTAACTCTTCGGTGGCAAAGCAAGCACCTGCGCGCCAACCGATTGGCCATTAAATGATGCCATCACCTGCCCCACTACCTTGGCGGAAGCATGGATCACTTCGGGCATAGACGATAACTTCTCCGTGACTTCTTCATAATGAGAAATGCCACCCTGCACACCCAGCACACTGACATGACCATCAATGCCGAGGAAGTTCTTACTCATCTCCGCACGAATGCCATTCATGAGCGAGGTCACTAAAATGAGTGTCGCAACACCAAGCGTAATACCGAGAATAGAAAAGAGCGTTATAATCGATACGAACCCCTGACGTCGCTGCGCTTTAAGGTAGCGCCAAGCCATCATCCGTTCGTATGCGTTGGGAAAAATCATAGCTGAGGCAGCGTATCCATAGCGACAGGAGCAATGCGGTTTAACGCATCTTCGATATATAGCTCGTTCTTCTCACCGGTCTCACGGCATTTCAGCTCCACCACGCCATTTGCCACACCACGAGGGCCAACAACGACCTGCCACGGCAAGCCAATCAAATCCATTGAAGCAAATTTAGCACCACCACGTTGATCGGTATCATCATAGAGCACGCTCACACCGGCTTGCTGCATTTGCAGATAGAGCTGCTCGCACGCTGCATCACAGGCTTCATCACCCGGACGTAAATTAATCAGGCCAACACGGAATGGCGCAACAGATTCAGGCCATACGATGCCGTCATCATCGTGACTTGCTTCAATGATCGCTCCGACCAAACGCGAAATACCAATACCATGACATCCCATCATCACGGTCGTATCATCACCATTCTCATCCTTAATCACCGCCTGCATCGGGCCAGAATATTTATCGCCCAAATAGAAGATATGCCCCACCTCAATACCGCGACCCGATTTGAGCTGATCGGCAGGCACCGGGCACTCATCGGGCTTATGCTGTTCATCAGCAGCGGAGTATAATGATTTCAGCTTATCAATATCGAGCACGTCGCGCTCAATCTCGTCCTCATAGGCAATATCGTAATGGATTTCACTCTCGCCGGTTTCTGCTAACACCTGAAACTCATGGCTCATATCACCACCAATCATCCCGGTCTCTGCTCGGAACGGAATCACCTTTAGCCCTAAACGGCGGAAGATTTTAAAATAGGTTTGATACATCGTGTCATACGCTTCCATATGACTTTCACGATCTGTAGTGAAAGTGTACGCATCTTTCATCAGGAATTCGCGGCCACGCATGACACCAAAACGCGGGCGAATCTCATCGCGGAATTTCCATTGAATATGATACAGATTCAGCGGCAATTGCTTATAGCTTTGCACATGCTTGCGGAAGATATCGGTGATCACTTCTTCATTCGTCGGGCCGTAAATCATCCGACGATCATGGCGATCCGTCGCAATGAGTGTTTCCTTACCATAATCACCTCGGCCAGATTCTTCCCATAGCTCGGCAGGCTGCATGGTCGGCATCAGAAGCTCAACCGCTCCCGCACGATCCATCTCCTCACGCACAATGCGCTCCACATTGCGAAGCACGCGAAGCCCCAGCGGTAGCCAATTATAGACACCCGCCGATAATTGACGAATCATGCCCGCTCTAAGCATTAAACGGTGCGAAACAACCTGTGCTTCTGACGGATTCTCTTTGATTAATGGTAAAAAATAACCTGAAAGTCGCATGCGCCTTGCCTTTGATGGGTTTTTGGCACTATAGCCACACTTCGCACCTGCACGCAAGCCTCGACACTATTACTCCACACAATCTTGCATATATGACGTAATCTTTTGATCGTTATAAAGAATATTGCTTCCCTCTACCTTGATAGAGCCAACATTGAGGCGGCTTTCATCAAAATTGAAGTTATATTTGTCCTGATCCACATACGCGCCTGTCGGTAAATCGAGCGCGATTTGAGGGTCTTGCACGTCAATCGCGGGTGGATGCGCATCAACCGGCATCAATGCCCAACCATCGACCGATTGATCTGCCTTATATTCAACCGATTCATCGGGCTTATACGCAATATTCTTGCATTTGCTTTTGGTGCTGTAGGTCTGCGCTGCCGCGACACCACACACCATAAAAACACCTATTAGCCAGATAGTTGCGATAAAACCCAGTCGTTCTGTAATAGCCATATGATCATTCCTGCCACAATTGCTGATATCCATGTTGTATGAAGCAACTTTCGCGCCAAATTGAAGGATGCAGGTGCCGCCGGATATACCGCTCCTTCGACCACCTCAGGCGGCTTTGAGCCAAATGGAAGCACACAAAACAAGCACACCCACCAGCTCACCACATAGATCATCCCAATCTCAAAATAGCTCATATCTTTTTGAATATCCTATATAAAAACACCCGCAATGTCACAAAAGCTTCATTGGTGCCCCTGCCTACGGACTGATACACTGGTAACTATGGAGAAGTATATATAGTGGCTAGCAGAAATACACAACACGCCCTGCATAACGGGTTTGAGTTCGGCAGTATTGTCGGAGCGTTATTCTGTGCTCTCCATTACGTGCATACCGGCATGACCTTTGCCGGAGCATTGGGGCCGATCAATATTGCCAATCCGATCATCGGTATCACGGTTGGCTTAGGTGGCGGTGCGTTTATGGGCGCGATGTTAGGCGCAACCTTATTTGCCGCAGGGAGCATATTAGTGCACAATATTCCCGGCATGGCAAAGGCTCTCGATGTGCCTGATTTGAATAAATTACCAAACCACCGCAAGCACCAAACCCATCTGCAAGATCCGTCTAAGATCAAAATCGAGAATGCAATTGGCCGTGAAAAACTGCATCACGCACCCGATCATGTGCACCATAAGGCAGAAACTCAGAAACATGCCAAACATGTCGCTAAAATTCAGGCCGAACGCGCCAAGGCAAATAACCAGACGCGTTCTCGCGAAATCTAAGCGAAAATCTCAAGAAATACTTGCACTTTTACCAAAAAACGCTAACTCATAGCGCATGAAATTTACACTCTCTTGGCTTAAAGAATATTTGGATACCAACGCCTCATTGGATGAGATCAGTAAAACGCTGACCGCCATCGGCTTGGAAGTTGAAGACATAACGGATGCATCGGCAGCACTGGCTGCATTTACCGTGGCAGAGATTCTATCCGCTGAGAAACACCCCGATGCCGATAAATTGCAAGTCTGCAAAGTAAAGTCTGACGAAGGCGAATTGCAGATTGTGTGTGGCGCACCGAATGCACGCGCTGGCATTAAAGTAGCGCTAGCTAAAGTGGGCGCGCTGATTCCTAATGGTGAATTCAAAATCAAAAAATCAAAGATTCGCGGTGTTGAAAGCTGCGGCATGCTCTGCTCAGCGGATGAGCTTAATCTAGAAGGTGATGCATCTGGCATTATTGAACTGCCAGAAGAGGCAACTATCGGCCAAGCTGTGGCAGATGCGCTGGGTTTGAATGATCCGATGATCGAAATCGCCATCACCCCTAACCGTGGTGATTGCTTAGGTGTATACGGTATTGCGCGCGATTTAGCCGCCGCAGGACTCGGCACATTGAAAGAACGCACCATTCCAGAGATTAAAACCGATGGCGCCGCACCAATCAGCATCGCACTCAATACCGATGTCTGTAAAATCTTCGCAGGCCGTGTGATAAAGGGCGTGAAGAACGGCCCATCACCCGCATGGCTGCAACAGCGCCTAAAGGCGGTAGGCTTGCGCCCCATCTCTACGCTCGTAGACATCACCAACTGGATGACCATGGCACATGGCCGCCCACTTCACGTTTACGATATCTCAAAACTGAGCGGCAACATCAATGTCCGTTTAGGTGAAAAAGAGGAAAGCTTCGAAGCACTCAACGATAAATCTTACACGCTGGAAGGTGGCGAATGTGTGATTGCCGATGACGCAGGTATGCTGGGCCTTGGTGGCGTGGTTGGTGGCGTACCAAGCGGTGTCACCGAAGAGACGACCGATGTCTTGCTAGAATGCGCATGGTTCGAGCCGATTCACATTGCCGAAGTAGGCCGCAAACACAGCATTGATTCTGATGCGCGCTACCGTTTTGAACGTACCGTTGACCCTGCCTTCGTGGTTGCGGGTGAACAGCTTGCAGCTCAAATGATTATTGATTTATGTGGCGGCACGCCATGCGACGCGTATGTCGCGGGCGAAGAACCAATCACCCCGTGTGCCGTTAAAGTCAGCGTCGAATTCATCAACCAATTGGGAGGCATTACGCTTTCAGCTAAAGAGATGACCGATATTCTAACCCCGCTCGGCTTTAGCGTGTCTGCAAACGGCAATGACTTAACCGTCGATGTGCCAAGCTGGCGCCCAGATGTCACCCAAGCAGCCGATATTGCCGAAGAAGTCTTGCGCATTTTTGGCTACGATAATGTCGAAGCCGTGCCAATGCCGAAACTAGCCAATGTCAGCGCACGCTCTCTCGATGACGCACAAATTCGTCACGCAGCGGTTCGTCGTGCCCTTGCTGCAAACGGCCTGCACGAAACCCATACATGGGCATTCCTATCAGAAGAAACTGCAAACCTATATGGCAGCAATGACGATGCATTAAAACTCGTCAATCCAATCAGCAGCGACCTAAGCGTCATGCGCCCATCGCTCATCCCTAACCTGCTGGATGCCTGCGCTCGCAACCAAGCGCGCGGCTTTGACCGTGTTCACCTGTTTGAAGTAGGCCCAGCCTATTTAACCTGCGAGCCAAACGGCCAAGAGATTGTCGGCTGTGCCGTTCGCTCAGGCATAGCCACCAGCAAACAATGGCAAGAACAAGCGCGCACCTATGATGTGTTTGATGCCAAATCCGATGCCATCGCCATTCTCAAAGCCTGCGGTATGGATGAGCAAAAAGTCCAGATTACCGAAGGCGCACCCGATCATTATCACCCAGGCCGTAGCGGCACGATTACATTGGGTCCAAAGAATATTCTTGGTTATTTCGGCGAGATTCACCCCCTCACCCAAGAAAAGCATGATGGCGAGCACGTCATTGCAGCATGCGAAATCTTCCTTGATCGCATTCCAACCGCTAAAGCGAAAAAGAATGCTGCTCTCAAAAGCTCTGATTATCAGGCCGTAGAGCGCGATTTTGCTTTTATCATCGATGTAAACACCCCTGCTGAAACACTTCTTAAAGCCATTCGCGGTGCCGATAAGCAGCTCATTCGCAATGTGAAATTGTTTGACGTCTATGAGGGCAAAGGTGTCGAAGAAGGCAAACGTTCCATCGCCCTATCAGTGAAGCTACAATCAGACGCCAAAACGCTCTCTGAAGAAGAGATTGAAGCCATTGTGAAGAAAATCACCGATCAGGCGGCTTCAAAAGGCGCTCAATTGCGCGCTTAAGTCACTGTTATTTAATCACATAAGACCTTCATAAAACCGTCACCTCCTTCCTCTATAATGGAAGGTGGAGATGCGTATGCAAAAAATGAAACACGCGATACCACCTGACGTGCCGGAAAAGCAGCGTCAGAAGTATGAAACTGCCTATGCGGTACAGCGCGTTGCTGTGCCGAGCAAAATGGTGGAGATGGGCGCGTGGCAATTTGGTGCGACACGCATCACACCAGCAAACCCAGACAATCCAAAACATAAAGACCTGATCGACACCGTCGTGCGCTACAGCATGAAGCAGAATATCGGGAATATTCCTGCTATCTTTATTGTCGACAGTCCAATTAACAATGCGGCCAGTGTGCGCGGTAAAGAACTCATGTTCACGACCGGCATGATGGATACGATGAGCAAAGAAGAGCTCGATGCCATCGCAGGTCATGAGTTATCGCATCACCGCCATAATTTCAGAGATGACGCGCTGCGTTTTGGTATTGGTTTTACCGGCGCGACCATTGCCGATCTTGGCTGGAAGCACGGCGCAGAATTCTTGCACAATAAAGGCATGCTGCCATTCACTGCAAAATTCATGCTTCAAAGTACCACCGCAGCCCTTGTGCCGATTTGGTTTGGAAGCATGGCCGCCATCACGCCTTATCAACATTTCATGGAATTCGAAGCCGATAAAGAAGGCGCGCAACTAGCAGGCAAGCGCGCAATGAAAAGCGCGCTCAACTCACTTGCATCCCATCAAGAAGAGCTTAAGGAAAAAATGGAAAACCTGGAGCATAAAGACTGGAAACACAAAGTGTATAACACATTGATGTCGCCTTTCACGACGCATCCATCATCTGAACGCCGCGTTGCCGCTATCGAGAGCATAAAGCCTACCGGTAGCCATGCCGAACGCATAAAGTCCGAACAACTAGCCGAGCAACAAGCCTCTATCTAATCTTTGAGAATCGTGACATGGCCCATTTTGCGCCCTGCCCTTGCCTCGCGTTTGCCATATAAATGCACATGCGCTTTAGGATTGGCATAGTACGTATCAAGCGCGTCAACATCATCACCAATCAGATTGATCATACTGACATTCGATAAGGTTCGCGTGCAACCAAGCGACATGCCAACCACGGCGCGAATATGCTGCTCAAATTGCGAGGTTGAGGCTGCCTCAATCGTCCAATGCCCCGAATTATGAGGGCGCGGCGCCAATTCATTGACAATCAAATCACCTGACTCCGTCACGAACAATTCAACGGCCATAATACCGATTAAATCAAGTGCTTCAGCTAGCGTATGGGCAATATCTTGCGCGGCCTTAACAATATTCGCACCTAAACCACACGGAATGACCGACTCTGATAAAATATGGTTTTTGTGAATATTATGTGCCGGCTCGTAAGCGATGGTGTGACCACTGGCATTACGTGCCACAATAACCGAAATTTCGCGTTCAAACGGCACCCAGCCTTCTAATATCGCTTCAACACCACCCAGCGCTTCCCAAGCTTCGCGCGCTTGACTAGCGTTATCAATTTTAAATTGCCCTTTACCATCATAACCCAACTGGCAGGTCTTCAGCACACAAGGCGTGCCAATCGACTCAATCGCAGACTCAAGCTCAGCAAGCGAAGTGATAGACGCAAATGGCGCGGTAGCAATGCCTTGCTCATTGATCGCTGTTTTCTCACGCAGACGGTGACGACAGGTGCGCAGCAACCTAATGGATGGATGCACGGGAATAATCTCAGCCATCAGCTCGAGTGATTCGGCAGGTACATTCTCAAATTCAAACGTCACCACATCGACGGTTTTTGCAAATGCCTTCAGCGCTTCTGCATCATCATATGCCGCAACCGTGGTAAATGCCGCCACATGCGATGCAGGGGAATCTTCTTCCGGCGTATAGATATGACATTTATAGCCCATATGTGCCGCCGCCATGGCAGACATACGGCCCAACTGACCGCCACCAACGATCCCGATGATCGATCCGGGTGCGATAAATTCACTCATAATTACGATGACGGCTCATCTGCGATAGCATCGGTCTGCTTCGCGCGGAATGCCTCGAGCTTGCTCATAATCGCTTCATCATAAGCGCCTAGAATAGAGGTCGCGAGAATCGCGGCATTAGCAGCACCACCAATCGCGAGCGTTCCTACCGGAATACCTTTTGGCATCTGAACGATAGAGAGTAAACTGTCTTGCCCGCTAAGCGCCTTACTTTCAACCGGAACACCAAGCACTGGCAGTGGCGTCATAGCAGCAACCATGCCCGGCAGATGCGCAGCCCCGCCCGCACCAGCAATAATCACCTTCAAACCACGCTCTTTGGCCGATTTAGCGTATTCCACCATACGATCAGGCGTACGGTGTGCCGAGACGATTTTCGCCTCGTAAGTAATACCCATTTCATCCAGAAAATCAACGGCATGTTTCATCGTCGGCCAGTCAGACTGACTGCCCATAATAATGCCAATAAGCGGTTGTTTTTGCATAGGCTTCCTCGCCAGTTCTAGAAAGCGGCGCAGTCTACACACAAACGCATAAAAGTCAAAGCACAGAAATAGGCATTTCCCCATTGCGCCACACTGGCGGATACGTTATTGCTATCGCCACTATGAAGATAGCTATTTGTAAAGAGACTGCCTCTCACGAGTCGCGCGCGGCCATTTCGCCTGACGCGATCAAGAAATATGTTGGCTTAGGTGCTGAAATCCATGTGCAATCTGGCGCTACGGAAGCATCTGCCATCTCCGATGATAAATTGAAAGATGCGGGTGCGACCATCCATGCATCGGTAGAAGATACCTGCAAAAATGCAGATCTGCTGCTGAGCGTACAAGCGCCGACCGAAGCGATGTTGAATGCGTTGCCAAAAGACGCTGCCATCATCGGCATGCTGGACCCATTCAACGACAAAAACGATATCGAGCTATATAAAACATCTAAGCGCACCAGCTTTACCCTAGAGCTTCTGCCACGTATCTCGCGTGCGCAATCTATGGATGTGCTCTCCTCGCAAAGTAACCTTGCTGGCTACCGCTCAGTGATCGAAGCCGCGCAATCATTCGGCAAAGTCATTCCCATGATGATGACCGCAGCCGGAACCGTGCCACCAGCCAAAGTCTTGGTGCTTGGTGCAGGCGTTGCGGGCCTACAAGCGATTGCAACAGCGAAGCGTTTGGGCGCAGTTGTCTCTGCCTTTGACGTTCGCCCAGCCGTTAAAGAACAAGTCGAGAGCTTGGGTGCGAAATTCATTGAGGTCGAAGCTGAGGAAGAAGAAGGCGAAACCTCTGGCGGCTACGCGAAAGAAATGAGCGAAGATTATCAGCGTAAGCAATCAGAGCTCATTCATGAAACGCTGAAAAGCCAAGATATCTGCATTACCACCGCATTGATTCCGGGTAAGCCAGCACCAGAGCTGATTACCACCGACATGCTGAAAGATATGAAAGATGGCTCTGTCATCGTTGATCTGGCAGTCATTGCTGGCGGTAACTGCAAATCATCGAAACTTGATAAGGTGAGTACCGCACATGGCGTGACACTCATTGGCTACAGCAACATGCCTAGCCGCGCCGCTGTCGATGCCACCCCGCTATACGCACGCAACCTATTCAACTTCGTCAGCACCTTAATGATCGACAAAGAGAACAAGAAACTCGATATCCAGTGGGATGACGAGCTAATCCAAGGCACGCTTCTCACCAAAGACGGTGACATTACGCACCCTATGGTGCGCTCCGTAAAGGGTCTAGACCCGATTGAAGAGCCGAAGGAAGAGCCAAAAGCAGAAGAAACAGCCTCTGATTCAGAGGAAGATAAAAAGGAGGAGGCCAGCGCATGACCGAAGACCTAAACCTCACAGAAACACTCAGACAAGCGTCTGAAAAAGCAGCGCAGCAAGAGCAGACTATCGCAGCCTTGCAAGCGCAGATGGGGCATGCAGGCGGCGTTGACCCATTCGTCTTCGGCCTATTCGTATTCGTTTTGGCCTGCTTTGTGGGCTATTATGTAGTCTGGAAAGTAACGCCAGCACTTCATACACCTCTCATGGCGGTAACCAACGCGATCTCAGGCATCATCATCGTAGGTGCGATGATCGCAGTCGGCGCATCTGACGCTTCAAGCTTCTCATCACTGCTTGGCTTCGTTGCGGTTGTGATTGCATCTATCAATATCTTCGGCGGCTTTGTGGTAACACAACGCATGTTAGAAATGTTTAAGAAGAAGGAGCGCAAATAATGTCCAGCTCTGCTTATCTTCTGTATCTGATTGCATCGGTCCTGTTCATCCTATCGCTGAAAGGACTTGCAGCTCCAACCACCGCACGCCAAGGTAACCGCTACGGCATGATCGGTATGGCAATCGCCATCATCACCACCTTCACGCTACAGCAAGTAGATGGTGTACTGCTGATTCTATTGGGTATTGCAGTCGGCGGAACCATCGGTACCGTTATTGCCAAACGCATAGAAATGACCGCTATGCCTCAGCTTGTGGCAGCATTCCACTCACTTGTGGGCTTAGCGGCAGTCTTCATCGCAACGGCAGCCCTGTTCTCACCAGAAAGCTACGGCATTGGTGTAGAAGGCGAAATTGCAGCAGGCAGCCTGCTAGAAATGGGCTTAGGCGCCATTATTGGTGCGATTACCTTCTCTGGCTCTGTGATTGCATTTGCTAAACTGCAAGGCATGATGTCAGGAGCGCCTATCCGCTTCTCAGGCCAACATATGCTGAATGCAGGGCTTGGTATTGCCAGTATCGTGCTCATGATCATCTTCATGGGGAGTGAATCATCCTTCATCTTCATCCTGATGACTCTTATCGCATTCGCGCTTGGCTTCCTGCTTATCATCCCGATTGGTGGTGCAGATATGCCGGTTGTCGTCTCCATGCTGAACTCATACTCAGGTTGGGCGGCAGCAGGTATCGGCTTCACGCTTAGTAACCCACTACTTATCATCACCGGTGCGCTGGTTGGTGCGTCTGGTGCGATTCTGTCCTACATTATGTGTAAGGCGATGAACCGCTCGATCATCAATGTGATCTTCGGCGGATTCGGTAGCTCTGACGATGCGGGTGCCGCCGCAGGTGAGCAAGAAGAACGCCCAGTGAAATCTGGTAGCCCAGAAGATGCCGCATTCCTTATGGGCAATGCCGATTCTGTCATTATTGTTCCAGGTTACGGCTTAGCTGTAGCACAAGCGCAGCACGCGGTGCGTGAACTAGTCGAAGCACTGGAAGAGAAGAAAATCACGGTTAAATTTGCGATTCACCCAGTAGCAGGACGTATGCCGGGCCACATGAACGTACTTCTGGCAGAAGCCAACATCCCTTACGATCAGGTGTTTGAGCTGGAAGATATCAATAATGAATTCTCTACCAGCGATGTTGCCTTTGTGATTGGAGCAAATGATGTCACCAACCCAGCCGCTAAGAGCGACCCTCAAAGCCCTATCTACGGCATGCCAATTCTGAACGTGGCAGAGGCTCGTAATGTTATCTTCAATAAACGCTCAATGGCCGCAGGCTATGCGGGTATTCAAAATGAGTTATTCTTCCAGGATAACACAATGATGCTCTTTGGCGATGCGAAGGCGGCAACCGAAGACCTCGTCAAAGCGATCCGCGAGCTATAAACTCATAACAATAAAACAAAAAAGGCGGCCTCTGGCCGCCTTTTTCATATCTATCTCGTCACGCTTACGCTTCTTTCTTATCAATCGCCTCAAGCTCAATACCATCATCCCCAGAAGGAGCTGGTTTATGATTAGAAAGCGCATCTTTCAGGCGACTTTCTAGCAGCGCTACCGTCATCGCGTTCTTACTAACAATATGCTTCACCCCGTGTTTTTTCGCCTCATCTACTACTTTTAAATCAGCACCACCGGTACACAACACGATAGGAATAGCAGAGTTTTTCAAAGCGGGATGCTTATCGTACAGATCAAAGCCGTTTTCACCTTCAAACCAATAATCCAGAATAATCACGTCAGGCTCGAAGGTCTCAATATCTGAAATGGCATCGCTTAT
This sequence comes from Rickettsiales bacterium, assembly GCA_022763105.1. GTDB lineage: Bacteria > Pseudomonadota > Alphaproteobacteria > Rickettsiales > UBA3002 > JALEGK01. The sequence continues at coordinate 28,982 of JALEGK010000069.1, read as the reverse complement.
AGTGCCACATTGCTTCACGTTGAAGTAAATATCTTTGATCATACGAATGGTATCGCGGATCAGCAGACGGTCTGCTGGTGAATCATCAACAATTAGTACCTTATATTCCTTCATGCGACTCCTCTTTTGTTGATGAATATTAATGAATTCTGAACCAGAAATGTCAACGAAAACCGAGATATTGTACCATATTAAACGAAAATTCAAAAATCGCTATTACTTGACGAACAAACAATAAGTTGCTACGAGCAATTAAACCAAAATAATACATTCCGGAGGTAAGCATGGAATTTAACCCAGAAGTTATCGAAACATTCATCATGGAAGAAGGCCTAGATTGGGCCATCAATATTGCTGGTGCGCTCGCAATCTTCATCATTGGTAAGATGGTTGCCAAAATCATCCGCGGCACATCCAAGAAGCTGCTTATCAAGGCTAAGATGGATGAGACGCTGGTTTCATTTCTAGGAAATATCATCTACACGCTGGCACTTGCCTTCGTTCTGATCGCAGCACTAAGCCAACTAGGTGTAGAAACCACTTCACTCGCCGCCGTATTAGCTGCCGCAGGCTTAGCAATTGGCTTGGCCCTGCAAGGCTCGCTATCTAATCTGGCAGCAGGCGTGATGATCATTGCATTCCGTCCATTCGTGAAAGGCAACTTCATCGAAGCGGCAGGAACATCGGGCACCGTGCATGAAGTGACCATCTTCACCACCATTTTGAAAACGCCAGATAACAAAAAAGTGATCGTACCAAATAGCGCCATCATCTCTGGCAATATCACCAATTTCTCTGCGGAAGATAAGCGCCGCATCGATTTCACGTTCGGCATTGGCTATGATGACGACATCCGCAAAGCCAAAGACGTGCTAAAAGATATTATCGAGAGCGAAGCGCGTATCTTGAAAGACCCAGAACCTGTCATCGCCGTATCTGAGCTGGCGGATAGCAGTGTGAATTTTGTCGTGCGCCCATGGGTGAATGCATCCGATTACTGGGGCGTTTATTTCGATATTACCGAAACAGTGAAGCTACGTTTTGACGCGGAAGGCATCTCTATTCCTTACCCACAGCAAGACGTACACATGCACCAAGCGGATTCTGCAGCCAAAGCCGCTGCATAAAGAGTTAAGTTTACTTGCTTATTACAGGCGGCTTCGGCCGCCTTATTTTTTACATCTCATCCCAATCGGCGTCATCTTCGCCGATCAACTCGCCCCGCATCGACGGCCCATCCGTATGCACGCGTTCTTTATCGCCGCAAATCAAATAATGCCAATCCTCTAGCGGCTCACCGCGCCACACCATGCGATACGCGCAGCTATTAGGCAGCCAATTTAAATTGCCAACATTCTCCGGTGTAATCTTGACGCAATCACTCACGCGCTTCTTGCGGTTCGGATAGTCCGAGCATTGCAGTGTCTGTAAATCCAGCAACCGACACGCCGCATTACTCAGCGTAATCTCGCCGCTATCAATATCTTCCAGTCGAATTTGGCAGCACAAACCGCAACCATCACACAAAGACTCCCATTCCGCATGAGACATCTCATGCATGGGCTTAGACAGAAATGCGGGTTGACTAGCCATAGAACTTTGTGAAAGGCTCAAACTCGCCAGTATCGCGATTAAGCGCGAACATTTTGCCCGTAGCAATATCAATCACCCAGCCATGAAGCTGCAATTCGCCCTTCTCTTCAGCCTCAACAATATAGTCGTAGGTCTGCAGCGAGTTGATGCTATAGCGCACTGCCTCTTGCTCCACCAGACGGCGCTTGGTCTCAGGATCATCACTTTCACTGGCAACGCGCGCGCTCATCTCATGAATCGGCTCTAGGTAATCGCGCAATGAATAGCTCGAAATCCCCTCAATCGCCGCGCGAATACCACCGCAATCGGTGTGACCCATCACCGCAATATGCTTCACCTTCATATGACGCACCGCAAATGCCAGTGCCGCCGATTCGGTTAAGCGTTTATGATGTTCCGGATGCACAAGCGCTGCGACATTGCGCAAAATCAGCGATTTGCCCTTGGGTATTCCCAAATCATCAATCGGGTCTTTACGTGCATCAACACAGCCAATCAGCAGCATTTCCGGCTCATGAACCGGCATTTCCTCGCTCTCATCGGTTAGTGCGTTCTGGCGATCGCCAATCAAGGATATAATAGACATGCTCTCTATATAGATTCTTGCGCGCGAACTGCCAAGCCTTCTTCTTTATCGCTTTTTTATTTTTGCGGCCCATCCGCCATCGCGCAACTTTATCTGGCATATGCCATAACTGGTCTCGTTACTTTGATGAACAACAAAAGGATTCCATCATGCAACGCTTTGAAGATATCACAATGTTGGTTGCCACCTTCGCAACCGCTATGGCAATTTCAACGGCTGCTACCGCAGCGCCTTACGGGCAAGACATGGATACCCGCGTAAATAGCTATAAGGTAGACATGGACGCCGATGTGCAGCGCGAACAAGCAGCCATCATACAGCGCGGTCAGCACGAGCATGACCGCTCGCTTGAAATCGCAGCCTACGATGCGGATGTCGATCTAGACGTCTATCATAAGCGCACCAGTAAAGACTGTATCGAGCCGGTGACGCTCAACAATAAAGACCTGCAAATACTGCGTATTAAACGCTCAACCAGTGTCTGCTACACCGACTAACGGTGTAGATGGTGGCGGTGGGTTGGCTCAGGTTACGCTCGGCAACTCTCAGCCTGCCGCTTCTGCGCGATCTTTTCACCAAATCGCTCGGCATCAATGACAAAACGATCATGCGTGCCGGTACTGATAATCTCGGTATCGTCACGCAAGGTAACGCTAAAACGCACGCGGCGTTTTTCAATTTCTAGCACTTCGATCTGCGCCTGCACCTCTAGCCCTTTAGGTGTGGGTGCATTGTGGGAGAGGTTGACATGCACCCCAACCGAACTCTCACCCGCCTCTAAATGCTGATGCAATAGCTCGGCGCACGTCGCTTCCGCAAACCCGACCATAAAGGCGGTGGCATAGACATCGGGCAACGAGGAAAACACGGCATGATCAGGATAGACCTGCGGTACCAACTCACGTTCCGTGACGATCATGCTGGCAGTATGGGTAAGGCCTGTGGTGAGTGTGTTTTTCATGGAGCTTCTATTAATTCCTTCTCTAAGAATGAATCTAACTTAGTAAAGTTATCATAAACCGATTCGAAGGATTTTAATAATGTTGGAAAATAATTAATACATACTCTTCTTCGGTCTTCAGCTATCTCTTTTGCTCTGTCGGTTGGTTTTTCATGTGCCTTTATACTGAAATTCAGAAAGTCTTTGATATAGTCATTGTGCATCCGCATAGCACTCATTGCAGCTTTATAACTTTTAAACGTCTTACCAATTTGCTGACGAAATTCAGTATCAAGATGCCCTAAAATATCAATATTACTTTCCAGCAAATGAACTCTAAAATCAGCATCATTTACAGGAAAAATAGCATCAAAAACCTCATCAGCATTATGAGAACGCATTTTATTTATAACTGAAGAAGCGTCTGTATTAGAGAATAAAAAGTCTACTTCATCTGCCAGCAGCAATAGGAAGTTCAGTTTCTTTTTTTCAGCTTCTTCAACTTTCTGTTTTTGATTAGTCTTGATTTGTTTATCTAGTAAATGAAAATCACTATTTCTCTGACTTCTAGTTGAATACCACATTCCAGCAAAACCTAATGCAGCTCCTAAAATAGAGCTACCAAGCCCAGATATTAACAATTCCAATATGCTGTACTTGGCTTCGCCCATCACCCCAACTTCTTATAAATCTCACCGCCCTCTTCGGTGAATTTCTCGGCCATTTCCTGCATACCCGCTTCGGCCTCGTCAACCGCGATCATGTCATTGGTATTTTGCAGCTTGGCAAAGTCACGCACTTCCTGAGAAATCTTCATCGAGCAGAATTTCGGCCCGCACATCGAGCAAAAATGTGCGACCTTCGCACCATCCGCCGGTAGCGTCTGATCGTGATATTCCATGGCACGCTCAGGGTCGAGCGACAGATTAAACTGATCCATCCAGCGGAACTCAAAGCGCGCACGCGAAAGCGCATCATCACGCGCTTGCGCAGCCGGATGACCCTTTGCCAAATCCGCTGCGTGAGCGGCCAGCTTATAGGTAATCACGCCCTCTTTCACATCGTCGCGGTCTGGTAGGCCCAAATGCTCTTTCGGCGTCACATAACACAGCATCGCGCAGCCAAACCAGCCAATCATCGCCGCACCAATGCCGCTCGTGATATGGTCATAGCCCGGCGCGATATCGGTGGTTAGCGGCCCAAGCGTATAGAATGGCGCTTCATCGCACGCCTCTAGCTGCTTTTCCATATTCTCCTGAATCAGATGCATCGGCACATGGCCCGGCCCTTCAATCATCACCTGACAATCACGCTCCCACGCGATTTTGGTCAGCTCGCCCAGCGTCTTCAGCTCGGCAAATTGCGCGGCATCATTCGCATCAGCGATCGAACCCGGACGCAAACCATCGCCTAAGCTAAAGCTCACATCATAGGCGCGGCAAATCTCGCAGATTTCCTTGAAATGCTCATAAGCGAAATTCTCTTTATGATGCGCCATCGACCATTTCGCATGAATCGAGCCACCACGAGAGACAATACCCGTCACACGGTTCTCGGTTAGTGGAATAAACGGCAGACGCACACCCGCATGAATGGTGAAGTAATCCACCCCCTGCTCGGCTTGCTCAATCAGCGTGTCGCGGAACACTTCCCATGTCAAATCTTCTGCCACGCCGCCTACTTTCTCTAGCGCCTGATAAATCGGCACCGTACCAACCGGCACGGGCGCGTTACGCAAAATCCACTCGCGCGTCGCATGGATGTTCTTACCCGTCGATAAATCCATGATCGTGTCCGCACCCCAGCGCGTCGCCCAGACCATCTTATCGACTTCTTCGGCAATCGAGCTGGTGACAGCCGAATTACCGATATTACCGTTAATCTTCACCAGAAAATTACGACCAATAATCATCGGCTCGGATTCGGGGTGGTTGATGTTGGCCGGAATAATCGCACGACCACGCGCCACCTCATCGCGGACAAATTCTGGCGTGATTTCATCGGGGATTTTCGCACCAAACGCATTCGGCGCATGCTGGTTATCGGCACGCACATCACTGCGGCCTTGCGCCGCCCATGCAGCCTTATAATCTTGCAGTTTGGTATTCTCACGGATGGCGATATATTCCATCTCTGGTGTGATAATGCCGCGACGCGCGTAAGCCAACTGCGTTACCGCCGCTCCGTCTTTTGCGCGCAATGGGCGCTCCGGCACATTCGGGAATTCCATCACTTCAATCGCGCTGTAATCCTTATAGCCATTATCTTCGGGCTTGACCGTGCGGCCATCATAACGCTCGACATCGCCGCGCGCCTCAATCCACTTCGCACGCAAAGCAGACAAGCCTTTACGGATATCAATATCGGCGGTTTCATCGGTGTACGGGCCAGAGGTATCATAGACCGGCAATGCAGGCTCATTCGCGCTTTCCGCCAGCTCAATCTCGCGCATCGCGACTTTTACGCCAAGCATGCGCTCGCTTCCTTCAACATGGATTTTGCGAGAGGCAGGCAGTGCGCCTGTGGTAATTTCTAGCGTTTCAGAAGATTTCTCATTGATCGGTAAGGTTTTAGCGTTGGCAGAACTCATGATGCCCCTTTGAATTTTTCGGTGTTTAGTGGAAGCGCCAGCCTAGACGTTTACCACAAAAACACAACCAAAAGACAAGGGTATTACGCAGATTTTAGCGCATGAAGTTGCCTTCCAGATCACGCTCGATGAAATTCTCTGGACGGCTACGGATTTTTCGGATCATTTTACTCAAGACAAAGGCCAATTCTTCGCCAATATGCTCATGGCCGTCTTCATTCGGGAAAATCCCATCATATTGAAGATTATACCACTCACCTTCCACGCCATTCAGCAGATACGGATAGAAGCTCACCTTGTAGCGCGCGGCCAATTCAGGAAACATCTTGTTGAACTGCGTTGCCTTCGCAAGCGGCATCGATTCTGGGGCCTTAAAGCCAACCATGATCACGTAAATATTATTGTAGGTCAGCACGGAGAGCATTTGCTCAAGTGCACGATAGGTAATGACAGGGTCAATGCCTTTCAGCGCATCAGTCATGCCAAACGCCACAATCACAATATCAGGCTTTTCTTCCAAAATCGTTGAAATGCGCGAGGCGCCAGACGCCGCAGTGTCGCCGGTAATCCCTGCATTGATCACATCGATACGGTAATTATCCCACATACGGTTTACATGGTATCGCAGGCGCGTCGGATAGGCGTCATCCTTCTCAATACCGTAGCCAGAAGTGAAGCTGTCACCATAGGCCATAACGGTAAATTGCTTATAGTTGCGCTTGTAGGTGCGCGCATAGGCATCGCCAAACGTAACCGTAGCACCAAATAGCACCGCAATGGCTAGGCAAAGGACTTGTCGGATATGTGACAACAGACTATGTCTCATGATTATTATACGTAACCCATAGATAAACCCTTCGCCAGTATAACCCTTTATGAGCCCTGACTCTATAGCCCATTTTCAACGCGAACTGCTTTTGTGGTATCACAAATGCGGCAGAAAAGAGCTTCCGTGGCGAAATACAGTCGATCCCTACCCAATCTATGTTAGCGAAGTAATGCTACAGCAAACGCAGGTTAAAACCGTTCTAGAGCGCTTTTATTTCCCATTTCTAGAGGCATTCCCCACCCTGCAAAAGCTGGCAAGCGCCCCACAAAAAGAAGTGCTGAATTATTGGCAGGGGCTTGGCTATTACAATCGCGCCATAAACCTACATAAAACCGCGCAATTATGCCCCAATGGACTGCCTGATAATGCGCAAGCTCTGCTAGAGTTGCCCGGAATTGGTCAAAACACGGCTCATGCCATTCTGGCTTTTGCCTTCCATCAGCCCGTAGCGATTATGGAAGCGAATGTGAAGCGCGTGCTGCACCGAATCTTTGCGTTTAAAACCGCTAAACCTGCCGAGCTATGGCAATCCGCCGAAACATTGCTAAACACACAAAAGCCATTTGATCACAATCAGGCGATGATGGATTTAGGCTCCATGATCTGCACGCCTAAAAACCCGGCATGCGATGCGTGCCCCGCGAACACCATCTGCAAAGGCAAAAGCACGCCTCTTACCTACCCTGAGCCAAAGACAAAGAAACAGATTCCAACGCGCAAGAAACACATCGTGATTTTGCAAGATACTAACCGAAAAATCTGGATGCGGCCGAGAGTCAGTCGTTTTCTAAATGGGCTTTACCAGTTTGCGCAGTTTGATGAAACGAAACAGCCGGAAAACGTGCCAGATTCACTAGGGGTAAACTTACATGACGCTAACAAGCTCGGCGCCATTTCTCACACCTATAGCCACTTCAAACTACAAGCCGATGTCTATCACCTGAATATCACGCAGGCGATGAATCACCCCGAATGGCACGACATAACGAATCTGGACTCAGTCCCACTATCCAAAGCCGAAGAAAAAGCACTTAGCCTTTTTTCAGCTTCATCCGCTCTTCAACGCTAGGCAAACTAAAATAAAGAATAACCACCGCAACTAGGCCCGATAAGAGCGAGCCAGACACAATGCCGACACGTGCAGCCAGTTCATTCGCAGACGTCTCAAACGCCAAAGAGCCAATAAATAAACTCATGGTGAAACCAACACCGCAAAGCACACAGACAGCATAAAATTGCATCCAGTTAATCTCATCTGGCATTTTCGCCAGCCCAGACTTGATCGCCAGCCAGCAAACACTAAAAATGCCAAGCTGTTTTCCCGCAAACAAACCTAACGCAATACCTAGCGGCAATGGTTCGGTGAAGCTATCAAGCGTCATCCCTTCAAAATGAATACCTGCATTGGCAAACGCAAAGACTGGCAGCACTAAAAGCGCCACCCACGGGTGCAAACCATGCTCTAGCTCGCACAGCATCGAGTTGCCATGATCATTCTTAATTTTATGAGGGATTAAAAAGCCAAGAATCACGCCCGCCAATGTGGCATGCACCCCCGATTTTAATACCGCAAACCACATCAATAGCCCTAGAAAAACATAGATTGAGGTTCGGTTGCTTTTTATAAGGTTAAGCACCAGCAATCCTGCGAAAAACACTCCCGCAAAAGACAAGGACCCTAACGATAAATTATCGGTGTAGAAAATCGCGATAATGACAATAGCAGCCAAATCATCCATCACCGCAACGGCTGTCAGGAAGATTTTAAGCGATATCGGCACACGCTTGCCAAACAGTGCAAGAATTCCAAGAGCAAACGCAATATCTGTGGCTGCCGGAATGGCCCATCCACCCATGGCAACCGGATCATGCTGGTTAAAATACGCAAAAATCGCTGCAGGAGCCGCAATACCACCAACCGCAGCAATACCGGGCAGAACAGCCTGCTCTACACTAGAAAGCTCCCCCTCTAAAACCTCACGCTTAATCTCCATACCAACAAGGAAGAAGAAAACGGCCATCAACCCGTCATTAATCCAGAGCAATAGCGGTTTGTCTAATCCTAGACCACCCAGCTTGATGGTCAGATGCGTCTCTAGGAAAATATCGTAGTAATGAGATAGCGGACTATTCGCCAAAATCATAGCCATCACTGCTGCCAACATCAAAGCAACACCACCTGCTGACTCAACTTTTAGAAAGTCGCGAAGCTTTAGTAATGCCTCATCCATTTTATCGATGGTTTTATCGACTTTTTCTAAGGTTTCATCGACTTTATCTAGCGCTTCACTCATGGTTTCCTCATTGATTGATTGGCCTAAATATAGACAGGTGCGGTACGCGCACAAGTGCAATCGGAAATTGATACAAATAAGACGCAAAAATAAGGCTTTGAGCGTTGAGCTAATTGACCCCAGCACCGCTTCAGGCTATATTGCATGGCAATAACTATGGGAGTTGATTATGACAAAAACGAAATCTAAGAAGATCGCACGAAATGCAACCGGACTAACACCACCACCAAAGCCTCCCATTTTAGTTAAAGACGCCCCAAAAGATAAAAAACGCGCAAAGCCAGATTTGGCGAAATTGGTGATCGATGGCGACACCAAGTTGGAGATGCCAATCTACAAAGCATCTGAAGGCGCGCCATGTATCGATGTGAGCAGCCTGTACAAGAAAACCGGCTACTTCACCTATGACCCAGGCTTCCAATCAACCGCATCATGCCAGTCAGATATCACCTATATCGATGGCGGCAAAGGTGTCTTGCGCTATCGTGGCTACGATATTTTCGAGCTAGCCAATAAATCGAATTACCACGAAGTTTGCTATCTGCTTCTATATGGAGAGCTCCCTAACAAGCAGCAATCTGAATGGTTTGAGTATAAGCTACTTCACCACACCATGGTGCATGAGCAAATCCACTTCATGTTCCGTGGCTTCCCACGCCGCGCGCACCCAATGGCACTGATGGTAGGCTCCGTAGCATCATTATCCGCCTTCTATCACGATAGTCTGGAAATTGCTGACCCAGCTGAGCGCGAACTCTCTGCATTCCGCATCATCGCGAAAATGCCGACACTAGCGGCCATGTGTTACAAATATTCTATCGGCCAGCCATTTATCTATCCGGATAATAGCTTGTCGCTGTCAGAGAACTTCCTCTACATGATGTTTGCAACCCCGTGTGAGGATTACGAAATCAATCCGGTACTCGCCGATGCGATGGATAAAATCTTTATCCTCCATGCCGATCACGAGCAAAACGCATCCACTTCAACCGTACGCCTAGCAGGCTCTTCGGGTGCAAACCCGTTTGCTTGTATTGGTGCAGGCATCGCATCGCTTTGGGGCCCATCGCATGGTGGTGCAAACGAAGCGGTAATCAACATGCTGACGGAAATTGGCGATGTCAAAAACATCCCAGAATTCATCAAGAAAGCAAAAGACAAGGATGATCCATTCCGCTTAATGGGCTTTGGTCACCGCGTTTACAAAAACTACGACCCACGCGCAGCCGTGCTTCGTGAATCATGTCACGACGTATTGGCAGAACTTGGTCAGGAAGATGAACCATTGCTTCGCATCGCAATGGAGTTAGAGAAAATCGCTCTAGAAGATCCATACTTCGTAGAGCGAAAACTTTATCCTAACGTCGACTTCTACTCAGGCATTATCTACCGTGCTATGGGTATTCCAACCTCGCTCTTTACCGTTCTATTCGCCGTTGCCCGCGCCAGCGGATGGGTAGCACAATGGAAAGAGATGATCGAGGACCCAGAGATGAAAATCGGTCGTCCACGTCAGCTATTCAGTGGCTCTGAGCCTCGCCCATACGTGTCTATGAGCAAACGCAAATAGCATTAGCCAACATGACAAAACAAAAAGGGCCTTGGAAATTCCAAGGCCCTTTTTTTCCTAACAATCCAAGTAGGATCTACTGAACCAGCAACTGCAGAAGGTTGCCTGACAAACGGTTCGTCTGAGCGAGTGTCGAAATACCCGCCTGCGTTTGCGTTTCAAATAGCGAGTTCAGTGTAGAGGTTGCACCAAAGTCAGTGTCAGTAAGAACACTGCGCGCTGCATCCTGATTCTGAATCGCAGATAGAACATTAGACTGCGCATAATCCAGCGATTGCTGGAATGCGCCGACATCTGCACGTTGTGAGGTCAGCGTATCAATCGCTTGACCCACCGCTGCAAATGCAGCCTGAGCAGAATCCGCCGTCAGTAGATTGAAGGCATTGCCACCAAGTAGCGCCTCAGCGGTTAGATCGCCAATCTGAAGACTGACATCACCATCACTGCTAGAGCTAATTTGGAAGCGTGCGCCAGCAGCGCCACCTTCATTGAAATTCAATGCATTTTGTAAACCGGTCTCAAAGCTGCTCGCTTCACTCGCATTATCGAGATTAACACCATTCTCACCTGCGGTGAAAATCAAGCGATCACCGTTATTAGCGGTTAATTCAACCTGCTGACCCGCAAGAATATCGCCGTCAAGCGTATCACTCACAAAGCGCTCACCATTTACAGTGAATTCTAAGCGCGAGGTCACACCGTTATTATTGACACTAATATCTTCGATACGTGCCGGTGCAGAAGATGACGATTCAAACTGAAGCGTTGATCCAAACAGATCACCCTGCCCGTCAAAGTTAGCAACATCCTGACGCTGAGAGAACGTCACACCGCTAAACGCAGCATCTAGACGGTTAGCGAATTGATCGGCACTGACCTGAGAGGTCACAGATTGACCATTGCCACCAGCTAGCGTCACATCAAACGAGCCACCATTCTCAGAAGTAAAGGTAACGGTCGTATCTGAACCAACCGTGGTATCAGAAATATTCGCGCTGAATGTTTCACCATTCACATTAACCGATACATTGACACTGTCATTACCGGTGAACACGGCTTCAAAGCCTTGCAGGTTACCAACAAACCCGTTGGTGCTGACATTACTGACATCAATACCGCCCACCGAACCATTATTCAGTTGAGTATTATCAATTGTACCGCCGGTCGTACCCAGATTGATATCTAAAGCCGCGCCGGTTACATCGGTTGCATTACCAACATTCTCAGATTGGATGACCAGATTGTTGCCATCAACAGAGAAGTCTAGCTGGCGCGTTCCGAAATCACCCGCACCTTCAAAATTCTCTAAGGTGTTTGCTGCATTCTGAAGCGTCTCGCCCAGATTCGCACCAATCTCAATTTGGCTATCATTGGCTGGCGCACCATTGACAAACGTGAAGGTCGTAAAGCCACCCTCACCATCATCAATCTGAATGGTATCACCATTTTGAATGTCTGCCTCAGAGTTAAAGCGAAGCGTAGACTGAGCCGCCTCACCAGTCCCGCTGGCGAGAATACTATCGCCAACCGAACCTTGAGCCGTTACATCACCCGATGATACACCCGCATCCGTTCCGCCCTGTAGCGAGAACACACCGTTACCACCCAGCGCGTCACCAGCCACCGTAAAGGTTGCCGTCGATGCTCCTTGGTCGATCGTAAATTGGTTACCCGCTTCACCTGCAGCATTCGCCTCAATCTGAAGCGTATTGCCATTCGCATTAAAGCTTACATCTTCCAGACCAGCCGTCTGATTCGCTGCGTTAGAAATATTCTGAACCGTCTCTTCAATGGTTGCACCCGCATTAAAGTCAACACCTTCTTGCAGGGTCACACCATTCAACTCAATCGTCTCACCCGCATTCACATTACCACCAAAGGTAATAGAACCCTGAGCCTGGTCGCCCTGAGAGGTCTCAATGTCAATACTGTTAGCATTCGAAAGCGAACCATCTAGCAAATTCACATCGTTAAAGTTGGTTTCACCAGCCAAACGGTTAATCTCATCAACCAGCCCCTGGAATTCTGCATTCAAACCCGCGCGACCTGATTCACTCAGCGCACCAGAGTTAGCCTGCACAGACAGCGCGCTCATGCGATCCAGAATGCTGCCGATTTGCGACATACCGCCATCAGCAACCTCCAGCATGCTCGATGCCTGATTAATGTTTAGCGATGCCGCGCGCAGCCCTGTCACTTCTGATTGAAGTGAGGTTGCAGCCGACAAAGCCGCGATATCTTGTGCCGCACGGTTAATACGGTTACCACTTGCTAATGCTGCAATGGTATCCGCGAGACCGCGGCGGTTCACACCTATTGATGCTTGGATTAGACCCGCACTAAACGGGTTAATTGGATTGGCCATCGTCTTCAAGCTCCTTGCTCTTTTTTTGACTACTTATCAAGCCGGTCGGACCTGTCAAAGTTTCGTCTTTATAAACTTACACGCATGATACCGTGCAAATCTTAAAGCAATGTTAACTTTATCTAGTGTTTTAGGGATATTTTCCCTTATTTTTCACGAGGGTGCCTACTTGGCGAGGTTATAGATTGCTGAAAAGATAAACCTCGTTATTATGTCCTTGTTATATCACAATAAGGGCAATTTGACAAATGATGATTCCATTTATCGAGCTAATTTTATCTATATTACATATTTATAGTTACATTGTAATCGCATGGGTCATTTTAAGCGTGTTGATAAGCTTTGAGATCATCAATCGCTTCAATCAGGTCGTACAAAAGATCAATTACGTGCTCGATCGCTTGGTTGAACCGGCGCTAAAACCCATCCGTAAAGTGCTTGATAAGATATTGCCAAATCTTGGCGGCGTCGATCTCTCGCCTTTAGCGTTGCTACTGCTAATTAACTTCGCACAAAGCGCTGTCATTCACTGGATAGCTTAGCCTATCGGAAGACAACCGTTTTTCCGCCATTAATGAGCACACGATGCTCAATATGGTAGCGCACCGCTCGTGCAAGCACGACGGATTCAATATCGCGGCCAATTGCCACTAGCTCATCAGGGCCTTGACTGTGTTCGACCCGCGCCGTCTCTTGCTCGATAATCGGACCTTCATCCAGATCATCGGTAACATAGTGAGCCGTGGCACCAATCACCTTTACCCCACGCTCATACGCCTGATGGTATGGACGCGCGCCTTTAAAGCTAGGCAAGAACGAATGGTGAATATTAATCGCGCGACCAGAAAGCTTCGCGCTCAAGCCTGGCGATAAAATCTGCATATAACGTGCAAGCACGACCAAATCAGCATCCACGTCTTTAATGACTTCCCAAATTTTCGCTTCCTGCTCCATCTTGGTTTCTTTAGAGACCGGAAGATGGTGATAGGGAATGTCATGCCATTCTGCCATTTTGCGCATGTCATCGTGGTTAGAGATAATCGCCGGAATCTCAATGGGCAATGTCCCCGCCTGATAACGATGCAGCAAATCATTCAGGCAATGCCCAAACTTAGACACCAAGATCACTACGCGCTGCTTGCGCGTCACGTCGCGCATCTGCCAATCCATTTTAAACGGCTTCGCAATCTGCTCTTCAAACTGCTCGCGAATATCTTCTTTTTCTGGCGCGCTCTCATTGGTAGTAAAATCCATCCTCAGGAAGAAACGATTACTATACGGATCACCAAACTGAGCAGCCTCTACAACAAACCCGCCCTTTTCATGCAAAAAGGTCGAGACACTTGCCACAATGCCCGGCACATCATCGCATGCTACGGTCAATACATAGCGTGATTCAGTTGTCATGATGCTTTCTCCTCATAGCGCTTCATGGTCGGGATATAGCACATCACTTTAGTGCCCACATTCGGTTCTGAATCGAGCAGCACTTGCCCGCCATGTAATTCAATAAAGCTTTTTACAATCGACAAGCCCAAGCCAGAACCCGATTGCTGATTAGACACCGCACCGGCACGATAGAATTTATCAAACACCAAATGCTGTTTATCTTTTTCAATACCCACACCGTGATCTTCCACCCACATCATCACGCGACCATCTGCTTGACGATCCGCACCAATATCAATGGAGCTATTCGCCTTAGAATATTTCGCAGCATTGCTGAGCAGGTTAAACATCACCTGCTTCACGCGCGTCTCGTCGGCGCGCATATTGCCAATGTCAGGGTCGCACTTATTGTGGATGCGAAGCCCAAGCACCTTGAGGCGTTCTTTAAGCAATAACAACACCGCTTCAAGCATCTCGTAGATATCAAACTCGCTAAGATCAAGCTGCATGTAACCCGCTTCAATACTCGCCAGATCAAGAATGTTGTTAATTAGCTGCCCCAGATGCTGACAGGATTGATGAATCCCTTCAACATATTCACTTTGCTTCTCGGTCAATTCACCAAAATACTCATTACGCAGAATATCCGCAAAGCCACTGATAGATGTCAGCGGTGAACGCAACTCGTACGAAACGTTTGCTAAGAATTCAGTTTTCAACTTATCGGCTTCTTCCAGCGCTTCGTTCTTTTCACGTAGCGAGCGCTCCACGAGCGTCGAGTCTGTGACATCTGTGTATGTAACCAGCGTTCCACCATCTGGCAGTGGCACCATTCGCCAATCAAGAACCGACTGATCACTACGCTCTATGCGCCCTTCTTGAATATTGCGCTGCTGAAGCTGGGATGAGAAGCCATCTTTAAACTCGTCCCAATCCTCCAAGATGAAATAGGCACGACACGCATCCAGCAAATCACGGACATGGGTATCGCCATCAATCTGTTTAGATTCAAGGTTCCACAATGATAAGAAGGTTGGGTTATACAGCTTGATACGCCCATCTTCACCGACCACTACAATCGCTTCATTGAGGTTATCCAGCGTTTCGGTCTGTACCGCGATCAGCGTGTTATACGAACGTTCAAGCGCCAGCCTATCCGTCACATCCTCAAAGGCGAACATGAGACCGCCAAGCGCATGCGGAATCGCGAAGACACGCAAAATCTTACCATCTGGCAGATAATAAAACTCCTCATGCGGATCAATCAGATCGGTAAAGAGCTTCAGTTGCTGCTGTTTGAAAGCGGCGAAGTTCGCCTGCTCTGGCAGAGCACGACGCTCGCGTAAGGCTTCCAAAATCTCGCCATAATCCGGTTGGCGATCAAGAAAGGCTTCATCAAGCCCCCATAGACGCGCAAACGAATAGTTATAATGCATCAGGCGCATATCTTTGCCGTAAATCGCCATTGCACTGGTCGATACTTCCAAGAAATCCTGCTGCGCAGAAATATAGCGCTGCACTTCCTCGCGCACATCATCTAGCTCGGTAATTTCGGCAGCATAGCCGGTTACCACATGCTTACCTTCCGGCACTTCACGGATGGTAAATAAACGGCGCTGACCATTGATAATGATATGACGCTCAACCACCTGCTCTTCACCGGTCTTAAGCGCCTTCTCCGCCAACTTACGATGGCCCTTGAACAGCTCCATCTCGCTGATCTCAAGCATATCCTCTGCTGTATGCTCACACGCCTCAGTGAATGCCAGATTACAATAGATAATATTCAGCGACTCATCACGCTGCCAAATCGGATGGATAGATAAATTGATGATATTAGAGGTACGACGCAGCTCAACCTTCAGACGTTCGTTTTCGGTCTTAAGCTGGGATAATTCCTTCTCCAAACTTGCTGCGTCGCTCATTATGAATAACGCCTCTAGTAACGATAACTGTCAGACTTGTATGGCCCTGCCACATCAACGCCTATGTAATCAGCCTGATCTTTCGATAGCTTGGTCAGCACCGCACCGATCTTCTCTAAGTGCAGCTCTGCCACTTTCTCATCTAGATGCTTAGGCAACACATACACTTTGTTCTCATAGTCGCCGTGATTCTGCCATAGCTCGATCTGCGCAAGCGTCTGGTTCGTGAAAGATGCACTCATCACAAAGCTTGGGTGACCAGTCGCACAACCCAGATTCACCAAACGGCCACGCGCCAGCAAGATGATGCGCTTACCATCAGGGAATTCCACTTCGTCCACCTGCGGCTTCACTTCATGCCACTGCATGTTAGACAAGCCTTCAACCTGAATCTCATTATCGAAGTGACCAATGTTACAGACAATCGCGCGATCTTTCATCTCACGCATATGATCAACAGTGATGATGTCTTTGTTACCGGTCGTGGTAACGAAGATATCGCACATAGGCGCAGCCTGCTCCATCGTCACGACTTCATAACCTTCCATAACGGCCTGTAGTGCGCAGATTGGATCAATCTCAGACACATACACGCGAGCACCATGGCCTTGCAGCGCTTTCGCACAGCCTTTACCCACATCGCCGTAACCTGCAACCATTACCTTCTTACCAGCAATCATCACATCGGTAGCGCGCTTGATACCATCTGGCAGACTCTCGCGGCAACCATACAAATTATCAAACTTAGACTTGGTCACCGAGTCATTTACATTGATCGCTGGGCACAGCAGCTTGCCAGCTTTCTCCAACTCATACAGACGCAACACGCCAGTGGTCGTCTCTTCAGATACGCCACGAATATCTTTAAAGTAATCAGGGTATTTATTGATCATCGTGATGGTTAGATCACCACCATCATCCAGAATCATATTTGGTAACCAGCCATCTGGGCCATGAATCGTCTGCTCGATACACCACTCATACTCTTCTTCCGTCTCACCTTTCCAAGCAAAAACAGGAACACCCGTTGCAGCAATGGCAGCAGCCGCTTGGTCTTGAGTAGAATAAATATTACAAGAACTCCAACGCACCTCAGCTCCCAGTGCGGTTAGCGTCTCAATCAGCACAGCGGTCTGAATCGTCATATGCAGACAACCAGCAATGCGCGCACCTTTAAGCGGTTGCTTGGCACCGAATTCTTCACGAATAGCCATCAGGCCCGGCATTTCGGTTTCAGCGATTTTGATTTCCTTGCGTCCCCAATCAGCAAGGCTGATATCGGCAACTTTATAATCGGATTCCACAGGAGCGGCTTTTGCAGTCATAGCTATATTCCATCTGAAAAGGTTAAAGATATGCCCGAAAACATAGGAGAGCTGGCAAAAACTGCAAGCTTAAACACCAGATGGTCGAATGATCAGGCGCGATTCTGTATCTAATTGGGGTAAAATCTGCAGCCAATCATCGTGTGACAGCACCACGCACCCTTCTGTACCGCGATAATCCGGCTGAGCGATATGCATAAAAATCGCACTACCTTTACCTGGCTCTATCGGTGCATCATTATAGCCAACAGGAATAATCAGATCATAGGCGTGATCAGCACGCCAAAGCGTCTCATGCGAGCTTTGATATGGTAACTTCACGTGTCGGTTATAGTTCAGATCATCTGGCGCATCGCACCAGCCATCATCTTTTTGAATCATCTTGAGCGGCAAATTCACGCGTGGCTCGGGGATTTTATCTTCTCGATACCAGCACTCACGCAAAGGATAAGCGCCAATTGGGGTTTTTTTATCCCCTTCCCGCTTGAGCGCCTCATCTATAAACCCGCCTGAACCTACAGCACAGCGAAACCGCCTCTCACCAACGGATAGCTCTGAATCGGTTAGCACTAGAATATCTAAACCCATACCCCTAACTATCACCCCCAGCCAGTCGATGCAAAATATTGCTAATTGACAGAATGTGATAATATAGTTACGACAGCGTAATAATAACAAGGTGAGCAAACGCATGACTGAGGTACCAAACACCATCGATGCGCTCAATTTATGGCATCGCATTATTTCACGCACTCTCAAAGAACTACCCTACGACCTGTCCGCACGTCAGATGGCAGTGCTCGGCACGGTTTACCTAACCGACCCGCCACACACGGTCAGAAATTTATCTGAACGTCTCAACATTTCAAAACCGGCAATTTGCCGCGCAGTTGATACGCTTTCGATGATGGAGCTAATCAAACGCAAGAAAGATGAGCAGGACCGCCGGAATGTCTTTATTCAACGGACCGTTAACGGCTCTGTATTCTTGAGTGATTTTGGTGATTTGATCCTAAGCGAATTATCTGATAATGCTCCCGACTCACATCAGGTCGATGCACCAGCAATCGATCGAGCACGGGTGGCAACCTCTTAAGAAAGCACAAGCATGTTAGAGCAATATTATATCGTGGAAAATAACGGTTCACGTACGGGACCGATTGATCTGGTATCATTAGTAAAACGTGTAAGAAGCGGCAAAGTATTGCCGATGACAGAAATCTATCGACCAGACTATGATGACACGGTAACCGCAGAATCACTACATGAGCTGAAAGAATTTTTCGAAGCAGCAGAAGAAGACGCCACACCATTATTTCACGATAAGCAAGATTTGGCGGTACTGCCTATCTTGAAAGAATCATTCGCCTATCTTGGCTCTAACCACACCGTCGCCATGACAAGCGCAGGCTTTGTACTCATGGGCATGATTTTGACCTTGCTGGTATCAAACATTCTCCCAAACTTACTGACCGCACTGATCGGCACGTGCATTAGCGGCGTATGTTACTTCCTAAACGCCGTCTTCGTACTGCGCAAGGTCCGCGGCCAAGGCATCGACTCTAAATTCATGGTCGAATTGATGAATTACCACTTCAAGCCATTTCTGTTCGCGGCATCCATTACCTCATTGATCGCCTTCGGACTACCCGCCCTCATTGGCGCGACAATATACTCTGGTGGCTACCTGATTATGATCCTCAGCATGATCGTCTATACCTTCTTCATTTTCACCCCTTATTTCCTGCTGGACCACCCGGAATTAAGCGTTAAAGATGGTATCATGAAGAGTGTTTCCTGGGTGAAAGCCCAAGGCGGTGATGGAATTGGTGCTTTGGTCGGGCTTTTATTCATCAACGTGTTAGGCGCCGCGTTATTTATCCCATTTTTCATAACCTTACCGGTTACATCTATTGCTCTTGCTGATATTTACGAGAAGCACATTTCTCAATAACGCTAAATAGGCAATAAATGCCGACCTAACAATACTTTCGCAGCATCTTTTTGCACCGCAACACAGCAGAAAACCCACCAAGCCATTGATTTTTCATTATTAAAAAAATGAAAAAAGTGTTTGCGCAACGCCGCAAAATCTGTTTATATAGGTCCTAGGAAAAATATTCCTAGCTACCACATAAAAACAAGTGCTCGGCAAGCACAATACACGACGGATAGGGAGCAAGCTATGAACGCAATGGTTCAGTCCTTAAAGGAGCTAAGTCAAATCAAATTGGCCTCTATGGCTGCTACCGCGATTGTTCTTATCGCTTTCTTCATCTTCCTGTCATTACGCATCGCGTCACCCGTTCTATCACCTCTTTATTCTAATATGCCGCCAGAAGACTCAAATATGGTTATTTCTGAGCTGGATAAGCGCGGCATTAAGTATGAATTACGTGCGAACGGTACGCAAATCTTAGTCGCTAGCGATAAAGTGGACGAGGTTCGCATCTCACTGGCAGCGGAAGGGCTGCCATCTCAAGGTTCGGTCGTCGGTTATGAGGTGTTTGACTCTACCGAAGCACTCGGAACCTCGAATTTCGTTTTAAACGTCAATAAATTAAGAGCCCTGGAAGGAGAGCTTGGTCGTACCATCTCCAGCTTCCAGAAAATTGATAGCGCGCGCGTCCATTTGGTCGTCCCGAAGCGCGAGCTATTTACCCGCGACCGTCGTGAGCCTACCGCGTCGGTCGCTTTAAAATTACGTGGCGGTGGATCACTGGAAAACCAAGAGATCGCTGCTATCCGCCATTTGGTTGCCACTGCCGTTCCAGGCCTGAAGGTGCAACGCATCACGCTGGTTGATAATAAAGGCCGCCTACTCGCAAAAGGTGTCGATGAAGACAGTGATCCGCATGTCTACGCGGCTGAATCAGAAGAATTTCGCGTTAATTACGAACGTCGCCTGCGCAATACCATCGAGCGTCTGCTCGAGCAATCACTTGGCTTGAATAAAGTCACTGCTGAAGTCACCGCTGAAATTGATTTCGACCGTATTGTCAAAAACTCCGAAACCTATGATCCAGAAGGTCAGGTCGCACGTTCGATTCAAGGTATCACGGAAACCGAACGCAGCAACGAGAAGAAAATCGATGATAACGTCACCGTTGGAAACAACCTGCCCGATGCCGATGCTGATAAAGCAGGTACGCTCGCGCAAAGCGAGCTAGAGCGTAACGAAGAAACCACCAACTTCGAAATCTCAAAAGAAGTCACCAACCAAATCCGCGAGACTGGCCGTGTACGTCGTCTGTCTGTCGCGATTTTGGTGGATGGCACCTACACCACCGCAGAAGACGGTACAGTTACCTACCAACCTCGCAGTCAAGAAGAGCTGGATCAGATTGAAGATCTGGCTCGCTCTGCGATTGGTTTTGATGCAGATCGCGGCGATGACCTCAGAGTGGTTAATATGCAGTTTGTATCAAATATTGAGCTAGGAATCGAAGAAGGCCCATTCGATTGGCTGAAAGAAGACCTAGACAACATTATCCAGACTCTGGTTCTGGGTGGCGTAGCGATCCTAGCGATGCTGATGGTCGTCCGCCCACTCGTCAACCGCACGATCGAAGCAGCCGAGCTGGCACGCGAAGAAGAGCGTCTGGGCATGGAAGCGCTGACTGCGCCAGACATTGCTGGTCAACTGGCTGATTTGACCGACGGCGAGGAAGGTGAAGAAGATATGATCAACATTGACCGCATCAACGGTCAGGTCAAATCCTCTACCTATCGCCGCGTGAACGAGCTGGTAGACCAGAACCCAGAAGAAACACTCGTGATTCTACGTCAATGGGCGTTTGGATCAGGAGACTAATTAATACGCATGAAGAGGCACGACGACTATGGCACGACCACCAGTAGCAACAGGAGCAGGCGCAGAATCTGAAGAGTTTCGCAAACTCACAGGTATTCAGAAAACCTCTATCCTCTTGATGTCAATTCATGAGGAGAGCGCTTCCAAAATCTTCAACATGATGGAAGATGATGAAGTGCGCGAAATCTCTGGCGCTATGGCTAACCTTGGCGCAGTAAGCGCTGACACGGTTGAGCGTCTCTACAACGAGTTCATTGATTCAATGTCATCTGCGGGTGTCATGGTTGGTACATACGAATCAACCGAACGACTACTCCTCAAAGCGATGGGTAAAGAACGCGTAGATGGAATCATGGAAGATATTCGTGGTCCGGCAGGTCGTACCACATGGGATAAGCTAGGTAATGTGAGTGAGGAAATCCTCGCGACCTACCTGAAGAACGAATATCCTCAAACCATTGCATTGGTGCTGTCTAAAATCCGCCCAGACCATACCGCACGTGTCCTAACCGAATTCCCTGAAGAACTCGCAATGGAAGTGATGCTGCGTATGCTAAGCATGGAAGCGGTGAAGAAAGAAGTACTCGATGGCGTCGAGAAAACCCTACGCGTCGAATTCATGAGCAACCTGGCCAAAACGCAACGCCAAGACAGCCACGAATTCTTGGCAGAAGTCTTCAACAACTTCTCTCGCGACGCCGAAACCAAATTCATGGGCGAACTGGAAGAACGCGACGAAGAAGCAGCAGAACGTATCCGCGCTCTTATGTTTACCTTCGAAGATCTTCTCAAGGTCGACCCTACCGGTATTCAAAGCATCCTGCGTGCCGTCGACAAAGACAAACTCGCCGTCGCACTCAAAGGTGCATCAGAAACCATCAAAGGTCTGTTCTTCGAGAACATGTCCGAGCGTGCTTCCAAAATCCTGCTCGAAGATATGGAAGCCATGGGCCCTGTGCGCCTGAAGGATGTAGATGAAGCGCAGATCTACGTGGTGAACACCGCGAAAGACCTAGCAGCTAAAGGTGAAATTGTGATCGCTGATTCAAGCGGCGAAGAGCAACTCGTATATTAAGGAATAGTCGTCGATGTCGATTCAACGTTTCAATTTCGAAGATCTGGAGGACTTTCATAAGAAAGGCCTGCCGGAAGACTTTGAAGAGATCGTTGAATCGGCAGAAGAAATTGTCGAGGAGGAACCTCCCCCTCCTCCGACCTTTTCTCTCGAAGAGCTAGAGACTGCCAAAAAACTTTCTTTCGAAGAAGGCCGTAATGCCGGTATCGAAGATGGCAAGCAGCAACAGAAAAACGAAGATAGCCGTCGCCTACAGCAAATTGAATCCATCTGCGACCAACTCACCGCTGAGCTTTCCGAAATGAAGGCGCGCCATATGAGCTACCTCGCCATGCAAAGCGCCGATTTGTCTCAGCTTGTGCAAGTGGTCGCGCAAAAAGTAGCGGGCGATGTCGTTGCCATGATCCCGACCGCAAATATCGACGCGATGATCGATGAATGTTTAGGCGTGCTGGTCACCCAACCGCGCATCATTCTGACAGTTCACCCCGATCTGGGTAACTTTATGGCAGATTTCTTACGCAAAAAACTGGCTGCTGCCGGTGTGGAAGCCGATCTCGTCATCCATTCCGATGAATCCATGCAGATCGTAGAAGCACGCATGGAATGGCAAAGCGGCGCGATCGAGCGCGACATGAATGCGATCTGGGCACAAATCGAACAGAAGCTTCAGACCATTGACTTTTCTGCCCCACTTAAGCGAGTAGAAGAAGAAACTCAGGCACTGCAACCCGCAGAACCACAAGAAATGATAGACGAAGAGGAAAAAATTGCCGATACTGAGCCAACTGTTTCCGAGGTGGAAGCAGAATCTGCTCAGCACGCGCAACAAGAGGACGTCCAAGAGCCTCAAAGTTCAGTCAAAACCAGAACGCCAATCCAACCATCAGATGAGGGAGAATAAACATGGCAGATGAAATGGCAAATGCGCTTGCGGAAGCCGGTGATGGTAACATCACGCTCGATGCCGTCAGTGACATTCCCGTACAAGTTTCTGTTGTACTGGGGAAAACATCCATGCAGGTCAATCAGCTACTAAAACTCGGCCGAGGTGCAGTAGTAGAGCTAGACCGTAAAGTGGGTGAGCCAATCGACATTTACGTGAACAACCGTTTGGTTGCGCGCGGCGAAGTCGTGGTCGTAGAAGACCGTATTGGTGTCACGATGACGGAGATTATTAAAGCAGAGAAGTAAGCTAACGGAGATAACATGCGACTACTCATCATTGGTGATTTAAATGGACAAATTGGCGCGGCGAGCCGTATTGCTCGCGATAGAGGCGCAAAAGTTGGCCAAGTCTCATCCATTGATGATGCATTCCACATGCTCTGCGATGGTCAGGGCGCCGACCTGATTATCGTCGATGTTGGCGAAGATATTGGCAAACTGGTCACCATGCTTGAGAATGAGCGTATCAGCGTGCCAATCGTTGCCTGCGGTATCGAAGCCGATGCACAAGCCGCCGTAAAGGCCATTAAAGATGGCGCAAAAGAGTACATCCCGCTCCCTCCGGATGAAGAACTCATTGCCGCCGTCTTCGAAGCAATCAGCGAAGAAACCCATTCCGTTATTCACGGCTCCGACGCGATGAGACGCGTGCTACAAATGGCTGATCAAATTGCTCAGTCTGATGCAAGCGTCCTGATCACCGGTGAGTCCGGTACCGGTAAAGAAGTCATCGCACGCTATATCCACAAAAAGAGCGCACGTTCGACCAAGCCATTCATCACACTTAACTGTGCTGCAATCCCTGAGAACCTGCTTGAGTCTGAATTGTTCGGTCACGAAAAAGGTGCCTTCACTGGCGCGATTGCCCGCCGTTTGGGTAAGTTCGAAGAAGCCAATAACGGAACGCTATTCCTCGATGAGATCAGCGAGATGGATATTTCGCTGCAAGCGAAGCTATTGCGCGCCATTCAGGAACGTGAGATCGTCCGCATCGGTAGCAACAAGCCAATCCCTGTCAATATCCGCATTCTGGCAACCAGTAACCGCGATCTAGAAGCTGAAGTGCAGCGCGGCGGTTTCCGTGAGGATTTATATTTCCGCTTAAATGTCATTAACGTCCAGCTACCAAAACTGGCAGATCGCGTCGATGATATTGTGCCGCTATCTGATTTCTTCATTGAGAAATACTCCAAAGCCAACGGCATGCCGCCACGCAAGCTCTCTGGTGGCGCGCTAAAGAAACTCCAAGAGTATCATTGGCCGGGTAACGTGCGTGAGCTAGAGAATATCTGTCACCGCGCCGTACTTATGGCGCATGGCGATCAGATCGATGAGGCTGCTATTTTGCTTCAACACCAAAAGCAACAAGCACCAGAGCCAGAAGACACACCGGTTCTTGCCACCTCTTCTGATGCAGCCGATGCAAACAAAAAGCCAAGTGGTTTGGTTGGCCGCACCGTGGCCGCTGTTGAAAAAGACCTGATTTTAGAAACGCTCGATCATTGCCTAGGTAACCGCACCCATGCGGCGAATATCTTGGGCATTTCGATTCGTACGCTACGCAACAAACTCAAGCAATATTCTGAGAATGAACAACAAACCGGAACGAATGGTTAGCGCACTAAATGGCAGAAGAAAAAGCAGCTGAGGCTGGCGGCCTCGGGTTTTCAAGCCTAAAAGCCGGCGCCGGAATCGCCGCCAAACGTAGCGATATTATGTTCGCTATGGGCGTGGTCGGCATTCTCGTTGTCTTGCTATTGCCTGTCCCACCTGGCTTACTCGATATGTTGCTGGGTATTTCGATTACCCTATCCGTGCTCATCCTGATGACGGTACTGTTTATCGATAGACCTTTATCGCTGAACTCCTTCCCGACCATCCTGCTGATTTCGACCATGCTGCGATTATCGCTGAACATCGCATCGACTCGACTCATCTTGGGTAAAGGTCACGAAGGATCAGACGCCGCCGGTCAAGTGATTGAAGCATTTGGTGGCTTCGTCATGTCTGGCTCACCTCTTATCGGGGTGATCATCTTTGGTATCCTGACCATCATTAACTTCATCGTTATCACCAAAGGTTCTGGCCGTATCGCCGAAGTATCTGCGCGTTTTAGTTTGGACGCAATGCCCGGTAAACAAATGGCAATCGACGCCGATTTGTCCGCAGGTCTGATCGACGAACAAGAAGCAAAAGCGCGCCGTAAAGACTTAGAAGATGAAAACACCTTCTTCGGTGCGATGGATGGTGCGAGTAAATTCGTGCGTGGTGATGCCATTGCAGGTTTGCTGATTACCTTCATCAACTTCATCGCCGGTATGATCATCGGCATGGCGATGAATGACCTGACATTCGGTGAAGCGGTCAATACCTACACCATGCTAACCATCGGTGATGGTCTGGTCTCTCAGATTCCAGCGCTGATCGTATCAACGGCTGCCGGTCTATTGGTGACCAAAGCAGGTACCAGCGGCTCAGCTGAAAAAGCGGTTCTTGGGCAGCTTGGACGTTTCCCTGCTCCTATGGGTATCACCAGCTTCTTGCTACTGATGATCTCGTTCATGCCCGGCATTCCGATGCTGCCATTCTTGGCACTATCAGGCATAACCGGCTATATCGGCTGGCAGATTTACAAGAACGTACGCGATAAAGCGGAAGAGATGGATGGCGAACCAGGCGTTCCCGGCGCTCCTCGCCTACCCGGTGCTCCGGGTGTTCCTGCAGGCGAAGGCGGTGCTCCAGCTGGATCGATCGATGAACAAGTCAATGACTCGCTGCAAATCGACAGCCTGCGCCTAGAGCTTGGTTACGGCTTGCTACCACTCATTAACTATCAAAAAGGCCACCGCTTAACCGAGCAAATCAAAGCACTGCGTAAGCAAATGGCGCGCGAGCTGGGCTTCGTTATTCCACCCGTTCGTATTCAGGACAATATGCAATTGCCTGCCAATAGCTATGTTGTGAAGGTAAAAGAAATTGAATGCGCTCGCGGCGATGTGCGCCCAGACATGCTACTCGTCATGGACCCGGGTGGCTCATCTATCACCTTGCAAGGTGAAGAGACCACCGAGCCAACCTTTGGCTTACCCGCCATGTGGGTGACTGAAGCACAGCGCGAAGAGGCATTGTTCAAAAACTACACCGTTGTTGATCCGCCAACCGTTATCACCACGCATCTGACCGAACTGGTGAAAGAAAACATGGCTGAGCTTCTCTCTTACGGTGAGACGCAAAAACTACTGGATGATCTGGGTCGCGAAGAACAAAAACTCATCGCTGAAACCATCCCTGCGCAAGTTAGCGTCAGTGCCGTTCAGCGTATCTTGCAGAATCTACTCAACGAGATTGTATCTATCCGTGACCTATCGACCATTATGGAAGCGGTATCGGAAGCATCACGCGTTACGCAAAATGTCACGATTCTGACCGAGCATGTACGCATGCGCCTAGCACGCCAAATCAGCCACTCTGTGATGAATGAAGAAGGCTATATCCCGATTCTAGCCATGTCTCCGCAATGGGAGCAAACCTTTGTAGAAGCACTCACAGGTGACGGTGAAGAGAAAACCCTGACCATGGCCCCAAGCAAGATTCAGGATTTCATCAATGGCGTACGCAAAAGCTTCGATCAGATGATGATGCAAGGCGAAATGCCCGTGCTACTGACCAGCCCAACCATTCGCCCTTATGTGCGCTCTATTGTCGAACGCTTCAGACCGGCAACCATGGTGATGTCTCAGAACGAAATTCACCCTAAAGTAAAAATCAAAACGTTAGGACAGCTCTAATCGATGCAAATGCGTAGCTTTACAGCCCCCGATATGCGACACGCCATGGAAATGGCGCGTGAAGAGCTGGGTGATGATGCGGTTATGCTAAACAGTAATCATCAGCCAGACGGTAGTGTGGTGGTCACCTTCGCGATTGACCGCATTGATGACGAACCATTATTCGAAGAGCAACGTCGCCCAACCAACATGTTCGCACCTGAAGAATATGAAGAAGACGAGCAATTTTACGATGAGCCTGAAGCGGCTGCAGAAGAAACACATGATTTCTACGCGCAAGAAGAAGCACCAGAAGAAACTATCTCCTACGACCAGCCTATCCTGAATTCAATGCGTGAAACGCTCGAGCATCATGCGACACCTCGTCCAATCATCAATAAAATGCTGAATTACGCAGCCACACTGCGCTTAGATCAACATCAAGGCATCAGTGGCTTACAGCATATCATCGCCGAAACATTGCAACGCCAATACCGATTCGAACCGCTCAATCTGAAGTTTGAAACCCTACGTGTGATTCTCGTAGGCCCCCACGGTGTGGGTAAAACCAATACCGCTGCTAAAATAGCTGCCAAGCTGGTCGTCGATAATCGCGACGTGAAAGTCATTAGCGCAGATACCAACCGTGCCGCTGGTAACGAACAGCTCTCAGCCTTTGCGAATATTCTGGGCGTCGAGCTTAAAGTAGCGCGCAGCCGTGCCGCTTTGAAAGAAATCATCAAAAACACACCAAGCACGACGAGCATTATCGTCGATAGTGCAGGCTGTAACCCTTATGATTTCCAGGACCTAAAAGCGCTAGGCGAATTCGCATCCTTGCAAGATTTAGAGCCTATTTTGGTTTGCGCCGCTGGTACGGATGCTGGCGAAGCCGAAGAAATTGCCAGCGTGTTTTCGTTCCTAGACATTGAGCGCATGCTGATTACACGCGCCGATTGCGCCCGCCGTTTTGGTGGCATTCTATCGGCTGCGACCGCAGGTGATTACAGCCTATGCCACTTCACCAGCTCATCGAAAGTCATGGGCGAGTTCTACACACTCGACGCCATCTCTCTATCCGAATTATTCATGCAATATCAACGAGACAGAAAAGCCGCTTAAGGGATTAAACATTATGGATTCAACGTTAGCCGAACAAAAACCTCAGTCAGAAGGTGTTCAGACCAAGCCTAACAACATCATTGCCATCGCATCTGGCAAGGGTGGCGTGGGTAAAACTTGGTTTGCCATAACGCTGAGCCATATTTTTGCGCGCTCAGGTCGCCGCGTGCTGCTGTTCGATGGTGATATTGGCCTTGCCAATGTCGATGTGCAGCTTGGCCTAACCCCTAAGCGTGACTTAAGCAGCGTCTTTAGTGGGCAATCAAAACTCGCCGATGCGATTACGCATTACGACGAAGGCAATTTCGATATTTTAGCGGGCCGCTCTGGCTCTACCAGCCTATCGAATATTCCAATCGAACGTCTTAAAATGGTTGGCGACGCGTTGCATGGTGCAGCAGGCACCTATGATTACGTCATCATTGACCTTGGTGCAGGTATTGACCAAAGCGTGCAATACATGACCTCCGTCGCTTCAAAATGTATTGTGGTTATCAATGACGAACCAACCTCACTGACCGATGCTTATGCGTTTATCAAACTATGTGCGACCAAACCGCTCATGCCAGAAGTACAAGTGGTGGTAAATGCCGCCGCCTCTCATAAAGAAGGCGAGAAAACCTACGCATCGCTAAACCGAGCATGTACGAACTTCTTAAGTGTCTCGCCTCCATGTCTGGGTATTATCCGCAAAGATAACAAAATCAAAGACAGCATCCGAGCACAGCGCTCTTTGATTTCCGTTGCACCACATACAACCGCCGCAACGGACTTAGCCGCCATCTCTATTAAGCTGATGAAACGCGAGGAATAGCTGATGCAGCGAGGTAGAGCATGAATGATCCTACCC
>JALEGK010000068.1 GCA_022763105.1 Rickettsiales bacterium | reverse complement strand
TTCTCGGATGAGATGCAGGCTGTGAATAAGGAAGTGAAGCAGTTTCTGATGAATCGTATGTATCGCCATTATAAGGTGAACCGTATGACCAGTAAGGCCAAACGTGTGGTGGCAGAGCTGTTTGAGTTCTTTATGGAAGAGCCAATCTGCTTGCCGCATCATTGGCAAGAGGCGCTAAAAAATAAAGATGAGCAGACGCAAGCCGTGCTGGTGGCCGATTTTATTGCTGGTATGACAGACCGATTCGCATTAGAAGAGCATGCGCGCATCTTTGATCCGATGGCGAGAACCTAAAAACAACAAACACTTGGTCATGGATTTATTTCACACACTTAAACTAGAGCTGGATCGTATTCTCAATGACATGATGGCAGCAGGTGATTTGCCTGATCATGTGAAGATGAATGGCGTGACGTTAGAGCCGCCAAAAGACCCATCGCATGGTGATATGGCGACCAATGCCGCGATGGTGCTGGCGGGCCAAGCTAAATGCAAGCCGCGTGATCTGGCAGAAAAAATTGCTGAAAAACTGCAAGCAATTGATGTGGTGGAGTCGGTGGAGATTGCTGGGCCGGGGTTCATCAATCTGCGCTTAGCAGGATCGGCTTATTATCAGGTGCTATCGCATATTCTGGAAGTAGGCGTGCGGTTTGGTGATTCGGCTATTGGTAATGGTCATCGCATTAATGTTGAGTATGTATCGGCTAACCCGACGGGGCCATTGCATATCGGGCATGCACGTGGCGCGGTGTATGGTGATGCGTTGGCGCAATTGCTGCAAAAAGCAGGCTATGATGTGACGCGCGAATATTACATCAATGATGCGGGGGCGCAGGTGGATGTGTTGGCGCGTTCTGTGTATTTGCGCTACCGCGAAGCATGTGGTGAGACTATCGAGATTCCGGAAGGTTTGTATCCGGGTGAGTATCTGAAGCCAGTTGGCGCTGCACTCAAGCAGGCGCATGGCGATGCATTGATGAATCAAGACGAAGCTGAGTGGTTGAGTGTTGTAAAGCCATTTGCCATTGATGCAATGATGGATTTAATCCGCGAGGATCTGAAAGGGTTGGGCATTGAACAAGATGTCTTCACCTCGGAGAAGAGCTTGCATGAAAATGGAGCGATTGAGAAAGCCATCGCTAAGCTGGATGGTATGGGGCTGATGTATCGTGGCGTGTTAGAGCCACCAAAAGGTAAGCTGCCTGATGATTGGGAAGCGCGCGAGCAGTTACTATTTAAATCGACTGAGTATGGTGACGATGTCGATCGTGCGTTGCAAAAGCCAGATGATAGCTACACCTATTTTGCTGCCGATCTGGCCTATGCTCAGGATAAGATTGATCGCGGGTTTGAAACGCTCGTTTACATGCTGGGCGCCGATCATGGTGGTTATAAAAAACGCATGGAAGCGGCGATTGATGCGCTGAGTGAAAGACAAGTGAAATCAGACATCAAGCTGTGCCAGTTGGTGCATTTGTTCAAAGATGGCGAGCCAGTGAAAATGTCTAAACGTGCCGGTAATTTTGAGACGGTGCGCGATGTGGTTGAAGCGGTGGGTAAAGACATTATCCGTTTCATGATGCTGACACGTAAGAACGATATGGTGATGGAATTTGATCTGGATAAGGTCAAAGAACAATCGAAGGATAATCCCGTATTCTATGTGCAATATTGTCATGCCCGTGCGAAGTCACTATTGCGTTTGGCCGTTGAACAAGCGTCGGATGCGCTGGCAGCATCTGAAAATATTGGCATAGATGATCTGGGCTTGTTGAATAGTGACGCTGAGTTGGCACTGATTCGCCTGATGGCGAGCTATCCTCGCCAAGTGGAAGCTGCGGCGCGTAGTAATGAACCGCACCGCATTGCGTACTTCCTGCAAGAATTGGCGTCGCATTTTCACGGCTTTTGGAATTTGGGGCAGGGGGAGCAAGAATTGCGCTTTATTCTACCCGATCAGCCAAAACTCACAGCCGCGCGATTAGCGCTTGCTCGCGCTGTGGCGCTCGTAGTAGCTTCGGGTTTGGAAATCTTGGGAGTACAGCCGGTTGAGGAGCTCCGCTAAAATGCAAAAAGACTTTGAAGACTACGAAGACTACGAATCCCCTCCATTTCGCTGGATGTCTGTTGTTGTGCTATTGCTTGCCGTAGCGGGATTTTTCTCGCTTGCGTGGTACGCATATTACTCGGGCACGTCGAATGTTCAGTATGAAGAAGCGGTAGTGATTGAAGCAGATGACGCACCGTTAAAGGTTGAGCCTGAAGATGAAGGCGGGATGGAATTTCCTCATCAGGAAAAAACCATCTATGAGGCGGTTGAATCGTATAATCAGGATAGCGCACCGGTAAAGGTGGCCGCGGCGCCTGAGAAGCCAATTATTCCTGATGATATGCCGGAGACAACCAAGCCTTCGAATGATGAGAAGGTTGCGGCGATTATTCAAAAAGCTGTCGAGCACACCCAGATTGAGATGGGTAATGAGGTAGAGGCTGTTGGTGGTCCTGATGAAGAGGCTGCTGTTGCTGTAAAGCAAGCACCAAAGCCAGAAGATGTGAAGACGATTTCGAAGCAAGAAGTCGTGGTTCGTATGGAGCCTGTTGCTAAGCCGAAAGAGATTGTGGTCGCGCAGAAGCCTGAGCCAACGCCAGCACCTGCTGCGCCTCAGCCATTGATTGAGACCAAGCAGGCGCCCATGTCTGTGAGTGAGACGAAAACGAAAGAGCCTGCAGCTCCTGTTTCTTTAGGTACGATTCCGACTGAATCGCCAAAGCCAAAAGCAGCGCCAAAGCCTGTGGTTGAGAAAAAGGCCGATGGTGAGTTGACGATTTCTAATCCCGTGCCAATGGTTGATAAGAAAAAGCCAGCGCCAAAAGCTGAGCCTGTTGCTGCTCCTGCACAAGCATCAACGGCGCATAAGCTTCAACTTGCTGCGTTTCGCTCGAATGCTGAGGCAGAGTCGAACTGGGCGCGTATCAGTAAAGCACATTCGGTGCTGAGCGGCATGCCGCATGACGTGCAGCGTGCAGATTTGGGTGCAAAGGGCGTATTCTATCGTCTGCGTGTGAGTGGATTTTCTAGCAAGCAAGATGCGATCAATGCATGCGCGAAATTAAAAGCAGCAAAGCAAGGCTGCTTCTACACTAAGTAAGAGTTTTTCATGTCTTCTCCAAGTGCTGTCATCTATGGGTGTGAAGGCTTAAGCCTGTCTGCAGATGAACGTGCGTTCTTTGCTGATGAGCAACCGTTGGGCTTCATTTTGTTTGCGCGTAACTGCGATAACCCCAGCCAACTCAGTGATTTGGTCGCTTCTCTCAAAGAAACGGTTTCGCACGTAGATGTTCCCGTGCTGATCGATCAGGAAGGCGGGCGTGTGGCACGCCTGAAGCCACCACACTGGCGTGATTATCCTGCAGCGGAGCGTTTCGTGAATCTTGCAAAGGCAGATGAGGTACAAGCGGTAAGGGCTTGTTATCTCAATGCAAGGCTCATGGCGGAAGAATTACACGCATTGGGTATCAATACCAATTGCGCGCCGGTAGCAGATTTACGTCTTGAGGGTGCGCACGACATTATTGGAGATCGTGCATTCGGGGCAGGTGATGAACAGATCGCTCCGCTGGCTGCTGCGCAAGCAGAGGGCTTGATGGATGGCGGCGTGATTCCGGTGCTCAAACATATTCCGGGTCATGGACGTGCCTTGGTTGACAGTCATGAGTCATTGCCGCGTGTGTCTGAGCCACTGGATGTGCTTAAAGAAACTGACTTTAAACCGTTTCAGAGTTTGGGCTATATCCCAATGGGCATGACGGCACATATCGTCTATGAGGCAATCGATAAAGATCTGCCAGCAACTCTTTCACCTACGGCGATTTCTTTGATTCGTGAGTTGATAGGGTTTGGTGGCTTGTTGATGACGGATGATCTGTCGATGAAGGCTTTGCAGGGTAATTTGGGCGATCTCGCCAGCCAAGCACTGAAGGCTGGGTGCGACATTGTGCTGCATTGTAATGGTAAAATGGATGAAATGCAGTCTGTCGCGCGCGGCGTGCGCGCATTGAATGATGCGGGTATAGCTCGCAATGAGCGCGCTTTCTCGATGATTGACCGCGAAGAAGCGATTGATGTGGCGGCTGTTGAGTCTGAATTGGCGAAATTGCTCGATCAGGCGGTGGCGGCCTAGTATACAATGGGGCGCTTAAGCGTTGTATGTGGCACAAAGCTGTGCTAGCTTCCGCACAGAAATGAGGATGTTATGGGCATTAGTATTACACAGCTGATTCTGATTTTAGTGATTGTGTTCGTCATTTTTGGCGCGGGCAAGCTGCCGCGTGTCATGGGTGATGTTGGCAAAGGGATTCGCTCGCTGCGTGATGGGCTGAAGGGTGAGGATGATTCTTCGACCAGTACCGCGTCGGCTAAAGAGCTGCCAAAACAGTCAGATACAACGGTTGAAGCCGTTAAAGATAACGAAAAAGCATCATAAAAACCTATGTTTGACCTGTCTTTGGTGGAGCTGCTGTTTATTGCAGTCGTCACGATTCTTGTTGTTGGGCCTCAAGATATTCCCAAAGTGATTCGCGCGGTGATCCAGCTGTTTCGACAGCTGCAGCAAGCTGCGTCTGAGGTGCGCCAATCGGTCGATGCGATGGTCGATGAGACGGGCGTGAAGCAGATGAAATCCGATATGGATTATATCATCGATCAGGATGGTAATTATCAGCAAGTGTTTGATATTGCCGATATTGAAGATAGCTCAAAGCGCGACAAGCCGCAGGAGTCAGGTGATGACTGATTCGGCTGAGGATATGGATGCATCGCGCGCGCCGCTGATTGAGCATTTAATTGAGCTGAAGCATCGCGTCACCATTATGGTGATAGCATGGGTGATTGCCTTTGGTGGCTGTTATTATGTGGTTGATGAGATTTACGCCTTTTTGGTTTCGCCTCTGGCAGATAGCTTTGCTAGTGGGGAGCAGCGTCGCCTGATTTACACCTCGCTGACTGAGACGTTTTTTACCTATCTAAGGCTTGCCTGCTATTCGGCATTCTTTGTCGCATTTCCGATTATTGCGGCGCAATTCTATTTATTCTTAGCGCCAGGCTTATATAAAAATGAGAAATTTGTGCTCGCGCCTTATCTCATTATCTCTCCCATATTGTTTTTTGCCGGAGCGGCGCTGGCGTATTTTTATGTGCTGCCGATGGCGTGGCAGTTTTTTATAGGATTTGAGACGGGGCAAGGCCCACATGGCCTGCCGATTCAGCTAGAAGCGAAGGTGAGTGAGTATCTCTCACTCGTCATTCAGATTATCGTGGCGTTTGGCCTGTCGTTTCAACTGCCTGTGGCGCTGACCTTGCTGGCGCGTGTGGGGATGGTGAGGACGAAAACCCTCAAGAAATCGCGTAAATATGCGGTGGTTATTATGATTACAGCCGCGGCGATTCTGACACCGCCTGATGTGATTAGCCAGATAGCCCTTTTCATTCCGCTGTATCTTCTTTATGAAATTTCCATCCTTCTTTGCCACAGCATGGAAGCAAAGCACAAAGATACTCAAGAGCGCGCACAGGAGACAGAACATGCATGACATTAAATGGATTCGCGATAATCCGGAGGCATTCGATGCGGCGATGAAACGTCGCGGGCTAGAGCCATTGTCAGCAGAGCTGTTGGCGCTTGATGCTCAGAAACGTCAGTATCAGACGGATTTGCAGGAATTGCAGACCGAGCGTAATCAGAAATCGAAGTTGATTGGTGCAGCTAAAGCCAAGGGCGAAGATGCCGAGCCGATCATGAAAGAAGTCGCGGACATCAAAGAGCGCATGGCAGAGATCGAAAGCAAGATCAAAAATGACTCAAAGAGATTGAGTGATAATATATCTGAGCTTCCTAACATTATGGTGGACGAAGTGCCAGACGGTGATGACGAGGCGGCCAATGTGCAAGTGCGCATATGGGGCGAGCCAAAGACACTCGATTTTGAGGCAAAAGACCATGTGGCGCTGGGTGAAGCGCTTGGGCAGATGGATTTTGAAACAGCAGCGAAAATGTCTGGCTCACGTTTTGTGCTGCTCAGTGGCGGTATTGCCCGCCTAGAGCGTGCGCTTGCGCAATTTATGCTTGATTTGCATACCCAAGAGCATGGCTATACGGAATGCAGTCCTCCTCTAATCGTAAGGTACCACGCTTTGTTTGGAACAGGGCAGTTGCCAAAATTTGAAGAAGATCTATACGAATGCGGGTCTCTCCATAGAGAAATGGGGGTTACCATGGATTGGATGGAAGAGAACACAAGAATGCTTAGCAAGCTATCAGATTATTATATTGGTAACGCAAAATTTATAGAAAAACTTAAAAAGATGATTGTTTCAGGTGTGCTGTCTCCATCGGCATTAAATGCTTTTCCTGAGGTGCCTGATATTCCAGAAGGTCTAATCGACAATAAGGCTCTAGAGAAGCATATGGAAGTTGTAGAAAAAGGCTTGGAGCTTACCGAAGAGGATATTTATCAACAATTTTTGATTCCGACCGCTGAAGTGGCTTTAACCAATATTGTCGCCGATGAGATTGTGGCGGAAGAATATCTGCCGCGTCGCTATGTGGCCTATACACCGTGCTTCCGCTCAGAGGCAGGGGCTGCGGGTAAGGATACGCGTGGTATGATTCGCCAGCACCAATTCTCGAAGGTCGAGCTGGTGAGTGTGACTACTCCTGATAAATCGATGGAAGAGCATGAACGTATGACGGCGAGTGCAGAGGAGGTGCTCAAGCGCTTAGAGCTGCCTTACCGTGTCATGTTGTTATGCTCTGGTGATACGGGCTTTGGCGCGAAGAAGACCTATGATTTAGAAGTCTGGTTGCCGGGGCAGAATGCGTATCGCGAGATTTCGAGTTGCTCGGTATGTGGTGATTTTCAGGCGCGCCGCATGAAAGCGCGCTATCGCCCTATTGGTCAGGAAAAGGGTGCGGAATTTGTGCATACACTCAATGGTTCTGGTGTGGCAGTTGGCCGTGCTCTGATTGCGGTGCTAGAGAATTACCAGCAAGCAGATGGCAGCATTGTGGTGCCAGAAGCGCTGCGCCCCTATATGGGTAACATAGACAGGATTGAAGCTAATGGCTGATTTGAGCGGCTACCGTATTTTAGTCACCAATGATGACGGTATTCACGCCGAAGGGTTAGTCGCGCTTGAGAAAATCGCACGTAGCTTGTCTGATGATGTGTGGGTAGTGGCACCAGAGAGTGAGCAAAGCGGGGCAGGGCATTCACTGACCATGCATGAGCCGATTCGTATGCGCCAGATTGAGGAGCGCCGTTACGAGATTTTGGGCACGCCCACTGATTGCGTGCTAATGGCCGTGCTTCAGATTATCGAAGATAAGCGTCCTGATCTAATTTTATCTGGGATAAATCGCGGCATGAATGTGGCGGAGGATGTTACCTATTCGGGCACGATTGCGGCGGCGATGGAAGGCACGTTGCTTGACATCCCATCGATTGCGCTAAGTATGGAGGTGGTTGACCCGCTAGCCATTGATTGGGAGCTGCCGGGCCAGTATGCGCCGGACATGATCAAGAAGCTGGTGGCGATGGGATGGCCAAAGGGTGATTTGATCAATATCAACTTCCCTGCAAAGGATGTGAAGGGCATTAAAGTTTGTCCGCAAGGTCGCCGTAAGATTGGCGAGAAGCTGATTCGCCGTGAAGACCCTAAAGGACGCCCTTATTTCTGGATTGGAGGGCCTGCGACCGAGCCCTATGAAGATCATCCGGGTGCGGATTATATGCAGATGATTTCTGGGCATATTACCGTCACACCGCTCTGCTTAGATCTGACCGATTACAAAACGCTAGAGACCATTCGCGAGCATTTTGAATCATGAATGAGATGGGCGCAATGCAGGCTGAGAAAATTCGGTTGCTCATGCATCTGCGACGCCAAGGCATTAATGACACATCGGTACTGGGTGTGATTGAAGAAATTCCCCGCGAACTCTTTGTATCCGACACATTCCGTGACCGCGCTTATGACGATGAAGCATTGCCGATTGAGAAAGACCAAACGATTTCCCAGCCAACGATTGTGGCCCTTATGACCGAGGCGCTTCGCGTGAATGATCGCCACATGGTGCTAGAGGTGGGGACGGGATCGGGCTATCAGGCAGCGATTTTATCGAAGCTGGCGCGCCGCGTGTATACGATTGAGCGCCATCAGGATTTGCTGATGGAAGCGCAAAAGCGATTTGATCTCTTGAAACTCAGAAATATCACCACACATTATGGTGATGGGAGCAAAGGCTGGAAGCCCACCGCACCGTATGACCGAATCATTGTGACTGCCGCGGCAGCGGATGTGCCGACTGAATTATTGGAGCAGTTACGTGATGACGGAGTGATGGTGGTACCGATTGGTATGGCGAATCAGACTCAAACATTGTATCGTATCACCAAGGAAGGTGAGACCTATATAAAGACGCCACTAGCTGATGTCCGATTTGTTCCATTGGTTGAAAAAAGATGAATAAAGGTTTGGTTTTGTTGTTTTCTTATTCAAAAACACTCTCAATTATGGTAGAGCTATAACCATGACGACGCGCACAAAGAATCATCTGATCTACGTTCTATCTGTCACTACATTGCTGTCAGCTTCGGCTTGTACGCAGCAACAAGCCGCGCAAGTTGAAACCAAAGGCGATGTATATTACGGACGCTATGAACGCTTTAGAGATGGTGTAGAAGTGCCACGATACTCTGATGAGAATCGCGCGGTGCAAGACCCGGCGATCGCTACGAAATACTTAAGCCCTAAACACGAATATTCGCTTAGCGCTGCCGTGCCAGATGTTGATGTACGAGATATCGAGAAAGCATCTCTGGCAGCTAAAAAAGCGGGATCTAGTCGCTCGGTGAAGCAAATTTCTAGTTTACCTGATAAAGGTGTGTCTGTTCCGGTGGGAGGGGCAACGGCTTCGCCTGTTGTTGCTGAGATTGAAGATGATGCGTTAGCGAATCTAGCAGAATTGCCCGATACGGATTCGATTCAGATGGAAAAGCCAAAAGCGCCGTCTTTAGAGTCGCTTAATCACCGAAATAGTAATTTCATCTGGCCGGTGGACGGCAAAATTATCTCTCGTTTCGGGCCTAAGAAGAATGGTCTGGTGAATGACGGTATCAATATCGCATCTGCTGAGGGGAGTCCTGTATGGTCTGCCGCTAACGGCGAGGTGATCTATGCGGGCAATGAGCTGAAAGGATACGGCAATATGGTGATCGTACGTCACCGTAATGGCTGGATGACCGCTTATGCTCATATGAGTGACTTTGTTGTGCAAAAAGGCACGAATGTAACGCAAGGCGATTTGATTGGTTATGTCGGACGCACCGGAAATGTTCGTGATGCGCAGCTACATTTCGGCATTCGTCAGGGTAAGAAGCCGATTAACCCGGAGACGTTGCTGCCACGTAAGATGGCGTCTGCCAACTAGTCTATCTTGAGTGGGTGACCGAGTCGTCCTGCCACATCATTGATGAACTGCCATGCAATTCGCCCAGAGCGTCCACCTCTGGTTTGTGACCATTCAATGGCTTCCGCTTTCCATGCTTCAGTCGAGATTGGTATATTGAAATGCTCAATATAGCTCTCAATAATACTGAAGAAGGTCGTTTGATCGCAGACGTGAAAGCCAAGCCACAGGCCAAAGCGGTCTGACAGTGAGACTTTCTCATGTACGACTTCATCAGGGTGAATGGCATTTGATTGTTCGTTCTCGATCATATCGCGTGGCATCAGGTGACGACGATTAGATGAGGCGTAGAAAAGCACGTGTTCTGGCCTGCCTTGAATGCCCCCATCAAGCACCGCTTTGAGCGATTTATAGCTCTGATCGGTGTCATCGAATGACAAATCATCGCAGAATAGAATAATGCGTCGATTAGAATTGGCGATAAGTGAGAGGAGAAGCGGTAGGCTGTTCAGTTCTTCACGGTGAATTTCGATTAAACAGAGGGATTGCGGTTTCTCTTCATTTAATTGGGCATGAATCGCTTTAATCAATGAGCTTTTTCCCATACCGCGCGCGCCCCAAAGCAAGGCGTTATTGGCGGAGAAGCCTTCGGCGAATTGCTTGGTATTTTGTAGCAGGATGTTTTTAACGTGATCAACGCCTTTGAGCAGGTCTAGGGCCAGATGCGCCGTTTTCTCAAGCGGCACACATTGCAGACTATCCGCATGCCAGATATAGGCGTCGGCCTTATCCAGAGCCAAAGCATCGGGCTTTACGGGGTTAATGCGTTCCAGGGCATCGGCGATACGGTTTAGTGCTGGCGAATCCATTTTTCTGTCCTATATTGTTGGCTATGGTTAGCAAATCTTTTGATCCTTCGGAACCACTTTCTTTAGTCTGGATGCGGCGCGATTTGCGTTTGCATGATCACACTGCCTTGCATGAGGCGCTACTGCGTGATGGCAATGTGCAGCCTGTCTTTGTGTTTGATAAGGACATTTTGGCGCATTTCCCATCGCCGCGCGATAAACGTGTGAGCTTTCTTATCCATACGATTTGCCACATACACCAGCAATTGGTTAAGGCCGGCGGTGGCTTGTTAGTGGCCTATGCGAGTGCGCAGGATGTGATTCCGAAAATTGCTAAGCAATTACAAGCCAACACACTCGTCTGTGCTGAAGATTTTGAGCCGGCCACTATTGCTCGTGATGCTACGGTAGAAAAATATTTACGTCAGGGGACTGAGTTTGCGCAGGTGCTCGATCATCTGGTGCTGCACCCTAACGCGGTTCTAAAAGATGATGGCACGCCCTATAAAGTGTTCACGCCGTACTCTAAGGCATGGCGCGCAAGGTTACAGAAACATAGTTGCAATGAACGTTCGGCGAAACTTGAAGGGCGTCTGGCAGATATTTCTGCACTACGTGATGAATTGCGATCGCTTGATGATGTGCAATGGCTCTCGCCAGAAGATGGGGTGGAAGCGTTGCATAAAGCGATGGACTATGAGCCGGTAAGTTTAGGCGAGTGGAGCGTTGATGACGTGGATGAACGTTTGAAGCGTTTTATTGCGAACGATTTGAGCGCGTATAAAGATAAACGTGACATGGTGTGCGATGAGGGGACGAGCAAAATATCTCCCTATCTGCGCTTTGGTTTGGTGTCGGTTCGTGAATGTTTGCGGCTGGCTTTCCAGTATGAGAATGAAGGCGCGAATACATGGGTGAAAGAAATCATCTGGCGCGAATTCTATGCCATGATTTTGTATCACTTCCCCGATGTGGTGGAGCATGAATTTCAGGAGAAATATCGCGACTCAATCGATTGGGTGCAAGATACTGAGCGCTTAGAAGCCTTCAAGCATGGCAAGACCGGATACCCAATAGTTGATGCCGCGATGCGACAATTGCTGCAAACCGGATGGATGCATAATCGTGCGCGCATGATTGTGGCAAGTTTTCTCACTAAAGATTTGCATTTAGACTGGCGCTTGGGAGAACGGCACTTCGCTGATTATCTGATGGATTATGAGCTAGCATCGAATAATGGTGGGTGGCAATGGGCGGCCTCTACAGGTACTGACGCGCAGCCATATTTTCGCATTTTTAATCCGGAATCGCAGAGTAAAAAATTTGATCCGGATGGTGAGTATATTAAACGCTGGGTGCCTGAGCTAGCAGAGATCAATCCGAAATATTTGCATGCACCGCATAAGAACCCAGACCTGTTTTCAAAAGCGCATTACCCCGACCCAATTGTTGACCACTCTGTCGCGCGTGAGCGGGCGTTGAAGATGTATAAGGAAGTGTCGTGAGTATGCTTCAGCGAATCAAACCGATTTGGCAGTGGTTGAAATATCCAATTGCATTTGCAATTCTTGCCTTTGTCTTATCGGAAGCCGATGCAGTGAAGATTCTCGATTATGCATTAGACATGCCGATCTATTGGTTGGTTGCAATTTTCTTGCTGTTTTTTGCTGCACAATTTTTTGCCGTGTTGCGCATGAATTTTTACTATCGCACGGTGGGTAAACATATTGGCCTGCGCTACTCACTCATTCTGCATTATGTTGCACTTTTCTATAACGTCATTTTACCAGGCGGTATTGGTGGCGATGCGTATAAAGTCTTTTTGCTAAAACGTGTCGCTGGCTATCCAGCAAAGCAGGGCATACGTATTCAGTTGCTTACCCGTACCAATGGATTGTTGGTGCTTATGCTAACGCTTTATGGTTTTGCGTGCTTTATTGATTGGCCGTATCCGGCAATGTGGATTTACGGTTCAATGGCTACGCTTACCATTATCACATTGGTGGGTTATTTTGTGTTATCGAATTGGTTGTTGAAAGAATCAGTGAGTATTGCCCTTCGTGCATTGCCCTATTCATTTGCCGTACAAGGTTTGAATGTATTGGTGATGGTTGCTATTTGGCTGGCGATGGGAGGCGAGAGCCACGCCATCATATATATGTTCTTATTTCAACTAGCCGCCGTGGCTGGCATGATTCCCATTACCATCGGTGGGCTTGGTATTCGCGAGCTAACCTTTTTCTTTGGTGCTATTTGGCTCTCCAGCCTTACAGGGAGTTTTATCAACCCTGAATTTGGTGTGGCGATATCACTCATGGTGTTTGCTTACACTGTGCTTCATGCATGTGTCGGGTTGATTTGGTTGGGTAAGGTTGGCAAAATGCACCCAGAACAAGCAATCGATAGAGGAGAAGAAAATGGTCGCATTACAGACACCGCAAGCTGAGCTTGGATGGCAGGCCGCGGATTTTAATTTGGAAGGCGTGGACATCAATATGTATCGCCTGAATGATGTGGCTGGCTCGAATGGATTGCTGGTGATGTTTATCTGTAATCACTGCCCCTATGTGCAGCGCCAGTTAGATACTATGGTTGATGTGGCGCATAGGCTGAAAGAAGTCGGCGTGGGTGTGGTGGCGATCAACTCAAATGATACGGATGCCTACCCTGAAGATTCGTTTGAGAATATGAAACAGCTAGCACATGATTACGCATTTCCATTCCCGTATTTGCTAGATGAAACGCAAGAAGTCGCCAAAGCTTACGGTGCGGTTTGCACACCAGATTTTTTCGGTTTTAACGCAGCGTTGAAGTTGCAATATCGCGGCCGTATTGATCGTGATGGCGATGATAAATCTGAATTGCTATTAGCAATGCAACAGATTGCTGAGATGGGCCGTACGAATTTACCGCAAGAGCCAAGTGTTGGCTGTTCGATTAAATGGCGCGTTGCAGTTTAGGCTCGTCATTCGCAAGGGCTGGTTTGCGACCGATTGAATAATAATCAAAGCCTTTGGACGCCATTGCAGATGGTGCAAACAAATTGCGTAAATCGACAATGCGCGGATATGCCATGCGTTCTCGTACTTCGGATAAATCCATGTTACGGAAACGATCCCACTCGGTAACGATGACGGCGGCTTCAGATGCATCAATCGCGTCATAGAGCGACTCGCACCATTCAATATTTCCACTCAGTAGTTGTTTGGCATTCTCCATGCCTTCAGGGTCGTAGGTCTTGATGATAGCGCCTGCGTCTAGTAGCGCCGGAATAATGGATAGACTTGGGCTTTCACGCATATCGTCTGTGTTCGCTTTGAAGGTCAGGCCTAATATGGCAATGGTTTTGCCTTTCACGTCACCGCCGCATGCATCGATTACGCGAGGTGCCATGCTCTCGCGGCGATTCAAATTGTAGTGGATGACTGCATTGACAATGTTTGGCTCAACACCATGTTCTTCGGCTAGCTGCGCTAATGCCATTGCATCTTTAGGGAAGCATGACCCGCCAAAGCCGGGGCCGGGGTTTAAGAAGCGATCACCAATGCGCTTATCCATACCCATGCCTTTGGCGACGAGTTTTACATTCGCGCCGACCTGTTCGCAGATGTCTGCCATCTCATTGATGAAAGCGATCTTGGTCGCAAGGAACGAGTTCGATGCGTATTTGATCATCTCTGAGGTTTCGATATCTGCTTTTACAAGCGGGTAGCCTTTGTTGGTGAGTGGCTGATACAGATCTGATAAAACATAGCCTGCTTTGTCTTCTTCTACGCCGACAATGATACGGTCTGGCTTCATGAAGTCGACAATGGCTGAGCCTTCGCGCAAGAATTCTGGGTTGGACGCGATGTCAAAATCGGCAGTGCTATTCGTTTGGCTGATAATGCGCTTCACTTCTTGACCTGTTCCCACCGGTACAGTCGATTTGGTAACGATAACGGTGTAGCCTTGTAGGTGTGGCGCAAGTTCTTCTGCAACACCAAAGACGAACTTCAAATCAGCTTTACCGGTATCGGGGTGGGGTGGGGTACCAACGGCAATCATGACCACATCGGCTTGTGATACGGCGGAGGGTAGGTCAGTTGTAAAATGCAAGCGTCCGGCATTGGTGTTACGCGTAATTAGTTCGTCGAGGCCTGGCTCATAGATGGGTACATCGCCTTTATTTAGTGCGTCGATTTTGTCTTTGTTATTATCGATGCAGGTGACATCGACACCAAGCTCTGCCAAGCAGACGCCGCTGACCAGTCCGACATATCCTGTTCCGATAACTGCGAGCTTCATTAGGCCGCTCCCTTTTTTGCATCAGCTGAAAAATATGGACCCAAGCGTTCTAGCACACGCTCGCGCAATCCATCTTCTTCTAGGGCGTAGGCGACATTTGCTTCGATGTAGCCTGCGCGTTCACCGCAATCGAATCGGGTACCTTCAAAACGGAAGCCATAAAAATCGACGGTGCCGATTTGGTCGTTCATGGCATCAGTCAGCTGAATCTCTCCGCCAGCACCTTTGGCTTGGCTCTCTAGCTGTTCGAAAATATCTGGCTGGAGAATATAGCGCCCAATAATCGATAGATCAGATGGTGCATCTGCAGGTGCTGGTTTTTCGACCACCCCTTTGGCTTTCACAATCTGACCATCATCTTCTGCGATATCCAGAATGCCATATTTATTGGTCTGGCCTTTTGGCACATTCATCACGGCTGCCATATTGCCCGGACCTTTCTCATACGCATCTACCATCTGTTTGAGGCACGGCGTATCGGAGAGGACCATATCGTCCGCTAGAATAACGGCAAATGGCTCATCGCCAATCCAGTGTCGGGCGCACCAAACCGCGTGGCCGAGGCCCAAAGGCTCCATTTGGCGGGTAAAAATAATGTTTCCGGCATCGGGTAGCCATTCGCGGGTGAGCGATAATTCACGCTCTTTATTCTTATCTGTCAGAATGCGTTGAAGCTCATATGAGTGATCGAAGTGATTGCTGATCGCATTCTTATTTCGGCCAGTTACGAAGATAAATTGCTCGATACCTGCGGCGACAGCTTCTTCAAAAGCATGGTGAATCAGTGGCTTGTCGACGATTGGCAGCATTTCCTTAGGCATGGATTTGGTTGCCGGAAGAAATCGTGTGCCCAATCCGCCGACGGGAAAAACAGCGCGTCTAATTTTCGTGCTCATGCTTGGCTTTCCTTATGTTTTCCTTAGGTTTCAGCTTTTTTTAGCACCATTAGCGCTTTGCGCAACCCCTCAGAGTTCAGAAGCATTAAAAAAAGATCGCATAATCGCTTGACAGTCATCCAATAATGGTTAAATTGCAGGCCCTATTTTGAGGAAAGTGACATGGCTAAGAAAAATGTAATCCTAGTAAAGCTGGAAAGCACCGCTGATACCGGTTTTTACTATGTAAAGAAGCGTAATCCACGTAAGCAAACGGAAAAGCTAAAGTTCCGTAAGTATGATCCTGTGGTGCGTAAGCATGTCGAGTTTGTGGAAACCAAACTAAAATCGTAAGCACCTGCTTGCGTCTAAC
This sequence comes from Rickettsiales bacterium, assembly GCA_022763105.1. Classification (GTDB taxonomy): domain Bacteria; phylum Pseudomonadota; class Alphaproteobacteria; order Rickettsiales; family UBA3002; genus JALEGK01. Next base: position 10,808 of record JALEGK010000068.1, on the reverse strand, counting down.
GATTTTCTCTTTATAGTCCCACCCATATTATCTTGTTTATGGAGGCATCATGCTTGAGCTGATGATCGTTGCCCCTGCGTATGCGCAGGCGGCTGGTGCTGCCCCTCAAGGGTCTGCACTTTCTGGGTTTGTCCCGCTAATTCTTGTATTTGTATTATTCTATTTCCTGCTTATCCGTCCTCAGCAGAAGAAATTTAAGGCGCATCAGGACATGATTGCGGCGATTGCTAAAGGTGATCAAGTGGTCACGGGCGGCGGTGTTCATGGTAAAGTCGTGAAGGTGGCTGATGATACTGTCGTGCTGGAGATTTCAAAGGATGTGGAGATCACGGTCGATAAGCCAACCCTATCTCGTGTGAAGACGAAGCCGGGTGCGGATAGCAAAAAGCCAGCTAACGACGATAACAAGGCGGCCTAATGCTTGATTACCCACGCTGGAAGATTATTACCGTTTTAGCGATTAGCGCGTTTTTTGTCATGTCGGCATTGCCGAATATGGTGCCTGTGAAGCTTCCGTCGTGGATGCCATCGAATAAAATCAATCTGGGATTGGATTTGCAAGGCGGCTCGCATTTGCTATTGCGTGTGGATGTCTCGACTTACATGCAAGATTACATGCAGACGGTACGCGATGAAGTACGTGTGGCGATGCGTGAGAATGGTATTGGGTATAAAAATCTTGCCGCGACTGAAGGGCTGTTGAGCTTCACGGTTCGCCCTGAGACCTTGCCGGAAGGGCCAACCGTGCCAGACTTGCTGGCAGAAATTGATGATGGTTTCGATGTTCAATTGAACAACGATATTCACTATGTTGTGACCTTCAGCGAAGAAGCCATGCAGAAGAAAACGCAGGAATTGCTTGAGCAATCGATTGAGATCATCAATCGCCGTGTGAATCCTGATGGTACGAAAGAGCCAACGATTCAGCGTCAGGGTGAAGACCGTATTCTGGTGCAGGTGCCGGGCGAGGAGAATCCAGAGAAATTGAAAGAACGTCTGGGTAAGACTGCTAAGATGACATTTCATCTGGTGAATGAGTCGGTCACAGATGATCAATTGCGCCGTGGGGCCGTGCCTCCGGGGACGCGCATTATGAAGTATGAGTCTAAGCGTACGGGCCAGCCGGACCGTGTGGCGGTGAAGTCTCAGGTGGCGCTCAGTGGTGAATTGCTGACGGGTGCGAATCCGAGCTTTGATCGAGGCCAGCCGATTGTTGAGTTTGCTTTTAACACGGTTGGTGCACGCAAATTTGGCGATATTACCCAAGCGAATATTGGTAAGCGTTTTGCGATTGTGCTCGATAAAAAAGTGATTACCGCGCCTGTGATTCGTTCAGCCATTTTGGGTGGTCGCGGTATGATTGAAGGTAACTTCACCGTTGATTCCGCCAATGAGCTTGCGATCTTACTACGTGCGGGTGCATTGCCTGCGCCGCTAGATATTATCGAAGAGCGCTCTGTCGGGCCAAGCCTTGGCGCAGATTCGATTGCAGCCGGTGAGAAGGCAGTTGTCATTGCGATTGTTGCGGTGATGATTTTCATGCTGTTCTCATATGGCTTGTTTGGTTTGTTCTCAGACATCGCATTGATGATCAATATTGGCATCATCATGGGTGCGCTATCGCTGTTTCAGGCGACGCTGACCTTGCCGGGTATTGCGGGTATTGTGTTGACCATGGGCATGGCGGTGGATGCGAACACGCTCATTTTTGAGCGCATCCGTGAAGAGCTGAGAAATGGTAAGTCGGCGATGGCGGCTATTGATAATGGTTTCAGAACGGCATTTGGTACGATTCTGGATTCTAATATCACCACGCTGATTGCAGCTTTCATTCTGTTCTATTTCGGCTCAGGCACCGTGAAGGGGTTTGCTGTCACACTTTCTATCGGGATTCTATCTTCTATGTTCTCAGCCATTCTGCTGACACGTTTGATGGTGATTACCTGGTATAAATCCCGTCGTCCTAAAGCGCTGCCTATCTAATGGATATCACGCCGCAGCTATCGGAGTCTGCCAAAGTCATCGATGGTTACGGTGATGGCGGCTTTACCATTGCTGGTGAGCGTTGCGAAGGGGCCGTGTTGGTGTTGCCTGAGAAGGTGATTCCATGGCCAGACGTACCGGCTGAAGGTGATAGCCCTGCTTTAGAGCATATGGAGCTTGCGTTGAACCGTGCAGATGAAATAGAGATTCTGCTCTACGGGTCTGGTACCCATATGGTGTTTTTACCGCCTATTATTCGCGAGACATTGCGTGCTAGCGGCATGGCCGTTGATGTGATGGATACGGGGGCGGCGTGTCGTACCTTTAATATTTTGCTAAATGAAGGCCGTCGTGTCGCGGCGTTATTGCAGCCTGTCTAGCGTTGCTTTTGCTGCATTGTGTCCTGACTGAATCGCCCCTTCAATTGAGGCGGGTAACTTGGTGTTTGTGTAGTCACCTGAAAGCATTAAGTTGTGATAGCTGGTTTGCACGTCAGGTCGTTTTGCCTCATTTTCAGGGGTGGCTTTGAACGTTGCGCGTTTCTCGGTGACAATGCGGTGATTCGGCACTTCTTCAGATAATTCCCATTGCGTGGCAATCCATTTCCATACCGATTCGGCGAGCGAGTCGTTATTGGTATCGATGAGGTGATTGGCTGCGCTGGTGGTGGTCGATAGAATGCCAGGCTTTGCAATTAGCCAATCGATGAGCTGGTTGGTGACGCCACTTAAAATACCGGTTGGGAAGTCGTAGCTGCTTTCGTAATGGATGTTGATGATTGATTCATATTCATCAGGGAAGGTGATATCCGGCAGCAGCTTCGCAGAGACTTGTGCAGGTGTCGCAAGTATCATCATATCTTCTTCGGCTATGATTAGGTCATTGCGTGAAAATTTGCAGTTGGTGATTCGTTGTCCATCGTGCTGCACTTCTTTTAGAGCTTGCTGGTAGTAAAATTCGACACCTGCTGCGTGTAGGTGGTTTGTTAGTGGGGTAATTATAGCTTCCTGCCAATTGTCTTTTGGAAGGTAGGGTGTGGCATCTCGCCCATTTTTTATAATGGTGAAGAGGGCGCCAGCGAACAGCCGAGCGCTTGCTTCATCGGGCTGTGTGTTTAGCATAGAGATACATAGTGGCGCGACGAATTGGCGGTAGAGTTCTGAGTGCACACTAAAGTGATCGGTGAGTACAGATTGCTTGGATGTGTTGGCTAGGGTAAGCAAGCGTAGATAATCTGCCTTAGGTAGTTTGGGTAGCCAATAGGGGGAGCGCCATTCCCACATATGTCCGTATTTTGCATCGATGAAGGGGTAAAAGCGTGCTGCTTGAATAAAATGGTCGGTAGCGCCAATTTTTTCGATGAGATGCCAGCTAGCTTGGTTGGATTTTAGGATGAGGTGATTGCCATTATCAACCGTCAGGTCGAGCATGATGTCATGATAAGAGCGGCAGCGCCCTCCGGCTTGCGCCGCGGATTCATAAACACAAATGCGGTGCCCATGATCGAGCAGCTCTAGGGCTGATGTTAGCCCTGCAATGCCTGCACCTATGATATGAATGGTTGCCATTTGGCGATCATAGCATGAATGCGCTTGGGATTCGCCGATATTGCGATTATAACGCTGCCATGCATCGCTTTGAGCCAGAAATCGAAATAGAGTTGCAACAATTAGTGCGGGAGCGCGATTATGAGCGCTATCTGAATATATTAGTTGCCGGAGGAGAGCATAGCCCCGCTATCATGGCGTTGCTTGCGTTTCATTGCGAAATTGCGCCAGTTGCTGAGATTGTCCAAGAGCCGCATGTGGGTATGATTCGCTTGAAATGGTGGCATGAAGCATTGGATGAAATTGAAGGCGGGAAGGCGGTGCGTCAGCATCATGCCGTGCAGGCTCTCAAGCAGGTTATAGACGCCTATGAATTGCCGATCGCTTTATTCCGACAAATGATTGATGCACGATTGAATGATCTGGAATGGAAGCAGGGCAGCCCATCGAGAGATGCGTTTTTTGCGTATTTAGACGGCACGGTTGGTGCGCTTTATGATTTAATGGCGCATGTGCTGATGACGCAATCATCCAAAGATATTCGTTCGGTGCTATCCGATCATGCGCGCGCTTATGGTGTTATTGGGTTACTGCGTGCTTTGCCATATCACATCGAATCACAGATGATTCGTTGGCCGATTACCTCCCTGCAGCAACATGGCATTAACCCGGCGGCGATAGAGCAAGGCGAAGAGGTAATGCGTGTGCAAGCGTTTGTTAAAGAGTGGGTGGAGTATGCAGATGCTTTGCTGGCTCAGCCATTACCTAAAGAGCTGAAGTTCTTCTCTACGCTGCAAGCGATTCCGCATTACTATATTCGGCATTTCAACACGCATGAATATCAGCTCAACCAGATGCCGTTACGTCCCAGCGCGTTAGCTTGGCGTTTATGGTGGCGTCATTTAACCGCTTAAGCGGCGGCTTCTACGCTCTCAGACTTCCAGCTATCTAAATCAGCAAGCGCACGGCTGGTGTAGCCTCGTGGGCGATCTTTCTTTTTCATGCGTTCTTCCAGCGGTGGGAAGAGGCCAAAATTGACGTTCATTGGTTGGAATTGCTTGGCGTCTGCATCGCCTGTGATGTGCGCCATTAAGGCACCTAATGCTGTGGTTTGTGGAGGTGTGCTGACGGTTTGGTTGAGCAGTTCGGCTGCAGCAAAACGTCCGGCCATTAGGCCGCATGCCGCGCTCTCTACATAACCTTCGACACCGGTAATTTGTCCGGCGAAACGCATATGAGGATGCGATTTTAGGCGCAATTCGCGGTCTAGTAATTCCGGACTATTGATAAAGGTGTTTCGGTGAATACCGCCTAGGCGAGCAAACTCAGCCTCTTCAAGACCGGGGATCATGCGGAAGATTGCCTGCTGGGCGCCCCATTTCAATTTGGTTTGAAAGCCTACGATATTATACAGCGTGCCGAGTTTATTATCTTGGCGTAGCTGCACGACGGCATAAGGCTTGTTTTCTGGATCATGCGGGTTGGTTAGGCCGACTGGCTTCATGGGACCAAAGCGCAAGGTTTCACGGCCACGTTCTGCCATGACTTCAATTGGCAAACAGCCATTAAAGTAGGGGGTGTTTTTCTCCCACTCTTTGAAGTCGGCTGTATCGCCGCCGAGTAATGCATCGATGAAAGACTCATATTGCTCTTTGCTCATCGGGCAGTTCAGATAATCTTTGCCGGTACCGCCTGGCCCTTCCTTGTCGTAGCGTGATTGGAACCAAGCGACATCTAGGTTCACGCTCTCTTTGAATACAATCGGAGCAATGGCATCGAAAAAGGCGAGGTAATCCTCACCGGTTTTAGCTAAAATATCTTCTGCCAATGACCCTGAAGTTAGCGGGCCGGTGGCAACAATTACATGGCCGAAATCTGCATCGGGTAGCGCGGTCATTTCTTCAATCGAGAAAGTGATGTTGGGGTGGTTATTCAGCATCTCGGTGACAGCTGCGCTAAAGCCATCGCGGTCAACAGCGAGTGCGCCACCTGCTGGGACTTTATGTTTGTCGCCCATGGCAATAATAAGTGAATCGCAGCGGCGCATTTCTTCGTGCAGCAAGCCGATGGCGCTGGTTTCATGATCGTCTGAACGGAAGGAGTTAGAGCAAACCAGCTCGGCACAATGATCGGTGTGGTGCGCGTCGGTTTTTACCTTTGGGCGCATTTCATGAATGATGACTTGGATGCCAGCATTGGCGGCTTGCCATGCGGCTTCACTGCCGGCAAGTCCGGCCCCGATGATATGTAGGGTTGGTGCGTCCATTGTTTTTGACCGATCGTTTAATTATGCGGCCTTGCTTAACAGATCAAGCGCCTGTTTGTGAAGTGATTTATTTGCAGTTGCAATCACATGGCCTTCGCTACGCATGGTTAGTGGCTTGCCATGCCAGTCGGTGATGATGCCGCCTGCCTGCTCAATGACCGGCACAAGGGCGCAAAAATCGTAAGGTTTAAGCTTCACATCGAGCACGATTTCCAGATCTCCCTCGCTTAGCATGCCGTAAGCATAAGCGTCATGATTAAGCAGTGTGCTGCGTGTGGCGCGCTCAAGCTCTTGGAAGACAATCATTTGGCTGGAAGAGAAATAGCCAAATGACGTGGTGGCGATCATGCAGTCAGAGAGCTTCTCAATGTCTGAAGGTGTTTCGCTGGATGTCGTCATATCGCTGGTCCAGCGTTCCTGCTTGATGGGTTGATCGATCACGCCAAGAATAGGGGCGCCGTCTTTGCATAAGGCTATGAGGGTGGTGAAGGTTGGTTTTTGACCGACAAAGGCTTTGGTGCCATCGATTGGGTCGATGACCCAGACATATTCAGCATCGGTTTGGTGATCATCCATTTCTTCGCCTAAAATACCATGATCAGGGCAGTGCTGCATGATGTGCTGGCGGATTGCCATTTCGATCTCTTTATCGGCCAATGTGACCGGGCTGTTATCGGCCTTCATATCCACGGGGACGGATTGCCCGAAATATTGTTTGGCGATTGGGCGTGCGAGATCAGCCAGGTTATGCGCAATATTCAGATAGTCTTGCATGTCTACCAATGGCGGCGGCGGTGGTGATAGCCGTAGCCATAGCCGATGCCGATATGTGGGTAGACGACTTGGCGTTGGGCCTGTACGCGCATTTCTTTAATGCGCAGGCGGCAATCGCCGTAAGCATCAGATTTTGGCTTGAAGCCTAACTCAACGCACTCTTGATGATCTTGCTGGTCGATGAGTTTTTTACGCTCGGCGCGTTCTTGCGGTGTCATGCAAGCAGCAAGTAGCAAAAGGGTGGAAATGCAGATGAGTGTTTTCATAAGGATAGTTTTAAGCCAGAGAATAAAGCGCTGCAAGTTTATTCGCTAAAGGCAGCGATGCCGGTAATGGCGCGACCTAGTATGAGGGCGTGGATGTCGTGCGTTCCTTCGTATGTATTGACCGCTTCTAGGTTTAGCATGTGGCGCATAACATGATATTCATCTGAGATGCCGTTGCCACCCAACATATCGCGGCAGGTGCGGGCGATATCCAGCGCTTTGCCGGCATTGTTGCGTTTGATCAGTGAGATCATCTCTGGTGTCCATTCATCTTCATCCATGAGGCGCCCAACTTGCAAGGACGCTTGCAGCCCCAAAGCAATCTCGGTGAGGATGTCGGCGAGTTTTTTCTGAATCAGTTGGTTGGCGGCGAGCGGACGTCCGAATTGAGCGCGTTCGCAGACATATTCTCGCGCGATATCAAAGCAATTATTCGCTGCCCCCAAAGCGCCCCAGCTAATACCATAACGTGCTTTATTCAGGCAACTGAATGGCCCTTTAAGACCTAGAACATCAAGGCGATTGGCCTCTGGTACAAAGACTTCATCGAGCATGATCATGCCGGTGGATGATGCTTTTAGTGCGAGCTTGCCATCAAGTGTTGGCGTGTCGATGCTTTTGCCTCGCTCAATGACAAATCCTCCGATGCTGCCATCTTCGATGTCGCTATCATCATAGATTTTTGCCCAGATGACGAATAGATCGGCGATTGGGGCGTTCGTAATCCATGTTTTGGAGCCTTGCAGGATATAGCCATCATCGACGCATTTGGCCCGTGTGACCATGCTGCCGGGATCAGAGCCGTGATCTGGTTCTGTCAGGCCAAAACATCCGATTAACTCACCGGTGGCGAGCTTGGGCAAATAGTCATTTTTGAGTGTTTCTGAACCGAATTGATAGATCGGGTGCATGACCAAACTGGATTGCACCGATAATGCCGAGCGGTATCCGCTATCAACGGATTCGATTTCGTATGCGGTAAGGCCATAAGCAACATGGCTGGCGCCTGCGCAGCCATAGCCCTCGATGGTCGAGCCAAGTAGCCCGAGTTTGCCCATCTCTGCCATGAGTTCTGGATTAAAATGGCCGTTGCGGTTGGCTTCGATAATACCCGGGCGCAACACGCCATCGGCGAATTGCCGCGCAGTGTCGCTTATTAAGCGTTCTTCTTCCGTTAAAGATAGTTTGATGCGAAGTGGATCAGCTTGCGGGAACTGAACCATGTTACTACCTAAAGAACGATATTAATGATAGAGCCACGATCCCAGTAGACACCATTTGCCAAAGCGTCGAGTGCGCGATTGATAAGGCGCGAGAGCTGCTCTGGTGTTGGGATGTAATTCGGGATAGCGTGATTGCGTTCATAATGCTTGCGTCGGTCATCTTTGGTCTTTTCTTTTGTGATGATGGTTTGCTTAGGCCGTGCGGGAGTGGGCGTCGTGCCTACGGATAGTTTTACTAGATCATTCATGATTTTACCTCTCCTGAAACAATACGTTACCAGATAGAGGCAAAAGATGCCAGTCTATTTTTCTGCATACTAGGCAGGAATTGCCTGGCTTAGCGCGCCCGGACGTTGCAGCCAGTTCCTAACCATCTCTGTTTGCTCGTTATTCATGAGGGCTGGTGCGTGTCCAGCGCCTTCGATTTCGATGGATGTTGCCTTGATATGAGTGGATCGCATCGCGCTGACCGTCTCTTTTTGCAATAAATCAGACTCAGCACCGCGAATGATTAAGGTTGGCGTTCTCACTTTTTCCCATAATTCGCTTAGATCGACGTCATTGATGTCCTCGAAATTGTTTGATTCGAGTCTGATCGGGGCCATGATGGTTGGGTCATAGGCTAAGCGATATGTCCCGTCACCTGCTTCCTGAATACTGTGATTCAGCATATGTTGCCATTCTTCATCCGATTTTAATCCGAAGCTTTTGTAGTTTTCACGCAGGATTGCTTCTGCGTCTGCCTTAGAGTCAAAGGTGTTGGGAACAGCGCTGACATATTTGACGATACGTTTAAGTGCTTCTTTGGGAATGAAAGCACCGACATCATTCAGAATCATTTTTTTGATGCGGTCGGGTTTTTGCGCGGCGATCATCATGCCGATGATACCGCCCATAGAGGTTCCAACCCAGCTGACATTGCGTAGATGAAAATTATCTAGAAAGGCCAAGCAATCGGTAACGTATGTGCCGTAATGATAGTTGGCGCTGTCTTCAAACCATTCACTTTGGCCGCGTCCGGCTATGTCGATAGAGATCACGCGGTAATGTTTGCAAAGTTTATTAGCTAAAAATTCAAAGTCACGTGCATTACGGGTCAGGCCATGCACGCAGACAACGGTGTGATCGTGATCGTGAAAGTCCCAATCGAGGAAATGCAGTTTATGTGTGCCGCTACCATCGAGGTTTGGGGCGTTAAAGTAATCAGATCGTGGGGTTGTGCTCATATTAGTAACGTGACAGGCAGAAATCTTTTTCGTTTAATTCGGGTTCTTTATCTTCCATTAGATCGGCGATCATTTCCGCACAGGCGGCACCTTGGGTCCAGCCTAATGTACCGTTTCCGGTATTAAGGAAGAAGTTGCTGTAGCGGGATTTGGATACAATCGGTGGGCCATCGGGTGTGGATGGACGCAGGCATGACCAATGGTCATGGAATTGCAGATTGGCCTTAGGGAACAAGTTTTTAATACTATTAAGAATCGCATCGACACGGCGTTGCTTAACGGTGGTGTTATAGCCTGCGAACTCTGCTGTTCCGGCAACGCGGGTGCGGTGGCCGAGTTTACTGTAGACGATTTTCAAATCATCATCGGTGATGCTCATGGTTGGGCTAAATTCATCGAACGGATAGGTGATGCTGTAGCCCTTCATTGGGTAAATCGGCACTTTAATGCCGACCTGTCGTAAGTAGATTGGGCTATAAGCTCCCATGCACATGACATATTGATCGGCGCGCATATTGCCACGGTTGGTAGAAACGTGGGTGATCTTACCGTTTTCTGCGTGCAGGTCTAAGATTTCGGTATCGTAGATAAATTCTGCACCGAATTCCTTTTGGCAATATTCAGCGAGCTTTTTGGTGAAGACAAAAATATCACCGCTTTCATCAATGCTGGCGTGCAGGCCGCCAACCATTTCCTTGCCTGCATGTTCGAGTGCAGGTTCTAACTCTTTACATTGTTTCCAAGTAACTGGTGTTTCTTCGCAGCCATATTGTTTTTGAAATTCCGCATGTTTGCAGGCGTGATCCAATGATTCCTCAGAGCCAAAGATGTGCAAGATACCTTTTTGGATGTAATGAAACTCGATGCCAGTATCGGCAATGATTTCGTGCATCTTTTTGCGGCTCAGCAGGCCCAGATGCAGCATTTTGATGCAATTCTTCTCTGCGGCAGATGGGCGACAATTCCACAAAAAGCGCAAGCCCCATTCGATCATGTGAGGGTCTAGGGAGAAGCGCAGCACTAATGGTGCATCATCTTGGAACATCCATTTAAAGACTTTGGGGAATACGGCTGGGTTTGCCCACGGTTCGGCATGGGAGTAGCTTAGCTGCCCGCCATTGGCGAAAGAGCATTCGCGCGCGGGCTCTGGCTGGCGATCAATCACCTGCACTTTGACGCCGCGCTTACCCAGATAATAAGCGGTCATCACGCCGGTCACACCGGCACCCAGAACAATTGCTTGCATTCACCTCTCTCATCTTTAGTTTGCGATTCAGAATGATCACTCTCAAGACGAGCAGAAACTACACGAGTTGCCCATGATGAACAAGTCTATCTTTATTCTTACAGGAGCGGGGATTTCTGCCGAATCTGGCTTGCAGACATTTCGCGCGGAAGATGGGCTTTGGTGCGAACATCGCGTGGAAGATGTGGCAACGCCTGAGGCGTATGATCGCGATCCTGCATTGGTGCAATCCTTTTACAATATGCGCCGTTCGCAGCTAAAAGAAGTTGAGCCAAAT
>JALEGK010000005.1 GCA_022763105.1 Rickettsiales bacterium | reverse complement strand
TCATTTTCTGTAATGTTTCTATGCCATCCATTTTTGGCATGTTTAGGTCTAGAATAACTGCTTTGATATTTGTTTCTTCTTTGAATATTTCCAATGCGTCATGACCATTCTCTGCAGATAAAACAGAATAGGGCAATTCCTTACTCAGCATCTTGCTAACTAAGAAGCGCTGCATTTCATCATCTTCTACCAATAAAATTGTATCGCTCATCGCCTATTCCCTGCGTATGAAAACGAGAACTGTCTCATATTTTTTCTCATATTCATACGCTTTAATTGGGATGATATCAGCTAAATATTAATAAATTATTGAAAAAAATAAGGAATTTTTCCAAGCCTCTTTTGGCATATTATCTGCGATGTATAAGACGTAGATAACAAGGAAAAAGGGAGATAATCGTGATTATTATTAAGGAGCAAGCTGAAGCAAAATTATTGGCAGCCATCTCTGATAGCAATGTAAAAAACGAAAAAGTAAAAGCGATCCAGCTCCTACTTCCAGACTCTAAGTTGAATGATGTCAAGCTAACGCAAGAAGTGTTCGCCAAAGTAGCAGAGAAGATGTCCGGACATTCATGCAATCTCTATATTTGCGAAGACAGAGAAATGATCATTTTTGGCAAAAGCGTCTCATTACAAATGATGCAAGATGTGTGCGAGCTGATCCAGACCATGTACCAGCTTGACGCCGACGGATATCTAAAAACCTTTTACGAGAAACGTGTCAATTGGCGAAAACTAACTGACCTTCTCAACGAGAAAATAGAACAAAAAGAATTTAAAGAGAAAGCCGAAGCACACAAATTGAAACAAGAGAAACAACAAAAGGTCAAAGACGCCGCACTCAATCAATCATACGATAATGATCTCTTCGCACAGATGATTAAAAGCAGAAACAATCGTGAGCATGCAGAAGTCCTAGTAGTCGAAGATGACACATTCTCTCGCGTTTTGGTGCGCAACTCACTGAAAGAACAATTCAAAGTGACCTCGACGGAGAATGGGCATAAAGCCATCGAGGCTTACACCAAGAAAGCACCCAATGTCATGTTCCTGGATATTGACTTACCCGATGTCTCCGGCCACGACATTTTACACAAAGTGCTAAGCATAGACCCTGAAGCCTATATCATCATGTTAAGCGGCAATGGTGATCGTGAAAATGTATTAGGGGCAATCCAAAGTGGCGCAAAAGGATTTGTCGCCAAGCCATTCACGAAGGACAAGCTGCTCTCATATATCCAGCGCTGTCCAACCATAGCGTTAACTACTGTTTAGGAGAGAATCATGCGTGTCGTTATTACCAATGCAAAAGCTGAGTTTTCACGAGTGATTAGAGCGGTAGAGCAAGACCCTATATCGTGGGAAGGCTGGATATGCGCTCATATCATGTTCCGGGAAGATCTGTACTATACCAAGCACATGGCGCCTACTGCCTATGCTGTTGCAGAGATGAGCCGACGGTTCAAACATATTGAGGGAGTCACCTATGTCATTGACGGCGTGCATATGTATTTCATCTGTCGCGGGGTGACGCAAAACTATCTGAGAAAAGCAGCGCACGAATTATCAATCAACTTAAATATTTATCATGCGGTTGATTCTGCTGTGGTGATGTTTGATATGAAACGCGATTGGGAAGATTTATCAGAAATATGCAACGAGCGAGGCTATTGGAAATCACCTAATGCCTTCTACAATTCTCAAGACGTATACAATAACACATTACGCCCGATTGATAACGTCGACTACATTATGCAAAAGAGTGTCGATCAGCGAAAACTACGCAAACAGACAAAAATCATGCTGGTAGAAGATGACCCTATAGCACAACGACTTTTCTCTAGGGTGCTAAATAACCAATATGAGATAACGGTAGCATCTAATGCAAAGTCAGCATTAACAGAGTATATCCTTCAAGCTCCTGACGTCGTCTTTCTCGATATAGGCTTGCCGGATCATACAGGGTACGAGCTTATGCATACTATCCTGGCCCATGACCCAGCAGCCTATATCGTGATGTTCAGCGGTCAGAATGACTTGCAAAACTTAGCTAATTCTATTCATCTTGGTGCAAGAGGGTTTGTCGGCAAACCATTCCACGAAGAAAGACTGACCCACTACATCAAAAACAGCCATATCTATCACAAGGCTACGATTTAGGAGAAAGCACATGACCAACATATCATTATACGAACGATTAGGAGGTGATCCAGCCATTCGCGCAACGGTCGCAAAACTATACGATAAAATCCTTACAGACCCCCTACTCACTCCATTCTTCGTGGACATAGACGATGAGAAACTACGTCGATCACAAGCGGCGTTTGTCACTTACGTGGCAGGTGGGCCAAACCGATATAACGGCAAATCGATTCGCGAAGCGCATAAACGTCTGGTTACAGATAAAGGGCTTTCAGACTCTCACTTTGACGCAGTGGCTGGTCATCTTGCATCTGCACTAGAAGAGCTTGGTGTAGCAGAAGGCCTAATAAAAGAAACCTTATCTATTGTCGAAACCACACGCGCAGACGTGCTTAACCTGTAGAGGAAATCATGGAAGAAAAGAACGGCACAGACACTCAACAAGCTAAACTAGCAACCCTTGCTCAAGAAGCATTATATCTCGACTTGCAAGATGCTCTGGAAGAAACAAAAAAGAATAACCGATACATCAAATTGCTTTCCAAGGTTGCCAGTGCGGCTAATAAAGCAAAAAACATCGAAGATGCCATTCTAACCTCTATTAACGAAATCTGCCGCTATACCGGCTGGGAAGCTGGCCACTATTATGGCTATGAAAAGAAAATAGCGCGCATAGTTAGCTCAGGGCTCTGGTGTATCAATGAACATTTTCACAAAAGCGAAATCTTCAACGATATGGAAATGACTCAATATGCTCCTGGAGAAGGATGGATTGGCAAGGTCTACCAGCAGGGGAAGCCTTCTTGGGTCATCAATACAAAGACGTCAACCGCCTTCCCTACATGCTTCGAAAGTTTGAACTTAAAAGCAGGTTATGCATTTCCTATCTTTGTAGAAGATAAAGTCTATGGTGTATTAGAGTTTTTCTCGCAAGAAACAGAAGAACCAAACCGAACTTTTCTAGAAGTAATGGAAGAAATCGGCACACAGCTTGGCCATGTGGTCCAGCGAAAAGTATTCGAAGATAAAGCCAACTTGTTTGAGCAGGTAGTAGTCAATGCCAATGACGGCATCATCATCACCAAAGCTGAAGATTTACTACAAGATGGGCCAACCATCACCTATGTCAATAATGCTTTTGAAGCGATCACCGGCTATGAAAGAAACGAAGTAATCGGACAAACACCACGCATTCTCCAAGGCGAAGAGACAGACCGAACGGTGTTAGATAAACTGAAAGAAGCCATTAAATCAGGCGCACCATTTAAAGGAGAGCTGATCAACTACAATAAAAATGGTGAAAAATACTGGCTGGATATCAGTATTGTTCCCATTCAGGATCAGCAGGGAAACATCACTCACTTTGCTGCCATCGAGCGTGACATCACTGAGCGTAAACAGTTTGAGCAGCAATTATGGGATGCAAAAGAACAAGCGGAATCAGCAAACTATGCCAAAAGTGATTTTTTGGCCAATATGAGCCATGAGTTACGCACACCAATGAATGGTATTTTAGGCATGACAAGCTTGCTAGAAGATTCTGATTTGAGTGCTGAACAAGAAGAATTGTTACGCACCATTAAAACATCTGGTGAAAATTTATTATCAATTCTGAATGACATTCTGGACCTTTCAAAAATTGAGTCTGGCATGGTGCGAGTGGATGAGGTGGCGTATGATCTGCGAACTGCAATCCATGAAATCACGACGCTCTACTCACCGGTAGCGCTGGAAAAAGAACTACGACCTTTGGCCGTCAATATTGCCAAAGATATTCCTCATTGTGTGATTGGTGATATTTCAAAAACCCAGCAAATCCTTCGCAACCTTCTAAGCAACGCCTTAAAATTCACCCAAGAAGGAGAAGTATCACTCAACATCACCAAGCAAGATAGTCATCTTCATTTTCAGGTAAATGATTCAGGTATTGGTATCCCTACAGAAAGATTAGACAGTATTTTTGAGAAATTCACGCAAGCGGATGAATCCACCACCCGAAACTATGGCGGAACCGGATTAGGTCTCGCAATATGTAAAGAGTATGTCGAACTTATGGGTGGAGAAATTGGAGTTGAAAGTGAGCTCGGCAACGGCTCAAGCTTTTGGTTCACAATCCCTCTAGAAGTTGCGCCTGACTCTATCAAGCCAATCAACGAAGCCAATATCGGCGAAGACACAGATCAATATACCGCTAAGGATATAAAAATTTTGGTAGTAGATGATCACCCCGTCAATAGACTATTCGCCAAAAAACTATTGAAAAAGCTAGGGTTCATAAACGTCGATTTCGCAGAAGATGGCATGGAAGCCGTAGAGAAGATTTCACTGCACCAATACGACACAGTCCTGATGGATTGCCAGATGCCACACCTAGACGGATATACTGCAACGTCAGAAATCCGTCAGATGGAAATGCATGCATGTGATGGCAAACACCTGCCAGTGATCGCTATGACCGCGAATGCCATGGTAGGTGATAAAGAAAAATGTCTAGATGCCGGTATGGACGATTATATCAGCAAACCCATCAAACCAGATGTGCTAATGGAAAAGCTAGCAATGTGGAATTACCCTACGTCTACTGATATGGCGCCACAGTCAGATACTCAAAACGAACCGGCTTGCGAGTCAATCAACACAGAAGAACCGCCCGTAGATCTGACGCATCTTGAATTATTCACGGATGGTGATTTGGAAGAAGAGGCTTCATTAGCAGAGATGTTTTTTGAACATGCCACTGAAACAATCAAAGAGATGGAAGCATGCATCAATGAAGAGCCCGATGCATGGAAAAGTGCAGCTCATCGGTTAAAGGGATCCGCTGCAAATCTAGGGGCAACTAGATTATCCGGAGTAGCAAAGGTTGCTGAGACTAATTACATGCATGACCAGTTTGAAAAAGCAGTGCTCATCGAGAATATTCAATCTGAGATGGCGATGCTTCAAACTTTCTTTAGTGAAAGACAAATATGAAATAGTTGAATGAGAGGATCTTCTTCCACACACGTTCACAAGTGACCATACGCAACCGGAAAATTCAGCAGCTTTATCAATAGCATGTTTTGATGGTTCGATCTTGGTGTTTGTTCAAAAACAAAGGCTTAAACGAATGGTGTCAACTCCGTAGGGCGTGGGTCGCGGCAAAATAAATTATTGATATTAAACAATAATTCTCAGGCATTAAAAATGGGACTCGAACTCGTGCAAGATGGGATAATTTACTCAACTACGTTATCTGCATTGAAACCATTATCGTAAAAGCGATTTAAAAAGGAGGTAAGTGATGGGCCATCATCTTTGAAGAAGGTTGGGGAAATACGCTCAACAAATTCAGCTTGTTTTTCGTGTTTCAATGTTTGGTAATTGGTCACCACTTTTTCTCCCGCAGCTTGGTCTTCAAATCCCCATAGCCCTTTTGCGGCACCTTCTACGATCATGCTATAAACAGCCATTTCAATCGCCTGGCGCGTGGCAAATTGGGGAGGTTCATTCAAAGAAAAACCACTTTCAATTTCCAGTAGTTCATTGAGACCTATATATTTGAATACACCACCTTGTAGCACCGTTGAGAAAATCGTTTTCGAAGCATTTGTTGATAATAGCACTTCACCATTCGATACGCTGATTGCTCGCAGATAAACGGTGACAATGTCTCGGCGATACTCTGTGCTACCACCTATTGCTAAATAACGTGCACCAAAACCTCCTGTCATAATATTGCTCTCATACGCAACAATACCCCCTTCAATCAATATGCCCGAATAAAGCATTGCAGGAATATCGGACAGCTTGACTCCGTCTTCGCCTTGGTAGTTATTGCGCATGGCACGGATAATTTTCCGCTCCTGTAGCAAATTATTTAGGCCTTTACGCTCTACTACGGTGAACCAATTTCCATCTCCAGCATCCATGAGGGCTTGAGCGACAATATCAGCACCGCCTTGGGTCACCGCACGAGAATATTCAGCAAGATTATCAGCAGGCTTATGCTGTCCTGTTAAGTCTTGGAATGAGTAAACAGAGACGACAGGCTTTCTGGCAGCCGCGGGCAGAGATTTAAGTGCCTCACCTGGAACCGTGTAATCTCCTAACGTGGCTTCTGAGCTGAGGCTAGATGTAGACAACTCAGCACTTGAGCAAGCCGCTAGCAAACATACAAAACTAATCAAGATATATTTCATGCTGGTAGATGCCTAGAATGTAGGAGATGGGATTTCCACCGTAGTGGTTCCACCTGTACTGGTATCAGTGATATTAATGGTCACCACACCATTGTTATTATTGAAGTCTAGAATAGTACCACCCACAGAAAACGTGCCAGAGTCCTGCGCATCCTCACCCAGAATCTGATCCGCAATCTCTTGAGAAACACGACTAATTAGTGTGTTCGTAATCGTGCGCTCAAAATCAGCAAGAGAATCTCCGGTGGAAAACGGTTCGGTATTATCGTTCGTAGCATCTGCTACGCCCAAAAGAATCGTGCTGTTAAACGGGTCGCCACCAAAATTTGGGTTTACAGGAGTATATCGCAGCTCGCTAGCATAAGAGTCTGGTATAGAGTAAGAAAGCGCAAAAGCCACGATCCAATGTAACAATGATCCACGCATGCCAATAACCTCCATTCAGATACAGAATGGTTTAGCAGAATAAAGGTATTAGGCCAGATAAATTATTTGCGCTGTTTAATGGTTATGGCTGTTCCATCACCTACGTGTTTGATCGTATGCTCTAAGTTGTCACCGACCTGTTGCGTCTTAATATCATTACGGTCACCGGTGATAATATTCTCAGATTTGTTATTATTACCAATCTGTGTGGTGTTAGATTCGTTATTAAAACCAGTCAGTCTATCCACGGCCACATTATTGTTTCCACTTTGAAAATGTGTGATGATATTACCAATACCTGTTTGCACTTGAACGGAAGAGTTATTATTACCCAACTGCCGAACGACTGAACGATTGGATTGCCCTAACTGTTCAATATCCAGCTCATTATCCTTACCATCCTGTTTTGCTTGAATCGTATTAGAAGGGCCAGTTTGCTCAATCACCACATTGTTTGAATCGCCACTTTGCTCAACGACTGTTTCGCCTCCACCCACTTGTTTAATAAACACATCGTTTGCTGCAACGGATGAGCTGATAAAAAGAACTAATGTAATACTGGCTACTCGCAACATAATCTCTCCAAACGTAAAGGGGAGAGTATCGCTACTCTCCCCCATATTCTAGCATATATTACTGGCTCATACAGTACGCTTATTGACGAACCGTAGCTGAATTAGATGTACCCGTCTGGCCAATGGTTGATTTGTTTCTGTTACCGTTTTGGCTCAGATCAACCACGTTAGACGTACCGCGCTGATAAGATGTACTCTTATTGTCATCACCAGTCTGGTTAACTGTTAGGCGATTACTTGAACCAGTTTGCGATCCAGCAATATCATTATCATCACCATTCTGAGTTAGGCTCGCTGTATTACGATTACCCGTCTGATAAAGTTCGATCTCGTTATCCCGGCCATTCTGACGCGCAGTGACACTATTGGAGGTACCACGTTGACCTAGCGTTGCTTCATTGTCGCGACCCGTTTGCAGAAGGTCAGCAGTATTAGAAGAACCCGTTTGATTAATCAGCGCATCTTGGTCTCTGCCACGCTGATTGGCAACCAAACGGTTGGAATTACCACTCTGGTTAGCATCAAAATCACTATTATTTGCTTGGCTTTGATCAATACGCGCATTGTTCAGCGATCCAATCTGGTCGAGAAACACACTATTACTATCTCCTGCCATAGCGCTGGTAGACGCTAGAGCTAATGTAGCCGCTGCAGCGGTGGTGCGGATGTATGACGTAATATTTTTCATGGTGTTCTCCTTAAGATTAGACGTTGGTACGTTACAGTTAAGATAGTTACTAAAGTTTAAAAGTTGGTTAATTCTCATGATCTGTTCTCCCATTAATTATCGTTGAATGACTCGCGCTCGATTACCGTTACCAAATTGTTTGATACGAGCTGTATTTAGATGACCATATTGCTCGACCACAGCACTGTTGCGAATGCCTTGCTGGATGATATCTGAGATATTACCTACACCCGATTGCGTGAGCGTAATGTCGTTTTGACGGCCGCGTTGAGAAACATATGCTTCATTATGTGAACCGGCCTGAGAGATAACCGCACGATTATATCGACCTTCTTGCAGCGCATCTACATAGTTGCCTCTACCAGTCTGCGTAAGTTTGAGGGTATTCTCTATACCATTCTGCGCAATATCTGCAGATTGGACATTACCATTCTGCAGCAGCTCTACATTATTAAAGCCTCCCATTTGGTTGATATGGGAGTCATTGTCTTGTCCATATTGTTGAGCATTTACATGGTTATTATTACCCACTTGCTGAAGGAAAATGCTGTTCTGATTGCCAGCATGCGCAACGTTCATGAATGAAATCATGAAAATGGTCGCTAGAATGTTTATTTTAATATTCATGGCCCGTCTAATGCCCCCTTAATTATTAACAACATTAATGCAACAGTTATGCCAACATCGCTGTATCTTATAATTAAAAATGGGATTAGGCAGGACAGTTCTGGGGACGGCGTTAAATTATTATATACATTCAATTGCTTAAAATTAGCAATCATTACCGCTTCTCCCGCTCTTTTTTGTTAAAAACAACTTACTGGAAGAATGTTACAGTTTTATGACGGCCAAACATGTTTCCATAGAATGTAATATTTTCAGTATATTGGTTTGTTCTTGCTAACAGGCGGCAAAAAGAGCAATGAGCATTATTTGCCTATCACTTATCTTCCTCGTAGGATTGAGCATATTGGTGTCGGGATGGATGAGGCCGCACTTCGCAAGCAGCTCAATGCGTGTCTTTTAAGTGATGATGAGATGCATTCTGATTGGGAAAGCTGGGAAGAATTACCCGACCCATTTCCTGAATGGAGCATGGAGCAGTTCCAGCAAGCTAGCTAGAGTTGAATGCCATCCATTTATCCCCAAACATCCAAGAACCTAGGGGGCATGATCAGGGGCAAATGCACAAAGACGCCACAACATTATAATCTGATATCAAACATTTACAATGAATTGGCGGCTGCCGTAGAGACAGGTTATAGTAATTAAATTCAAAGACTTATGTTGATTTTGTTATGGGACTCAAACTCGTTTGCATGCATATATAAATTAAGTGGCATGTTTTAGTGCTTGTAAGAAGCGCTCGCTATCTTGGCGGATGGCTTGTTTTCTCTCATCACCCAAACGATCATAGGTTTTATACATCATGGCCATGCGGTGATTGGACGCAAAGCGCTCGCGGTGTTTATCAAGAAAATCCCAATAGAGATAATTAAACGGGCAGGCTTTTTCGCCATTCTTCTGCGTGACTTTATACGAGCATTGCTCGCAGTAATTCGACATTTTGTTAATGTAACTACCGCTTGATGCATAGGGTTTGCTCGCTAAAAACCCGCCATCGGCAAACAGAATCATGCCGGTGACATTCGGCATCTCGACCCACTCATACGCATCGGCATAGACAATTAGATACCATTCATTGACTTGCTTCGGGTCGATACCGGCAATCAATGCAAAATTGCCCAGCACCATGAGGCGTTGAATATGATGCGCATAGGCGTTCTCTTTGGTTTCAATGATGCATTGTCTTAGACAGTTCATTTTGGTCTCGCCGGTCCAATAAAACCACGGCAGATCGCGTGATGCTTCTAGCGCATTCGCATCGGCATATTCGGGCATGTTGAGCCAGTAAATACCGCGCACATATTCGCGCCAGCCTAATATCTGACGAATGAATCCCTCCACCGCATTGAGTGGTGCGTTATCGTCATAGTATGATTGCTCTGCGGCTTTGATACATTCCATCGGGTCGAGCAACCCACAATTGATATAGAAGCTCAGATGCGAATGATACATCCACGGCTCGCCCTGAATCATGGCGTCTTGGTAGGTGCCGAAATGGCTGAGCCTCTCATCGATAAATTTGCGCAGACAATACAGCGCCTGCTCACGCGTGACGGCAAAATAAAATGGCTCCAGATCGCCAAAATGATCGTCAAATCGTTGTGCCACTAAATCGATGACTTCTTGGGTGGTCGTATCTTTTTGTGCCGTATAGGCCGCAGGTATGTCCAAACCCTGCTTTGGAGGTTTGCGGTTTTCCGCATCATAATTCCACTTGCCACCAACTGGCTTATCAACTTGCATGAGGATATTATGTTTCTTGCGCATCTCGCGATAGAAAAACTCCATTCGCAACTGCTTGCGCCCTTTGGCCCATTTGGCGAATTCCTCTGTTGAGCATAAGTAGCGATCATCTTCTCTAAGCTCCACGGGTATTTCTAATCGGTGCTGCCAATCCTGCATATCATGCAGCAGCCGGTATTCGCCCGGCTTGGTGACAATGACTTTGGTAATTGCATGCGCCTTTACTGCATGTTGCACCTCGCCGAAGAACGAGCCTTGATTGTCATCGCAATCGAGCTTTCGGTAGATGACGCTGTAGCCTTTCTCTGTCAGCTCTTGTGCGAAATGCCGCATGGCCGAGAACAAAAAAGCGATCTTCTTCTTATGGTGTTTAACGTACGTGGCCTCTTCCCATACTTCGCACATTAAAATGAGATCAACCTCCTTGTTACAATCAGCAAGGCTGGAAATCGAATGAGAGAGTTGGTCTCCAAGAATAAGGCGTAACGTGCTCATGGTTCAATCTCTGCACCATCCCACGCGAAGCATTTGCCCGAATCGTCCATGTTCAGCTTATCTAGCACATGAATGAGATAGCTTGCTGATTGCTCAGGCCTGAATAGTTTTCCCTCTGGCACATGAGACTGAAAAGGTTTGGACAAATTGCTATCTACTGTACCTGGGTGCAAACCTACAATGACCGCTTGACTATGGGTGCGTGCCATTTCAATGCTGATATTTTTGATCACCATATTCAGCGCCGCCTTAGAGGCGCGATAAGCGTACCACCCACCGAGGTAATTATCCGAGATGCTCCCTACCCGCGCGGATATCGCTGCAAACACCGCTGGCTTATCGCGGTGAAGAAGCGGCAGAAAATGTTTCGCAACCAACGCCGGACCAATCGTGTTGGTTACATATAACTGCTCGAATTTTTCTCTGCTTAATTCCTTGAGCGATTTCTCTGGCATGATCTCATCGTCATGTAGCATGCCGGTGGTCACGATGATCTGATCGAGCGGGCCGACAATGGATTGCGCCGCATGCTGAATCGAATGCTCGTCATCTGTATCGATGCTGTGCGATATCACATTGGCGCCACTAAGATGAGACGCACTGCGTGAGAAGGTGTAAAGGGTATTGGATGCATCAGCCGCGAGCTGCTGAGCCATGGCAGAGCCTATGCCTCCACTGGCACCTATAATCGCAATCTGTTTGCCCATGGTATGATTTTTTATCATTTGTATGGGAATGTTTCATGTATATTTTTTTTACAACCTTCGCTCCGCTTTGTGATGTTATGCATTCCATAATCTGATATGCGTCATGTTATGGGAAAAATAGTCGTTTTTATCATTATGGGATTACTCTCTACGGCCTGCCAGAAGATTGGGCTTTATCTAGCAAATTTTGGCAATGACGATGCGCTTTACCACGTGCACGGACAACTTTCTTATGGCACGGAATCTTGGGAGCAGCTTGATATTTACACTCCAAATTCGGATGGCCCTCACCCGGTGGTGGTTTTCTTTTATGGTGGCAGTTGGTCATCGGGCGATAAGGAGTCTTATGCATTTGTCGCCAATGCATTAGCGCAGCATGGCTTTGCAACGGTTATTCCCGATTATGTCAAATACCCGCAAGCCACATACCCGGCTTTTCAGGAAGATGCGGCACGTGTGACCAAATGGCTGGTTGAGCATGTAAAAGAGTACGATCTTGATGTAGATCGCATGCATCTGTTTGGTCATTCAGCAGGCGCGCATATCGGTATGATGTTGCTGGCTAACAAGCATTTCCTTGCACAGCACGATCTAAAGCCATCGATCTATAAAAGTTTCGTCGGGCTGGCAGGGCCGTATCATTTCACCCCAGAAGCAGAGCAATATAAGCAGATCTTTGGCCCACCAGAGAATTATCCGGCCATGCAAGCCGGCCACTTCATAGATGGTAGCGAGCCGCCGATGTTGCTTCTGCATGGCGCGGATGATGATTTAGTAGGCGTCAGCAATTTAGAAAATGTCCGCGACGCAGTGATAGCAAAAGGCGGGCAAGTGAGCGCCAAAGTGTTACCCGATATCGGGCATCTGGGCATCATGGCAAAATTCTCTGCCACACTAAATATCGATAATACTGTCGTGCAAGACACCTTTCGTTTCTTTGAGGAGCATCAATGAAAATAGCGATCATAGGCAGCGGAATCTCGGGCTTGGGTGCAGCCTATTTACTGCACCAAGAGCATGACATTACCTTATATGAAAAGAACAATTATCTGGGTGGTCACAGCCGTACCATTGAGGCGCAAACCGCCGATGGTCCGATTCCGGTTGATACGGGTTTTATTGTGTTTAACTACCGCAATTACCCTAACCTTACAGGACTATTTAAACAGATAGATGTTCCGGTCGCCATCAGTGATATGTCGTTTGCAGCGAGTATTGATGATGGCTGGATGGAATATGGCACCCAGAGCTTAAGCAATGTGTTTGCGCAAAAACGCAATCTGCTACGCCCCCAATTCTGGCGTATGATTCGCGATACTTTTACCTTTAATAAACGTGCCATGACGTATCTCAATAAAGACCCTTCGATTAGTTTGGGGCAATGCCTGGATGAGCTGGGCATGGGCGAATGGTTCCGAAACTATTTCATTTTAGCAATGGGTGGTGCGATCTGGAGCACGCCATTGCAGCAAATGCTTGCCTTCCCTGCACAAACCTTTGTACGATTTTTTGATAATCACGGCTTGCTGACAGTGAACGACCAGCCGCAATGGTACACGGTAAAGGGCGGCAGTCGCGAATATGTGAAGCGCGTGTCTGAGCCTTTCAAAGATCGCATTCAGTTAGGTTGCGGTGTCCAGCGTGTTACCCGAACGGCAGATGGCGTTGAGGTGAGCGACGAACGCGGCGATGTGCAGCATTATGATCAGGTCATTTTTGCGTGCCACAGCGATCAGGCAATGGCGTTGCTTGAGACACCATCGAAAGAAGAGCGCATCACCGTCGGTAATGTGCGCTATCAGCCGAACCGCTTATTGCTCCAT
Organism: Rickettsiales bacterium; assembly: GCA_022763105.1. Classification (GTDB taxonomy): domain Bacteria; phylum Pseudomonadota; class Alphaproteobacteria; order Rickettsiales; family UBA3002; genus JALEGK01. The sequence goes on along the minus strand of JALEGK010000005.1, from coordinate 9,226 downwards.
TCTGATGTCCGTTTAATGCCAAAACGCAAGCAAGCATGGGCGAGTTGGGTGTATATGCTTGAGGGCCGCACCGATAGCAACCCCGCCGTCTCGCTGAGTTACTGGATGAACCGATTGCAGCCACTTGAAACCGAGATACCGCTGATCGTCACGCTCAATCCGGGCATAGAGCCAGACCCTGAGCTTGTCTATGATGAGCATGTGTTTGAGCACCCGGTCTTTGATGCTGATGCTATTCGCGCGCAAAACAAACTCGATAACATACAAGGCAAAGACCGTATTTGGTATTGTGGTGCATGGCAACGCTATGGCTTCCACGAAGATGGATTGCTGAGCGCGGTGCGTGTGGTTGAGAAGATGGGAGGCACAATCCCGTGGAAATAGCCCCGCAGATTCTTCATGCCAAGGTCATGCATAAACGCCTTTTCCCAAAAGAGAATGCGTTTCAATATGGCGTGTATTATCTGGCACTTCCTCTAGATGGCTTATCGGATGAAAGCATGAACGCCCGCCTTCCAATCAATCGATTTGCTCCTGTCAGCTTTCACACCAAAGACCATGGTGAACGCAATGACGAACCACTTAGCGATTGGCTCACATCCATTCTGACAAGCTATCACCTGAATGATAGGATAAAGCATGTCATGCTCATCTGTATGCCACGCATTTTAGGGTACGTATTCAATCCGGTTAGCTTCTGGTTGTGCTTAGATGAACACAAGCAACTTTGTGCCGTCATATGCGAAGTACATAACACTTTTGGTGAGGCGCATTCCTATGTGTGCGCGCATGCAGATCGTCGCCCGATCACATCCAATGATTGGATGCAGGCAGAGAAATTGTTTCACGTATCGCCATTTCTGGAGCGTGAAGGCAGCTACCAGTTCCGTTTTGCCCTGGAAGGTGAGAAGCTTGGCATCTGGATTGATTTTTATGATGAGGCGGGTGAGAAGAAGCTGCTCACCTCTTTAGTGGGCACTCTTACCCCCCTTAGCAAACCAGCCCTTAGACACGCTTTTTGGAGCCATCCATTGGTAACACTAAAAACCATCTGCCTGATTCACTGGCAAGCGCTGAGGCTTGTGGTAAAAGGGATAAGATACATGAATAAACCAAAACAAAAAGAGGTGCGAATCAGCACAACGACCACTTTGGAAAGCAGGAAAAGTTAAAGGAGATCACAGGTGTTTCAACAAACTTTTATCCATCGTTTCTTAAACACGCTTGAGCACACCCAATATGGCTCATTGGAAGTGACGATGCCGGATGGCAAGACCTATAGCTTTCAAGGCATACAGCCTGGTGCAAAAGCAGATTGGCATATCATCGATTGGCGCACCATTGCCGTATTTGCGGCCAAGGGCGATATTGGCCTGACCGAAGCCTACCGTGATGGCTGGTGGGATACGAAAGACCTTCCTGCACTTATGTTATTTGGGCTGCAAAACGAAGAAGCGCTTGATGACTATTTGTATGGCGGCTTTTTCTCAAGCATTGTCACGCGACTCATGTATATGTTCTCGCAAAATAGCTTGCGTGGTAGTCGCCGTAATATCCAAGCGCATTACGATTTGGGTAATGATTTCTATAAATTGTGGCTTGATCCGAGCATGAGCTACTCCTCTGCTCTGTTTAAGGACGAGAATGAATCTTTAGAACATGCGCAATATAATAAATATGATCGCATTTTAGAGCAGCTTGAGACTTCTTCTGGATCCTTGTTAGAGATTGGGTGTGGTTGGGGTGGCATGGCTGAACGAGCCACAGAGAACAGTGACTTTGATGTGCGCGGTATCACATTATCATTGCAACAGCATGATTACGCAACTCAGCGTTTGGGCGATAAGGCCAAAATCGTATTAGAGGATTATCGTCATCAGGATGGCAAGTTTGACCATATCGTATCGATTGAAATGTTTGAAGCGGTGGGTGAGAAATATTGGCCTGTTTATTTTAATAAACTGCAATCGTTGCTCAAAGAAAAAGGTAAGGCCATCATTCAGACCATCACCATTGATGAGCCTTACTTTGAGCGCTACCGCCAAGGTGGTGACATGATTCGCAGTTTTATTTTCCCTGGTGGCATGTTGCCTACCGCATCACGCTTTGCGTATGAGGCAAAGCAAGCCGGTCTGAAAGTGTGTGATAGCCACAGCTTTGGCACTGATTATGCCAAAACGCTTAAACTTTGGCTGGATGAATTTGACAGTAAGCTGTCTCATATTCGTGAATTGCAATTTGATGATCGCTTCATTCGTGTTTGGCGATTTTACCTATCTGCCTGCATGGCGAGCTTTCTTGTTGGCCGCACCAATGTGATGCAAATCGAGTTAGCCCATGCGTAAGTTCTTATGTATTTGCATGCTGCTGATTGCGCCCTCTGCGTTTGCAGACATTATTGGCACTAACATCAAAGGGGCCGAGCTGGTGGGCAAAGGCCGCATGAGTGTCTTTATTATTGATGCGTATGATGCGGCGCTGTTTGCACCTTATGGCCACTACAAGCCAGGGCAGCCACTGGCATTGCAGCTTACCTATCTGCGGTCGTTTGATGGTGAGGATATTGCTGAGCGCTCCATTGATGAGATGGAACATATCGGCATGAACTCGCAAGCCAAGCTCGATGCATGGCTTAAGGAGATGACACGCATCTTTCCAGATGTGAAAGAAGGCGATACGATCACCGGTTTTTACACGCCCAATGGCGCCACAACATTTTATCAGCATGACCGACTGATCGGCACAGTTAAAGACCCTGAATTTGGTCGCTGGTTTTTTGATATCTGGTTATCACCCAACACATCCGAGCCTAGCTTGCGCAAGCAGCTGCTCGGCATGAAGTAACAGGAGGCACACATGAAACTTTATATTGCAGCGTATTTTGGTGCGCTTATCACCTATCTGATTATGGATGGCGTCTGGTTAGGGTTGGTGGCGCGCGAAAGCTATGTGCAATCGATGGGTGATTTGCTGCGTGACAAGCCCTACCCCATCGCACCTTGGGTCATCTTTTATTTGAGCTATTGCGTCGCCATCGTGCATCTGGTGATTAGCCCGAACATCGATGGCAGCTGGAAGGCTGTTGCATGCTCTGGTGCGTTGCTAGGCTTTGTGGCTTACGGCGCTTATAATTTTACTAACTACGCCGTCATCGCTGGTTGGCCACTGGGCATCACCATTAAAGACTTGGTGTGGGGAACATTTGTGACGACGGCAAGCAGTTTAGTAGGCTGGAAGGTGTATCATTATTTTAGCCAGTAAGGTTATAGATGAATTTCGTTCCGGTTTTCTGCAAGCTCTAAGACCTCTAGCGCTGACTCACTAGTAGTAACCCTTGGTGCTGGACTTTGCTGTTCTCTAGGGTCATCAGGCAGTTTAGATCTGAGCTCTTTAATGGCCATCTTATATGCGTCGTCACGTAATGCGTGGTAGATTTGGTATCTTCGCTCTGTAGAGGTTTCAGGTTCATCCATCTGTTCAAATTCAGACAGAGTCATTTCTCCGATGAAGCTAATCGCAAATTTTAGATATTGGTCGGTATGGCGCGTTAATTCATCAATCACGTTATTGCCGCCTGCTGACGTACGATTTAACTCTTCATCAAAGCGCTACAGCTCATCAAACACGCCTTTATAGTGGGGATCATTCTGTAATTGCGTCACAACTTTCCGTGCAATGCTATCGCAGAGTTTGTGCTTGTTTGATATGATGTCGCTGACCGCCACATCCCAATCATGTGTTTTACTAGATACCATCGCCAAAACCTATGTAAACGCAATGGCGCGGGTTGAGTGTGCTGCAGGGAGTCCATTTCCAATGAATTGGTCGCCAGTCTCTTTTGCAAATTGAATGCCACAACGGCACCACTGCTAAAAAGGCTTTCCAGCTTATCAACAATTTGCTTATTTTCCAGCGCATTAGCAGTCGAATCATATTACAGATTAACACCTGCAAAACTGCGCATACTGCTGCTTTCATCTATAAGGAAAGATAAAACAATATTTTTATCCTGATTGGGCATGCATCCTCCATTTGGTAGCTTAAAAATACCGCATAGAGATGATGGTTTAACGTCATATAGTTTAAGGTTTAATAACAATTCTGGACGAGATTTAGCAAGACACGTTGCCCTCCAAAACTCGAGAAAATAACAAGTACATACAAAGGCTAATTATGAGACTTTAGTGCTGTGCGAGTTTTGTTTAGCATGCAGAGAACACCATAAGCCACAAACCCGCCTAGCAAGCCTACGCCTACGGGGTAAAAGATTGTAGCAAATCCCATAAACTTCCACATGAGCATCGAGGCCAAACCGAACAGTGCGACTGCAATAGCGGTCGATTCATTCATCCAACGGCCTATCGATTGTAGCAATAGTAGTGGCGCAAAAGCAGATGCTAATGCCGACCAACTCAGCAACACCATATCGAACACGGTTTGATTAGACCAAAGCGCTACTAGCAAGACCGCGAGCGCCACAAGGATCGTTGCATAACGTGTTTGCTTAAGCGTTAAGGGCTGCTTAAATATATCACGGCTTAGGCAGCCACTACAGGTGAGCAATTGAGAATCGATAGTTGATAAGGCCGCTGCCAGAATGGCAATCAAAAGCAAAGCGGAGCCAAACTGAGGGAGCAATTGATCTGCCATCATCGGCAATGCTAACTCGGCTTGATCAGGAGACAGCTCTGGTAACAACAGGCGTGTTGCTAGCCCAAGCGAAATCGTGAGAACCGAAAACACGCATGAAATAAACAGATAGACCAAGCGTGCTTTGAGCATATTGGTAGGTTCTTTGAGCGTTGCAAATCTCAGCATGATATGCGGCTGACCGATCACCCCTACACCGCCCAGCACCCAGCCTGTCACGAATAGCAGACAGCTTAGCTCATACGGCACGTCATCAATCTGTGGCGCGAATCGTTGAAATTCTGCTGGCATCTTGTGTAGCGCACTCCAGAATGCGTCGACGCCACCGATCTCGCTCATCGCAGCCAATAGCAGTACGGTGGATGTCACCACAATGATCGCTGCTTGTAATATATCGGTCCATTGCGACGCACGCATTCCACCACAATAAATATAGAGCAGAACGAGGCCAAAACCCGCCACCCCACCATACTCAACCGGGATTTCGAGTATATGATGAAAAATCATACCAACCGCGCTTAACTGTGCCGCTGCATAGCCGGTGAGCATGAGCACGATGCCAATCGCTGATAGTTTTTGCAGGTGATAGAAGTGTGAATTCTGCCAGATACTCATCGCCTCTGCATAGGATAATGATCCGGTCTTTTCCATATGCTCTCTGAATGGTCGATGCACATAAATGGAAGCAATAAAATCGCCCGCCTTCCATCCAATCGCCAGTAATATCGCCTGATAGCCAAACAGATACACAAACCCAATTTGACCAATAAACATGAACGCACTGGCATTGGTAACAATGGCTGAAATGGCAACGGCCATCACACCTGATTGAAAATCAGCCAATAAAAAGCTGCGAAGCGTCGCAATATGCCTCGCTGCCAATGGCAGCCCAATCATGAGAGTCACGATGATGGTTAAGAGAAGAAACGCCCAGCTACTATCCATAGACTGAATCTAAGCGAATTTCTGATTATAGTCATATGGATTTGAAAATATTTCGGTCAAAACCTGATAAAAGCCCATGCCTGCGCCCGGCCCGATTTGACGATATCGAATAGCCTGAAGCACGCACTCTGCTTTGTTCTGGGCGGCAAGCTTCTTACACGCATTTTGAATATGCGCATTCACAGTCCGCTCGGTTAAATTGATCTGCATCGCAATTTCTGAAGAGGTATTGCCAAGCGCGCAGAATGTTACAATCTCACGTTCTCGTGGGGTAAGCTCTCCCTTTCGGGTCATCGGCAGCACGCTTAGTTCGTTTAGTTGAGCAAAGGCTGTGTCGATAGCCGCACCAATGGCGAACTTCACTTCATGCGCTAAACTTTCTTCAGACGCGTAGCATGCGCGATCTTCGCTGCGGGTAAATGGAATGAGGCCGATGCCATGAAATTTTGGCACGGATACGATGGGAACAATTAGAAGCTCTTTCCTATTTTCACCCAGCTTTAATATTTTTGCCAAAGGCGAAACTTCGTGGAACATCGATTTCAATACGAATGGATAATGCCAGTCGATTGATTTTTGAATGATCAGGTCATCGGTTTCAGGAACAACCGCTTTGCTGCTAGATGCGGCTTTGAAGTTGTTATGCACGATTAGCGATGAAAAATCCTTACCCGGCATGGGTAGAGCCGCAAAAAAACCAGATTCGCAACCAAATGGTCTTAGCTTAGAGAAGAGCCCATCCAATAGTGAGCGGGCTGAAGGTGACAGCTCAATGGAGGCGATTTGCTGGTTGCTCATAGTGACACATCAGAAAGTTACAGACCGTTAATTGCGCTATTATTCACATAAAGGGACAGCCAGCACGCTAAAAAACGTGCTGGCTTATGAGAATCAATTAGACGAGTAAATCGTAATCGTTGAACATGATCGCGGCATCAAGGCCGGTAATATTGTTCAGTTTAGCAATAGTAACGAACCCATCAGCGCCACCATCTGCATCAACTTGCAAGAAGCTATGCGTGCCATTGTCGGTAAATCTCACATATTCATTAATGTCATCATTGAAACGATCAAAACCACCCATAAGCTGAGCAATGTTAATTTTGTCATTATCTGCCACGCTAAAATCACGGATTACATCTACGTCGTTATAGGCAGTTGCCTGAAACACGAATACATCTGAACCTGTACCACCGGTCAGACGGTCGAAACCATCGCCACCGTAGAGAATATCGGTACCAGAACCACCATTCAGACGGTCATCCCCATCTTCACCGAACAGCTCGTCATGGCTTCCGCCACCCGCTAGCACGTCATTATCTGCACCACCATAGAGACGGTCAATGCCGTTACCACCATTTAGTCTATCATTACCATCTAGACCATATAACACATCATCATTGTTCTGGCCTAGCATGCGGTCATTACCTGATCCACCGATCATGTAATCGTTACCATCGCCGCCTTTGAGCGTATCATCGCCAGAACCACCGGTCAGATGGTCATTACCACCGCGACCGCGCAGCTCGTCATTACCAGCACTACCGTTTAACCAATCATCGGCATTGTGGCCAATAACCAAGTCGTTGCCGTCACCACCATCTGCATGGGTACGGTCAAATCCATTGCTAGTTGGATTACCACCTTTGATCGTATCATCGCCATCCATGCCCAGCAGAATGTCAAAGCCGCTACCACCAACGATGCTGTCATTTCCTTGACTACCGATGATCAGATCATCGCCACCACGCGCACGCTCGGTGCCCGCAGAATCCATTGCCACCCAATCATTGCCATTGGTGCCAGATGCAGCATATTCATACAAGAATGGTGAGGTTGGGTTCAGAGATAATTCTTCGGTAGGGTTTGCACCATTTTGGTCTTGGAACGTTACAGAGAAGCCAGTGTGCAGCTCAATGGTGTAATCATTATTAGTCCAATATGCATCCTTAATGAAATGCGGCGTATCTTCTGTTGACACATAGCTGTTTGATGGCACATCGAAAATGATTTTATCTACACCGCCATCTAAATCGGCCAACACCACATCGCTCTGACCATTATAAGTCGTAACTGACATACTCTATCTTTCCTTGTTTTAAGTTTTTTGAAAATATTAATGAATCAAACACATTCTGGAATAGCAGCATCCGTCTGTCGAAACTATTGTCATAAATGACAATGCAGGAAGGTTCACAAAGAGACCTACAAAAGACATCTGATTTTGGACCAAACCGAGACTGGTTTAGCGTTAAAATACTAGCAAACATCTGCTTGATATTAAGACTAAAGCATGAAAGATTCTGGCCACAAAATTGAACGGCAGGAATTTTCATGAAAATCGGCATTTTATCAAGAAATCCAAGGCTTTATTCCACCAGCCGCCTCATTGAGGCTGCCAAAGAACGTGGCCATGAAATCAAAACTATTGATGTTTTAAAATGCTATATGAACATCACAGCAAACCAGCCTACGGTGTATTACAAACCAAAAGATAAAAAAGAAAAACTGCAATTTGATGCCGTCATTCCACGTATCGGAGCATCTGTCACCACCTACGGAACATCGGTTCTGCGACAATTCGAAGTGGGCGGAGTGTATTCGGTCAATGAATCGGTAGCCATTGCGCGCTCACGCGATAAATTGCGCGCGCATCAATTATTGGCCCGCAAAGGCGTCGGCATGCCTGTCACCAGCTACGCTCATGCGGCAAACGCAACAGAAGACCTGATAGAATTCGTTGGCGGCGCACCGCTGATTGTCAAAATCATGCAAAGCACGCACGGCGAAGGGGTCTTCTTGGCGGAAACCAAAAAAGCCGCAGAAAGTATTATCAACGTATTCCGCGGACTCGATGCAGACTTCCTCGTGCAAGAATTTATCAAAGAAGCTGGCGGTGCGGACATACGTTGCTTTGTTATCGGCGATAAAGTGGTCGCTGCCATGCAACGTCAAGCCGCTGAAGGAGAGTTCAGATCGAACCTGCATATGGGCGGTACTGCAAAAGTGGTTAAATTAAACCCGGCAGAACGCGCTTTAGCGGTACGCGCCGCAAAAGTAATCGGACTAGATGTTGCCGGTGTCGATATTATTCGCTCCGCTCACGGGCCTTTGGTATTGGAAGTCAACTCGTCGCCCGGTCTTGAAGGCATCGAAAATGCTACCGGAAAGAATGTTGCAGGCGCCATCATCGAATATATCGAAAAAGATGCAAAAAAAGGACCCAATAAAATGACCGGAAAAGGTTAGGCTGTGGCAGATGTCCTTAAAATTGCCGGAGTATCGATTCCGCGCGGTAAACGCAAAAAAATCGAAGTGCCTGTCGCCAAACTCTATGACTACACAGAAATCTCTATGCCTGTCGAGGTCGTACGCGGCAAACAAGATGGACCAATATTATTCGTCTCAGCAGCCATCCACGGCGATGAGATTAACGGCGTAGAAACGATTAAGCGCCTGCTAGCACGCCGAAGAGTCGGTGCGAAAATGAAAGGCACCTTAATCGCTGTACCAATCGTCAATGTCTTTGGCTTCAATCGTAACTCGCGTTATCTACCCGACAGACGTGATCTGAATCGTTGCTTCCCCGGATCAGAAACAGGATCACTCGGCGGACAAGTCGCCAACATCT
>JALEGK010000067.1 GCA_022763105.1 Rickettsiales bacterium | reverse complement strand
TGGGTTGCATGGTTTGCTCATTGCACTCATTGCACCATAAACCCTTTAATAAAGGTTGAAGTTAGGCTTGAATACCCGTCAAATTTAGCTTCAATTTTCATAAATATAGACGGTTTCTCCAGCCACTACCGTGCGAATGGTGCGGCCCTTCACTTTCTCGTTCACATAGGGTGAGTTCTTTGATTTAGAGCTGAATGCATCTGGTGTAATCGTCCAGTCCATATCCAGATCGATGAGTGCCAGATCAGCGGGTGCGCCTTTCTTTAGGCGGCCTGCATCGACATGAATAATATCGGCAGGCTTATACGTCATGGCGGCCAACACATCGCGTAGTGACATCTTTTTCGAATGGTAGAGCGAGGTCAGAGAAATTGGCAGCATGGTTTCTAGCCCAACGATACCGAAGGCCGCATCTGCCATTGGCACGCGTTTAGAGTCTTCTTCATGCGGTGCGTGGTCGGTGGCAATCGCATCAATCGTGCCATCGATGAGCCCCTGCATGATCGCTTCACGGTCTTTCTCGGCACGCAGTGGTGGATTCATTTTACTGTAGGTGCGGTGCTCAATCACTGCCTCATCGGTGAGGGTGAAGTGATGCGGCGCCGCTTCTGCGGTGACATTTAAACCTCTGGCCTTTGCTTGGCGAATCAGCTCTACGGCTTCTGCAGTAGAGGCGTGTAGTAGGTGGTATTGTCCGCCCGTTAGCTCGGTTAGCTGAATATCTCGTGCGACAATCACAGACTCTGAGGCATTTGGAATGCCACGCAGGCCGAGTTGGGTAGAGACTGCGCCCTCATTCATGCAGCCGCCTGCGGATAGGTTTAAATCTTCGGCGTGCTGCGCGATTGGAACGCCCAGCATTTTAGAATAGGTGAGAGCTTGGCGCATGATGTTGGCGTTCATGGCAGGTAGGCCGTCATCGGTAAAGCCGACCGCACCTTCTTCTACAAGAAGTCCCATCTCGGTGATTTCGTTGCCTTCCATATTTTTGGAAATGGCAGCATAGGTTCGCACGTTGACATAACCTGTCTCGCGCGCACGCTTGTGAATGAATGCGAGGACGGAAATATCATCGATCACCGGTTTGGTATTGGGCATGCAGGCTACGGTGGTAACACCACCTGCTGCTGCTGATTTACTTCCGGTCTCGATGGTTTCTTTTTCTTCTAAACCCGGCTCACGGAAATGGACCTGAATATCAAGTAGGCCGGGGCAAAGCACATGGCCTTGGCAATCAATCACCTCTGCACCTTCTGGGGTGCCATCGTTAAAGAGGCTAGGGCCAAGATCAGCAATTTTGCTGCCTTGTGTGAGCAGGCCGCCGACTTCATCCAGTCCTGTTTCTGGGTCAATCAGGCGCGCATTGATGTAAGCCGTTTTCTGATCGTCTTTGCGATTCCATTCTGGGCGTTGGAAATGGCTCATGAGGACTCCTTATTCAATAAGCATTCAAGTACGGCTTGACGTACGGCAACCCCCATCTCGACCTGATCGAGAATGGCGCTGCGTTCGATATCGTCGGCGACTTCGCTATCAATCTCAACACCGCGATTGATCGGGCCGGGATGCATGATAAGCGCATCTTCCTTAGCGAGTGATAGCTTTTCTTTATCTAAGCCGTAGAAGTGGAAGTATTCGCGAATGGATGGCACGGACCTGCCGATCATACGTTCTAGCTGCACGCGCAGCATCATGATGATATCGACGTCTTTAATGCCTTTGCGCATATCGTGGTAGATTTCACAGCCCAACACTTCCGGTTCGGCTGGCATTAGCTGTAGTGGTGCAATAATGCGCACTTTCGCGCCCAAGGTTTGCAATAGCAAAATATTCGAGCGTGCGACACGGCTGTGAAGGATATCTCCGCAGATGGCGACGGTTAGTCCTTCGAAGGTGCCTTTATGTTTTTGAATGGTGAGTGCGTCGAGGAGTGCTTGGGTTGGGTGTTCATGCGCGCCGTCGCCACCATTGATGACTGAGCATTTTACATTTTCAGATAAGAGTTTTAGCGCGCCGCTTTCCGGATGACGTGCGACAATGCAATCCGGCAGCATGGCGTTTAGCGTCATGGCGGTATCGATCAGGCTTTCACCTTTTTTTAGCGATGAGGTGGAAACGCTCATATTGATGACATCCATGCTCAGACGTTTTCCAGCTAGCTCGAACGAGGTGCGGGTGCGTGTTGAATTCTCGAAGAATAAATTGATCTGCGTGCGACCACGAAGGACGGGATGTTTTTTATCGGCTTGTCGATTGCGCTCTACATATTCCGACGCAACGGAAAGAATGTGCAGTGCGGACTCTTTATCTAATCCACGAATTCCGAGCAGGTGCTTTGGGTAGCCAGAAGCATTATGTTTTAACAGCGCATCCATGAACGTGATATTTGGCGGCTTTGCACAATGTTCGCAAGTAAAAAAAGAGAATGTGAGCGGAAGCGTAGTATTTCTTGCGTCGGTGCCTGCTTTTCACTACAAGCTGCTTATGCGGATTTTTATTGCGATTGTCTGTGCCACCTACTTGTTTTCTTGCAGTGTTGATCACTCTGATGAGCGCTCGCGCACGTTAGAAGAAGAGCTGCAAATGCTGAGTGGGCCAGCGGTTCCTACCATTGAGTCATCTTTGGAGACGGCTGCTATTGCTGCGCTTAAAGAGGGTAGTAATGGTAAGGCGTTATCGCTTTATGAGCAATTGCACGACAAAAACCCAAATGAAATGCGTTATGTATTAGGGTTGGCGGAATCACTACGCCGTAGTGGACAATCTCGTCCAGCGATTGAATTTTACAATATCATTATTGAGAAACATCCCGGCCATCTAGATGCGCATGAGGGTAAAGCCCTTGCGATCATGGAAGAGGGGCGCTTTGAAGAGGCGAGCCAATTGTTAGGGCTTGTACTAAAACGCGATCCGAAGCGTTGGCGCACATTGAATGCGTTGGGCATTATGTTTGCGGCCAGAGGCATGGCGGATGATGCGCTGGCGTATCTAGAAGAGGCGAAGAAATATTCTCCGGATAATCCCTCTGTGTTGAATAATGCTGGATTGGCGCAGGCTGTTGGTCAGCGTTTTAATGATTCGGTTCTGACGCTCAGTAAAGCTGCGAAGAAAGCCGAAGGCGTGCATCGTAAGCAGATTGAGCTGAATATGGCGCTTGTCTACGGTATCTCTGGCGATATGCAGCAAGCACGCCGTGTAGCAGAGCGTCATTTAAAAGGTGCGGCGCTTGATAATAATTTAGGTCTGTATGCGCATCTGGCGAATAATAGCGAGATGGCAAAGAGCTATTTGAATATGGCGCTGTCTGGTAGCACGGTTCATTATGAGCGTGCGTGGGAGAATCTGGATATTATTACCACCGAGACCAAGCCTCGCGATCTGCGTCCGGGTGAGCGCTCGTATCGTATCTCACCGCAGCCAGTGAATCAGCTGCAACCACCAATGGATGTCGAGCCGCAAAATCAGCTGCTGCCATTGCCCGGCCAGATGCAAGTGCAGCATCAATAGTTAGGCACGTTTCTTTTCATCTAATTTGGCTTCATGCCAGCGTTTGTCTAGCTCGTCTAGACCGGCTTGTTTCATGGCATCGGCTGAATGATTGTATGATCGTTCAATAAAATTAAAACGACGCTCGAATTTGCGGTTGGCCTTGCGTAAGGCTTCTTCCGGGTCAATCTTCATGTGGCGTGCGAGATTGGCGAGAACGAAGAGTAGGTCACCCAGTTCTTCTTCCTTATGCTCTTGCGTTGTGGCTTCTTTTAGCTCATCCAGCTCTTCTTTGATCTTGTCATAGACGGGAATGATTTGCGGCCAGTCAAAGCCTACGCGTGCCGCTCGTTTTTGCAATTTCTCGGCACGGGTGAGTGCGGGCAGGGCTTTTGGCACATCATCGAGAATGCTCGGGGTTTTTGTGTCGGCTTTCTGAGCGCGCTCTTCTTCTTTAATTGCTTCCCAGTTACTCGTGACACCTTCTGCATCGTTTACATCGCTATCGCCAAACACATGCGGATGGCGGCGCGTCATCTTATCGCCAATCGCTTGAGCGACATCTTCAAAGGCAAACTCACCGGCCTCTGACGCCATTTGTGAATGGAATACAACTTGTAGCAACAAATCTCCCAGCTCGCTTTTTAGCTCTGCCATATCGTTATTGTTGATGGCTTCGACTACTTCATACGCTTCTTCGATACAGTATGGGGCGATGGAGGCGTGGGTTTGCTCGACATCCCATGGGCAGCCATTATCTTTATCGCGTAGTTTTTTCATGATGGTGAGTAGCGCTTGCATGGCGCTTAAAGATGCTGACATGGCTGAAGACCTCGCTTGTGCATTTAGATAAATTAGCTATAACGGAAAGCATGACGGAATCAAACTGGCAACAGCTCGCTAACCCCAAGGTTTTTTCAGACATCAGTGAGAAGATTACTCCTTTAATGCTGATTCTGATGGTTATACTTTTGGGGGCAGGGCTTTACTTTGCGATGATTGAATCGCCACCCGATTATCAGCAAGGGGAGATGGTGCGTATCATGTATATTCACGTGCCCGCCGCCTGGTTATCGATGCTGATTTACGGCATTATGGCGCTTGCATCTGGTTCGTATCTCATCTGGAAACACCCGCTTGCTGATCTTGTCGCGCGTAATGCAGCGCCGATTGGCTGTGCATTCACTCTTATTACGCTCGTGACTGGTTCACTTTGGGGTAAGCCAATGTGGGGTGCTTGGTGGGTATGGGATGCGCGTCTAACCTCAGTTCTGATCCTGTTTTTCCTCTATTTAGGCTATATTGGTATTACGCAGGTGGACATTATTGATGAGGGAAATCGTAAGATTGCCGCGATTATGTCGGTATTTGGCGCGGTGAATCTACCGATTATCAAATTCTCTGTGGAATGGTGGAACACGCTTCATCAGCCAGCGAGTGTTTTTCGTCTGGATGGGCCAACGATTGATGGCAGCATGATGACACCGCTCATGCTCATGTTCTTCGGATTGTTCTGCTTCACCATCTATTGTGTGTTGATGCGGGTGCAAGGCTCGTTATTTAAGCAAAAATGGCGTCGTATGCAGTTGCAATCGATGGCGCGTTAAGTTACACCACCTCATCACTTTGACAATATAAGGGAAAACCATGACTTTCGTTGTGACCGATAATTGTGTGCGCTGCAAATATACCGATTGTGTAGAGGTATGTCCGGTTGATTGCTTCTATGAAGGCGAGAATATGCTGGTGATTCACCCTGATGAGTGCATTGATTGCGGGGTGTGTGAGCCTGAATGTCCGGCGGATGCGATTCGCCCGGAATCAGAAGAATTGCTGAATTGGGTAGAAGTAAACCGTGAATATGCACTGCAATGGCCTAATATTACGACGAAAAAGGACCCTATGCCTGAAGCTGAAGAGTATAAAGACAAGCCAAATAAGTTCGAAGAACACTTCAGTGCACAGCCCGGCGAAGGCGATTAAGCCACAAATTAGTCACAAAAATTCATATTTTTTATAGGTGTTAACGTTATTTTAACGTTTATCCACTAATTTATTTTGCCCTTAGGGGTTTTTTTAGGCCCGATTTTGTGTTATAACACTCCTCACGCTTTTGGCGGATCATCCAAATAAGATGATATGTGTATCAAGTACCTAGGTGTAATAGGTGCAGTATTTGTTTAACCTTTCTTCAGGCATAGCCTGATTATGTATTATAAAAAAGGTAAGCTATGGCAAAGTCTACATTTAAAGTCGGTGAGTATGTTGTCTATCCAACCCACGGTGTTGGTAAAATTACAGGGAAAGAGGTGGAGTCTATTGGGGAATACGAACTTTCTGTGTTCGTAATCAACTTTGAGAAAGATAAAATGACCCTTCGAGTGCCTGTTAATCGTGCCGAAGCAGCGGGTTTACGTCAGGTTTCTGGCGATAACGAAGTGAAGAAAGCGCTAACTACCCTAAAAGGTCGTGCGCGTACTTCTCGTGGTATGTGGAGCCGTCGTGCTCAAGAATATGAAGCGAAGATCAATTCTGGTTGCATTATTTCTGTGGCTGAAGTTGTTCGTGATCTTCACAAGAATGTTGATCAATCAGAGCGTTCTTACTCAGAGCGCATGATTTATGAGACCGCACTGAACCGCTTGGTTGGTGAAGTGGCAGCGTCTGAGAAAATTGATGCTGACAAGGCGCACGAAAAACTACTTCGCGCTTTGAAAAAGCAAGCAGCGTAATACGTTCAAACGTTGAAATAAAAGGCGGCCAATTGGCCGCCTTTTTTATTATCTAAAATATGTGAGCGATTAGTATTTGCGCTCGACCATTAGCTTCTTGATTTCGCCGATTGCCTTGGCAGGGTTCAAACCTTTCGGGCAAGTCTTCGCGCAGTTCATAATGGTGTGGCAGCGATATAGACGGAATGGATCTTCAAGATTATCCAAACGCTCACCGGTCATCTCATCGCGACTATCAATAATCCATCGGTAAGCTTGCAGCAGAATGGCCGGGCCGAGATAGCGGTCGGAATTCCACCAGTAACTTGGGCAACTGGTTGAGCAGCACGCACATAGAATACATTCATACAGACCATCTAGCTTTGAACGATCTTCTGGCGATTGCAGGCGCTCGGAATTGCTAGGCGCTGCAGATTGCGTCTGAAGCCACGGCTTGATCGATTCATATTGCGCGTAGAAATTATTGAGATCAGGTACCAAGTCTTTCACCACAGGCATGTGCGGTAGTGGATAGATTTTCACATCGCCTTTCACCTCATCGATTGATTTGGTGCAGGCAAGCGTGTTGGTGCCATCGATATTCATCGCGCATGAGCCGCAAATTCCCTCGCGGCAAGAGCGGCGGAAGGTTAGGCTGCTATCCATCTCGTCTTTAATTTTGATGATCGCATCGAGCACCATCGGGCCGCAGCTATCCATATCGACATCGTATGAGTCGACGCGCGGGTTCTTCGCTTCGCCCTTATCGTTTACATCTTCCGGATCCCAGCGGTAGATGCGGAAGGTTTTGGTGTTCTTAGCTCCCGAAGGTGCAGCATGATGCTGTCCTTTGGTAATCTTAGAATTTTTCGGTAGCGCAAATTCGACCATGTGTGTCTCCCTTAGGGCTTAATTTTCAACGACCATATTTGGACGTAGTGGTTGTTTACGACGTTGTTTGTCACGAATTTCTTCTATCGCTTTTCTCAAAGCGACATAGCGTTCTGGTGTGGTTGGGTGCGTGGTGCGCGTGTAAATTCCTTTCGGATTATTCTGCGACATTTCACGCCAAAAGTCTGGCACATTATCGAGCTTGAAGCCCGCGCGTGCCAACATATAGGCACCAACATAATCAGCTTCATGCTCAAACTCTGGGGAATAGGTTAGGATACTAGCCTGAGCTCCAAGCTTTCCAAGCTGACCACTTGTATTCACGCCTTGTGATGAAGCTAGCGCATCGGCGAGCGTGCCAAGTATGGCTCCGGTAAGCACATTTTGTTGGCTAGAGCTAACATGCTCGAGCATGTGGTGCGTGTATTCATGGGCAATCACAAATGCGAGGTGATTATCATTGGTCGTAAAGTCGATCATCGCTGGGTAGATGACAATTTTTTCGCCGTCTGCATGCGCATTTACGCCTTTGCCTTCTTGCGCTAGTGAGATGATCATATTGCAGTTGGCTTCAGGGCCATTCATTTCACGGCATAGCTTGGTTGCTTCTGGAGACAGTTTATTGACGATACGTTGCATACGCTCTGTCATCGCATTGATTTCGGTCTTAGAATATTCTACTTCCGCATAATCTTTGGCGACTTTGCCATGCACATCTTTCATCTGCCAATTACGCTCACGATCAATCTCAGCTTGCGTGGCTTTAGGCACAGCCGTTGTTGGCTTGGCACAGGCTGCCAGCAGCAATGTTGCAGATGCAATCGCCGAAAAGATGATAGATGAGGTTGTGGCCTGTCTGATCATTAATAGACTCGTGCCTTTGCTGGAACGACTTCGACTTCGTCTGTCAGGGTGGTCATGTGGACTGGGCGGTAATCGATTTTGCGTTTCCCTTTTTCATCGATCCAACAAATGGTGTGCTTCATCCATTTCTTGTCATCGCGGTCCGGGAAGTCTTCATGCGCATGTGCGCCACGGCTTTCTTCGCGGTTGAGTGCGCAAGATACGGTCACCAACGCCTGTGAGCGAAGGTTGTCCAGCTCGAGTGCTTCGACCAGATCACTGTTCCAGACCATGCCGCGGTCCTTGATGCCGATTTTCTCGAAGGACGCATGGACTTTCTCCATTTTCTTCACGCCTTCTTTAAGTGAATCGGCAGAGCGGAATACAGCTGCATGCTTCTGCATGGTTTGCTGCATATTGCCACGAATCTCAGCGGTCGTAGAAGAGCCTTTCGAGTGACGGATTTTATCCAGACGCTCAAGCGCTTTTTCAGTTGCAGAGTCTGGCAGCACCGGCTGAGGCGCGCCCGGCTTGATGATTTCACGTGCACGGTGTGCGGCAGCACGACCAAACACGACAAGATCAAGCAGTGAGTTAGAACCCAAACGGTTTGCACCATGAACCGATACGCAACCCGCTTCACCAATTGCCATTAGGCCTGGCACTACATGGTCAGGGTCTTTGCCTTTGAGCGTTACTACTTCGCCGTGATAATTGGTTGGGATACCGCCCATATTATAGTGAACCGTTGGAATCACAGGGATTGGTTCTTTGGTTACATCGGCACCTGCAAAGATGCGTGCGGTTTCAGCAATGCCCGGCAGGCGGTTGTGAATGACGTCATCATCGAGGTGATCAAGATGCAAATAAATATGATCGCCATTTGGACCGACGCCGCGTCCTTCATTGATTTCAATGGTCATTGAGCGGCTGACAACATCGCGTGATGCCAAGTCTTTAGCCGATGGTGCATAGCGCTCCATAAAGCGCTCACCTTCGGAGTTCACCAGATAACCACCTTCACCACGCACGCCTTCGGTAATCAGGCAGCCCGCACCGTAAACACCGGTTGGGTGGAATTGTACGAATTCCATATCTTGTAGAGGCAAGCCTGCACGTGCGACCATGCCGCCGCCATCACCGGTACAGGTATGTGCGGAAGTACAAGAGAAGTAGGCGCGGCCATAACCACCGGTTGCCAGAACGGTCATTTGTCCGTGGAAGCGGTGAAGGGTCCCGTCATCTAGGTTCCAAGCCATGACACCGCAGCAACGGCCCTCATCATCCATCATTAGATCGGTCGCAAAATATTCGATGAAGAATTTCGCCTGATGGCGAAGCGCTTGGGTGTAAAGCGTGTGTAGAATTGCGTGGCCGGTACGGTCAGCCGCAGCACAGGTGCGTTGTGCAGCCGGACCTTCGCCATATTCAGTCGTCATACCGCCGAATGGGCGCTGATAAATCTTACCGTCTTTGGTACGAGAGAATGGCACGCCATAATGTTCCAGCTCGATAATCGCATCGGGCGCGTTCTTACACATATACTCAATGGCATCCTGATCGCCGAGCCAGTCAGAGCCTTTAACGGTGTCGTACATATGCCAGCGCCAATCATCCGGCCCCATATTACCCAGTGCCGCAGAGATACCGCCTTGCGCCGCTACAGTGTGTGAGCGGGTAGGGAATACTTTGGTGATACAAGCCGTTGACAAGCCTTCTACGGCCATGCCGAAGGTTGCGCGCAATCCAGCGCCGCCGGCGCCGACGACTACGACGTCGTAATAATGATCTTCAATTTTATAGTCACCGGTAACGGTCATTGTGTGTGTCCTTTGATTGAAGGATTAGAAACCCAGTAAGTGAAGCTTAACGATAGAAAGCCAAGAAATGGCAGTCAGCACAGGAAAGCCAATGCTGATCAGAAGTAGTAAAAACTTCTTGCTGCATGTCTTGTGTACGTAATCTTCGATGACGACCTGTAAGCCAAGTTTAGCGTGGTAGAACATGGCGGTGACTAGCACCAGCATGGTTGCCGCAACCGCAGGAGAGTTAAACCACTCAACAACGGCCATATGGTCTTGCCCAATGATTTTGCAAATAAGCGAGCACATAAACCAGATAGTGGTTGGGATAAGGACCAGCGCGGTAACGCGTTGCATCCACCAATGCTCGGTGCCGTCTTTAGCGGAGCCTAGACCGCGCACATTTGCGAGTGGGCTTCGAAGTTCATCAGAATTGGACATTGATTAGCCCTTTCTCGTAGATGTTGTACCAGACCAGTGCGGTCATGCCTAAAGCGAATAAGATCACAAACACGCCAGAGCGGGTCACGTTGGCGAGCGCGTAGCCTTTACCGATATCCCAGAATAAATGGCGGATACCGTTGGCTAAGTGATAGAAAAATGCCTTGGTCCAACCCAGCAAGAAGAGCAGCCCATACCATTGACTGAAATGGTAGCTTAGCTCGTTGAAATACTGGATATCATAAGCGGCGGCCCACAGCCATCCAACCAGCATGATGGCGCCTAAGCTCAGAAACACACCCGAAGCACGGTGCGAAATAGACATCATAGAGGTGATTTGGGGACGATAGACCTGCAAATGAGGAGAAAGGGGGCGTGATTGAGTAGTCATGTGCGATTGTGTCTCCCGAAAGGGTATTGATATTTTGCCTGCATTATATGGAATTAGGGGGCTGAATCCAGCAAAAATCATGAATTTTCATGGTTTGTGGGCAATAATTTGGTGCTCTGTCTCATCTTCATAAATGCTTCATCTATTCGTCACGCAAAACACCAGTAAATCTTGGTAAATTAAACTGTTATGGTAATGATGAAGAATTATGCCCCAGCTTATTATGTGCCCCGTGAAGATCGCAAGGCGGGCATTATTTTGGTTGGCAAGGTGAATGGTCTTGCCGAGTCACTAGGCAGAGGGCACACCGATTGGAAAGTGGTGGCCCCATTTAATGAGGGGCGTTTTGGCGATAAAGTAAAAGCCTACACATTCGGTAAAGGCAGTCAGGAAGAAGGGCATAGTTTGTCTGAGACAGCCAAGAAAGAATTTTCAGAAGAAACAGGTATCAATATAGACCGACTGCTTAGAGGTGGGCCGGAAGGTTATGAAGGGGTTACCGTTGTTAAAAAATCGGCATTTTATGCAGATCATGATGGCAGTAGCGTAGAAGAGAAAATCTTTTCGGAGCCTGTGTCTAAAATTCGCTATCCATCCCATGCGGGTAAACCACATGAATTACGTATGTATGTGATTGAAGTGGAGGGGATAGATAAGCTCGCTGAGCATCTGAAAGGCCGCGATCATGAGCTTGGTGATGGACGTGAAGTGCCAGATGGTAAGACCGCTAAAGATATTGCCAAGAAACAAGGATTGCCGGCGCTTACTGATCTTATTCATTTTTTACGCGAAGGTTTGCTGCCAGGGTTTAACCATGGAGATTCTGTTCCATTATTTGGCGAGGCCTTTAAGATCATGGAGAAAACCTATTTTGCAGAACGTAAAGGTACGCGCCCATATGCCTGCGAAAATAATGTCGATGAATTGTTCCTTCATGGGTCTGACAAAGAGCTGATTAAAAACCGAGCTGAAAAGATCAGAAAATATTTAGCGAAGAATGATTTCATTAATGATGAAAAAGGGCTGAAGCTTGATCATAAGCATCGCCCATTGCGTTATTTCCAAGAAGGGGCGGACTTATTAGAGTTTAATGAATATGCGCACCGTATTGATGATTTGGCTCATGGTAATCCATTCTATAAGAATGCGATGTTTAGCACGGCAGCTGTTAATCAGAAGACACGTCAGAAAGAAGAAGTATCAGCACAAACCGATGCATTAAAGCCGGTTTTTGCAGCAGTGAATGATATCAAGTTTGGTGCGAAGGCAGCCACGGGTGACCGTGTGAAAGATAAAGCCAAAGAGATGGGCTTCCATCATCTTTTCCAAAATGGTCATGCGGTTTAGGCGGATTTTTTGACCGTCTCTAGCAGTTCCACCGCGCGATCGTAATGTAATTTTTCAATCATCTTACCATCTACCAAGGTAACGGCTTTGCCTGCTTTCATGGCTTCTTCGTAGATATTGATGACCTTGCGCGCGTAATCAATGTCGCTTTGGCGAGGGGCAAAGGCAGTGTTGGTCGCGGGAATCTGTTTGGGGTGAATGAGTGTCTTGCCGTCAAAGCCCATTTCGCGGCCTTGTTTAGCTTCTGCCTTTAATCCATCATGATCTTCTAGATCGATGAAGGTGCCATCCAGAATAGTTTTCTCAGCCGCGCGTGCCGCAATAACTAGCTGCTGTAATGCGCCCATGATCGTGCCGCGATTGGATTTGCGAATCACGCGGAGGTCGTTGGCGAGATCATTTGTGCCAACGACAATGCCATGCACATTCGGGTGATTGGCGATATCAAATGCGTTAATCACGCCGCGTGGGGTTTCGACATTGCACCAAATGGCTAAATCTGCACGTTCAGCCAGTGCAGTGTGGTGCACCAGTTTGTCGACATCTTCTGGGCCTGACACTTTCGATAGCATGATGCCATCGATAGGTAGTGTGAGCGCTGTTTCGATATCAGCCTCGTAATAGGGTGTGCTGTGATGATTGATGCGCACGATCACGGTAAAGTTCGCCCACGCTTTGCGCTCAGATGCGGTCACAATTGCTTGGCGGCCATAAGCCTTTTTGTCAGGTGCGACGCCATCTTCTAGATCGAAGATGAGGATATCGCAGTCCAGCGTATTGGTTTTAGCCATCGCCCGATCGTGATCGGTTGGCACATACAGGGCAGAACGAGTAAGCCCTTTCACCATATTACGCAGCCTTAGGCATTAGTTTTTGGTTGAAGACCAGCTCTTCTGCAATCTGTACGGCGTTGAGTGCCGCACCTTTGCGAAGATTGTCTGATACAATCCACATATTCAGGCCGTTTGGCACGCTGGCATCGATACGCAGGCGCGAGACGAAGGTTGCATCTTCACCGACGCATTCGGCTTGCGTCATGTAGCCGCCATCTTCACGGCGATCTACAACGCTAACATTCTCGGCATTTTCAAGAATCTCATAGGCTTCATCGATGGTGATTGGGTTTTCAAGTTCCACATTCACTGACTCGCCATGACCAACAAAGACGGGCACACGCACGCAAGTAGCACTGACCGGTATATCGGCCTCCATGATCTTTTTGGTTTCAACGATCATTTTCCATTCTTCTTTGGTGTTGCCGTCATCCATAAATTTATCGATGTGAGGAATGGCGTTGAAGGCGATACGTTTGGTGAAATTATTTGGATCTTTTTCATCATTCACATAAAGCGCTTTAGTCTGATCATACAGCTCATCCATTGCCTCTTTGCCGGCACCTGATACTGACTGGTAGGTCGAGACAACCACACGTTTGATCGGGTTCACCTTCTGGAAGGCTTGCAGCACTTGCACCATCTGAATGGTGGAGCAGTTCGGGTTCGCAATAATATTGCGCTGTGTGTAGCCAGAAATCGCATGTGCATTCACTTCTGGTACGATCAGAGGCACATCCTCGTCCATACGGAAATGTGAGGTGTTATCGATCACCACGCAACCTGCTGCCGCTGCTTTTGGCGCAAATTCAGCAGAGATTTTGCCACCCGGAGAGAAGAGGGCGATATCGGTGCCGCTGAAATCATATTCATCGAGTGCGTGACAGGTGAGGATTTGATCTTCACCGTAGCTCACCTCTTTGCCTTTAGATCGCTGAGATGCAACGGCCACTACTTCAGAAGCAGGGAAGTTGCGTTCTGCTAGAATATTCAAAATTTCGCGACCTACATTACCGGTCGCACCGACAACTGCTACTTTATAACTCATTGATATTATCCTTCATATCCATCGCAAATGCTTCCGCCCTTGGCGCCATCTGGCGAGGTGTCCAACACACCGGGAAACTTGCCTTTTAATTTTTCCATCATGTCTTTTGAGCAGGCTTGAAGTTGTTTGACGGTCGGGTCATTCATCATCTTCGTGCCTTCGGTCATTGCGTATTTTTCTGCGGCAGAGACATTTCCGGCCTTACACATGGTTTCGATTTTATTCGAGACTGCTTGACCGCGCGCCATCAAGGCGTTCATCTTCTGCTGATCGATTTGAGAAAAACAGCTTTGCGCCTGCATCATATTTTGCTGCATTTGCATGATATATTGTTGCTGCTGTTCTGGTGTCATATTCTGCATTTTCTGCATCATTTCCTGAGCTTTTTGAATGTCAGGGTTATTTGCATACGGGTTCGCCCATGCGATGGATGCGCCAAGTAAGATAGTCAGTGTGGTGAGTAATAGTTTGGTCATTATGCTGCTGCCTTTGCTTTTTGTGCTTCTAATGCAGCGATGATCGCTGCGCCCATTTCTGCGGTGCCAACTTTCTTGCCACCTTCTGACATGATATCGCCAGTGCGCAGGCCCTGTGCCAGCACGTCTGACACGGCGTTTTCTAGCATATCCGCTTCATGTTGTAGGTTAAATGAGTAACGCAACATCATGGCAAAGCTTAAGATGGTAGCGATAGGGTTTGCGACGCCTTGGCCTGCAATGTCAGGCGCTGAGCCGTGTACTGGTTCGTATAATGCCGCGCGTTTGCTATCGATTTCTTCGCCGAGAGACGCAGAAGGAAGCATGCCGAGTGAGCCGGTTAGCATGGCAGCGCAATCAGACAAGATATCGCCGAACATGTTGGTGGTAACCAGCACATCGAATTGCTTTGGATTACGCACAAGCTGCATCGATGCGTTATCGACATACATGTGCGTTAGTTCTATATCGCTATATTCGCTATCGCCGATTTTCTGTACTTCTTCGCGCCACATCTCGGTGACCTCTAACACGTTCGCTTTATCGACAGAGCAGAGGCGCTTGTTGCGCTTGGATGCTAAATCGAATGCGACGCGCGCGATGCGTTGTACTTCATCATCGCGGTAAGCAAGGGTGTTGAAGCCGCGGCGTTTGCCATTTTCTTCGACCACGCCACGAGGCTCGCCAAAGTAAATGCCACCGGTTAGCTCGCGCACAATCATAATATCTAGGCCAGCAACTAGCTCTTTCTTTAGGCTAGAAGCATCGGCTAATGCATCAAAGCACATGGCTGGGCGCAGGTTCGCGAATAGGCCAAGCTCTTTACGAATGCCAAGTAGGCCGCGCTCTGGGCGTACGCTGTAATCCAGCGACTCCCATTTAGGGCCACCCACTGCACCAAGCAGAATGGCATCAGCTTTCTTTGCGGCTTGTAGGGTTTTATCGGGGAAGGGGCTGCCAGCCTCATCGTAAGCAATACCACCAAGTAATGCTTCGGAAGTTTCGAATTGCGTGTCTGAATTGTTAGAGAACCACTTAATGATTTTTGCGGTTTCACCGACTACTTCTGGCCCAATGCCATCACCAGGCAATAATAGAATATGCTTAGACGCCATTTCATTCCCTTTTCACAAAAGTTTGGAGCGGGAATGTAGAATGAATGTGCGCTTAGGTCAAGCTGTGAGGCGCAGAAAACTTGCTAAAACAGTGCGTTTATCAACAGTCCGGCACCAAAGCTGCCAGCACCTTCTTTTCTTCCTGAAAGCAAATCTGCGACACGGTCTGCATAGTTCTCACTGCTCACAAACTCATGCAAGTCTTGCACCGCATCGATGGTAGCGATTAGCTTCTTCGCATCATCATCGGCCATATATTCTTGTGCGAACTTACGCAAATTCTCGAGTGGGGTTGGCGTTTTGACACTTGGCAAATGTTCCGAATATGCCTCATTGAGCATGATCGAAGTCGTATCCGCGATGGATGAATAGCCAAGCGCACCATTGAGATTGGTTGATAGATTATCTTGATAAGAATGGCTTGAAGATCGGTTATTACCGCCGAGCAACATACCTACTTGGGTTGCACCTACAGTCGTCATTTTGTGTTCCTACCTGAAACGTTTATGCCTATAGCATACACTATTTTTGAGGGAACAACAAGCGATTACGAGATTTGCCAGAAGACTGTGCCAGCTGCGGAGTAGGTGGCTAATGTATTGAATATATAGATTAAAAATAGCTTAAAAGGCATCTCTTCCCAGATGGTGGCGTGGATCATATCGAAGAACATGAACAGCCAAACCACTCCGACAGACGCGAAAATTGCGATTGGGTTGCCTTGTGCGTGCACATCAATGACGCCGATCAAAAAGGCGACGGGAATATAGGCGAGAAAACCTTTAATCAGCATGGATTTGGTGGGATTGCAATTCTCGCCGGGCGCGACGCCTTTAAGCTCGGCGCATTTATCTGCGAATAATACGGCGAACCAAATGCTAGAGACCGCATACATGGCGACGGTTGCAGCTAGCACTTCTAGTGCTGAGACCTGCATAAAGGTGTCGAGATATTTATCCATAAAATTTACTGAGCTTCGATAGAAATCGATTTATCGCCAATCGATAGCGAGACCTGCTCTTTTTGTTGGTCTTGATAGATGTAATAGCCCAGACCAGCAGCCAGAATGACGATGATTGCAATAAGGGTGTTCTTTGACATGGTGGCCTCCTGATTAACCGGCGTTTTGGAACAGCCACGGCGCTTGGTCGCGGCGTTTTGTTTCGTATTCATCAATATGCTGCGACTTCTCTAAGGTCAAACCAATATCGTCCAAGCCTTGTTGCAGACAATGTTTGCGGAATGGGTCGACATCGAACGCATATTCTTTATTGGACGCTCGTACAATTTGGTTGTCCAGATCAACGGTGAAGTTATTGTCTGGCTGCTTGGCAAAATCAATCAGTTCTTCCACTTGTTCTTTTGGTAAAACAATAGGAAGGATTCCATTCTTAAAGCAGTTATTAAAGAAAATATCGGCGAAGCTAGGGGCAATCACACATTTAATTCCAAAGTCGAGCAGGGCCCAAGGCGCATGCTCACGAGATGATCCACATCCGAAATTATCAAGAGCAATAAGGACTTCTGCTTTATCGTATGGCTCTTTATGCAAAATGAAATCTTCGATTTTGTTACCGTCGACATCGTAACGCATTTCAAAGAATAGGCCTTCCGATAGGCCGGTGCGCTTAATGGTCTTCAAAAATTGCTTAGGGATAATCATATCCGTATCGATGTTAGGCAGCGCGAGTGGAGCTGCAGTAGCGGTTACGTTTGTGAATTTTTCCATGATTTCCTCTTAATTATCGTATTCTGGATAGATGGCTCCACGAATTTCACGTGCAAATAGAGATGCTACTTCATTTCTGTATGCCATTTCTTCTTGTTCGCTTGTGTTAGCTGCGTTGAAAACGCCAATAATGCCACCACCAAGCGGGCCGGTATGACTGATTACTTTAACATCAGCTATTTTATTATTGCGGTTGCCTTGCCATACATGAGCGCGCCCATTGATGTTATATCCATCACCGACCATGGCGGCTGTAAAGGCGTTAAGTTCTGCACTGATATGGGTAATTTCAACGGTTAAGCCAGCTGCCGGGCGATTTGTGCCAACATTCGTAAAGGCTTGCACCAACTCTCTTTCAATAAAAGGCTTGATGATTTGGAAGTCTTTATCTTGAGCCATTGACGGATTAGTTGGTACGACTTCCAGAGTAGTGATTTGATAATTTCCGAGCGTTTCTCCTTCTTCGACATTTGCTCCCAAATCATATGCGGTGCCTGTAGAGCAGGCTGAAAGAAAGAGTGCGAAAGAGGTGAGTATAGCAAAATGCTTAAGCATGTTGATTCCTATAAAAACGCGTTTGAGACAATGTTGATTTTAATGATTTTCCAATTGGTATCAGCACCTTCAGGGGTTAGCTGAACCTCAATTTTAGCGGCGGCTTTCTCAAAGAATGCATCGCAGGCATAATCAGCGGTAATGAGCTTACCGCCATCACCGTAATGGATTTTTGCCTGTCCCTGACATTCACCGAATTCCTGCATAGGGCCGAGTGCTCTATAGTATTTTTCTGATAATTTCTGCCAATCTTCCATGCTCACCGCTTCCATAAATTTGGTGTGGGCAATGGGGCGCATATGCGGGCCATACCAGCGATTCTTAGCGAGCTTTGGCAGTTGTGTTTCAACGAAAGTGCGTGAGGTTTTATCCAGCTTTACGCCTTGTTTGATCTGGAAGCCAAACCAAATGCCTCCACCAGCAAGGGCGAGCAGAAATAAAATACCGACGATTTTGATGAATGTACCCATTCTCTAGGTTCTCCAAGGGTCGCGGCCCGGATCGAGCGGTAGCGGATTGCTTGGATTAGCGGGTGGCTGATCGAAGCGGTTCGCCCACTCTTGTTGGCGACGTTTATAGGTGAATGGATTGCGAATCCAGCTGAACATGCGGCTCCAAAAACTCATGAGATTAACTCCTTGTGGTTAGCTCGCTTGCTCCAATGATGATTCTTGCAATGTGCGAACATCGGTTAATTTGCCGGTAATTGCGGCAGCAACGGCCATGGCTGGAGACATAAGATGTGTGCGTCCGCCGCGGCCTTGGCGGCCTTCAAAGTTGCGGTTGGAGGTTGATGCACAGCGCTCTTCGGGAGCTAGTTTGTCGGCATTCATCGCCAAGCACATAGAGCAGCCCGGCTCACGCCATTCAAAGCCTGCTTCCACGAAAATTTTATCTAAGCCTTCGGCTTCGGCTTGTTCTTTCACCAAGCCAGAACCCGGAACCACCATTGCTAGTATGACAGAGCTTGCCACTTTGCGGCCTTTCGCCACTTCGGCGGCGGCGCGGAAATCTTCGATGCGGCCATTGGTGCATGAACCAATGAATACCTTATCGATGGCGACTTCTTGTAATGGCGTGCCAGCGGTCAGGCCCATATAATCCAGTGCGCGATCAACCGCGTCTTGGTTTTTGCCTTCAACTGATGCCGGAATATCCGCAGTGATTGGCAGCACATCTTCTGGGCTGGTGCCCCATGTGACTTGCGGTACGATATCGTCGGCATTCAGCTCAATAACCGTGTCGTAATGCGCATTTGCGTCTGAAGGAAGGGTTTTCCAGTAAGCAACGGCTTTCTCCCAATCATCACCTTTTGGCGCGAGTGGGCGGCCTTTAATATATTCAAAGGTTTTCTCATCTGGTGCGATCAGGCCCGCACGTGCGCCTGCTTCAATGCTCATATTGCAGACGGTCATGCGACCTTCCATTGAAAGTGACTGAATCGCTTCGCCAGCATACTCAATAACATAGCCCGTTCCGCCAGCGGTGCCAATGCGGCCAATAACAGCGAGCGTGATGTCTTTTGCGGTGACGCCGAATGGTAGTTTGCCGTCAACTTTGACCAGCATGTTTTTGGCGCGCTTTTGAATTAAGGTTTGGGTGGCGAGCACATGCTCGACTTCGCTGGTACCAATACCGAAAGCGAGTGAGCCGAATGCGCCGTGAGTAGAGGTGTGCGAATCACCGCAGACAATCGTCATGCCCGGTTGGGTGAAGCCTTGCTCTGGGCCAACGATATGCACAATACCTTGGCGCTTATCGTCCATTTTATAATACTGAATGCCAAACTCGGCGCAGTTATCTTCGAGCGTCTGCACCTGAATGCGGGAGGTTTCATCTTTAATGCCCTCAGCACGGTCTGGCGTGGTTGGCACGTTATGGTCTGCTACGGCCAAAGTTGCATCGGGGCGGCGCACTGGGCGGCCTGCCATGCGCAATCCTTCAAAGGCTTGCGGGCTGGTAACTTCGTGAATCAACTGGCGGTCAATATAGAGTAGGCAAGTGCCGTCTTCGGCTTCGTGGACTAGGTGGGCGTCGACAATTTTATCGTAGATAGTTTTAGGCTGTGTCATGAATCACTTCTCTGTGCTGATTTTGTTTTTACAGATGATGGTATTAGATACGAAAAAGGGGGCGTGCGCCCCCTTGAATCTTTTAAGCTTAAGACGCTTTCTTTTCTTCTATCGCCTTTTTGCGTTCGGCTCGAGCCTTTTGGCGAGCCTCTTTCTTCTCTTTAACCGCATCCAGGTCGGTTTTACCGAAGTCCATTTTCTCTTTAATACGTGCTGCCTTACCAGTACGACCACGTAGGTAGTATAGTTTCGCACGGCGCACATCACCACGGCGGATCATTTCCACTGAGTCAATACGAGGACCGTATAGTGGGAAGATACGCTCTACACCTTCACCATGGCTGATTTTGCGAACGGTGAATGAAGAATGAACACCGCGATCTTTCTTAGCGATACAAATGCCTTCGAATGCCTGAATACGCTCGTTCGCGCCTTCCACGATTTTTACGTTCACGCGTACGGTATCACCCGCATCAAACGCATCGATGCGTTTGTTGCCGTGTTTTTCTAGAGCTTCTTTTTCAAGCGTTTGAATCAAGTTCATGGCACTATTCCTTGTTCGCCAAATATTGTTTCCACATGTCCCCACGGCGCTGCTTGGTTATCTCTTCTGATCGTTCTAACCGCCACGCATCAATCTTGGCATGATTTCCGCTGGTTAGCACGTCAGGAACTGCAAGCCCCTGCCAATTGGGCGGCTTAGTATAGTGAGGATGTTCCAGCAGGCAAGCATATTTTTCATCTAAACCGAAACTTTCTTGATGTAATGATGTTTCTTCGCCCACAACGCCCGGCAATAAACGCACGCACGCATCTAACATAGCCATGGCTGCCAGCTCTCCGCCGGTCATGACAAAATCGCCGATAGATAGTTCAATCGGTTGATATTTATCTATTATTCTCTCATCTACCGCTTCGAAACGTCCACACAGTATAATGAGTGGGGATTCGATCAGCGAAACCGCGTGCTTTTGAGTGAAGTGTTCACCTTTAGGGGACATAAAGGCGAGTTTAGCGTCTGGAAGTAGCTCGAAAGCCTTGTCGATAGCTGGTCCGATGACATCTGCACGCAACACCATGCCCGCGCCGCCGCCGTAAGGTGTGTCATCGACTTGGGCGTGTTTGCCGTGGCCAAAGTCGCGGATATTGATGGTTTGAAGGTCCCATTTTTGCTCCTTAAGAGCGGTTCCAATCAATGAATAACCAAGAGGGCCGGGGAACATTTCTGGAAATAGGGTGATGACGCAGCTTTTAAACATCGTCTTCCTCCTGTTTCTCTGGCGTACCTTTTACATATTCGGGGGGATTACAGACAATCAGCGACTTCTTAATGTCTACCACCGGAAAGCATGCATCGGTGAAGGATAGTAATTCGGTCTTCTTGGTATCGTTACGTTTGATTTCGATCACGTCACCGGCGCCAAAATTATGAACCGCCTTGATAATGCCAAAGGGAGTGCCATCACCTAAGCTTACCTTTAGGCCGATCATATCGGTAATATAGAAGCCGTCCGAATCATCGGATTCAGGGAGCTGGTCTCTGTGAATGAATAATTCTTTGCCTTTGAGCGCTTCGGCCTGATTGCGATCATTGATATCTTTCAGGCGGGCGATGAGCTGGCCTTTAGAATGGCCTTTGATTTGAATCTGCAATGCTTTGCCATCGGCATCTGTGAGTGTGCCATATGCCGTCAGGTCTTCGGGGGATTCGGTGAAACTTTTGATTTTAACTTCACCACGTACGCCGTGGGCAGAGGTAATTACCCCTACAGCCACAAGCGTATCGTGATGTTGCATAATGTTTGCTTAGTAAGCTTGCATGTACATGCCGATAAGGATGTAGCCTACACCGACTAATGCTAGTGCGATTTCCATGAGAGACTCCTATGGTAAAACGTTATTATTCTTTGGTCTCTTCTGTGCTTTCTTCCGCTGCCGCTTCTTCAGCTGGTGCTTCTTCAGCAGGCGCTGCTTCCGCTTCCTCAGCCGGAGCTTCTTCGGCTGGTGCCGCTTCTGCTTCTGCCTTTGCAGCTTCATCCGCTTCTGCTTTTAGCTCTTTGCGGGTTTTCTTGTCTGGACGCTTACGAGATTTTTGCGGACGGTGTGATACGTCAAACGCTTCTTCCAGAATACCTTCTTTATGAAGGAAGCCGTGCACGCGCTCTGAAGGCAGTGCGCCAACTTTTAGCCAGTGCTCGATGCGATCTTTTTTAAGGGTCAGACGTTCAGCGCTATCCTTAGGAAGCATTGGGTTGAATGTACCCACTTTTTCGATGAAACGGCCATCACGTGGCATACGTTTATCGGTTACGACGATGCGGTAATAAGGGCGTTTCTTTGCGCCACCGCGTTGTAATCTAATTGCTACAGCCATTTTGTATCTCCTACTTTCGGTTGACTTTGCATATACCCAAGAGGGAGGGCGCTTATAGCGATAAAAGATTGGTTAGTCTAGTGTTTTATGAATAAAAATGCGCCTTAGATCGCGACATTGCTCTCGGTGATTTGTTGTTGGCCTAAATGTTTAGCCATTTTCACTTCCGAGTCCGGATGGGTTGGCGCCTCTTTCTTTGGGTCTGTGCCAATACAATGTTCGATGACATCATAGAGTTTTACAGATTGCGAAGCATCATCCATACCCGGGATTGCGGCGACTAAACGCTGCATGGATGCGTCTAGTTCTGCAATGTGAGGTTTGCGCTGAACATGCATGACATTCTTTAAGCCTTTTTGCAGGCTTTGTTCTATTTCTTCCGGGGTGGCATAGATAGTGGATTGATTAGCCAAATAATAACTAAGTTTATGAGCGACGTCTGCATGCTTCTCAGGTGGGAACTTTTGAATGATGTCAATGGCCGCTGCAATCGTGTGGTCATAGGCGGTTTCGGTATCATTTAATACCGCTTCCATTTCATCGGCTATAATCGCTTGGCGTTCTCTTAAGCGCTTTTCATCTGGCTTATGTTCTTGTTCATGGGTGACAAAATACTCAGCTAAATCTCTTACAAAGTCTGATTTGGCCTGTGCGCCCAAGGCAAATGGTGCATTGGCGATAAATTCTGCGCCAGCTTGTATAATAATGTCATTATTCTCTGCATTATCGCGCCCATAGTCTTTCTTACGGGTCACAAACATGAGTGCGTCTGCGCCTAAATAGGTGCCTTCGCCCAGTTTCTGTAGTGCGTTACCTTTGGCGGCACCCGCATACATACCAAAAGCACTAGATGCCATTGACATAATCGCTGCAAAGCGTTGTGGGTTTTCATCCAGCTCTTGCTTAGCGCGTTCGAATGGATCGTCATTCCAGTTGGCTTTTTTCTCATGCTCCTTACTGGTGCGAATGAACGTGGCCCAAGTTAGGATAGACAGCGCACCACGGCCGATCTCCATAAGGCCCGCTTTTTTATTAAGTAATATCTTCTCTTTGGTGCTGATCTTTTTGTCAGTGGCAAAGGTCTCAAGGAAGGTTTTTGTGTCTTTACCTAATTGGCCTTTTTCGTAGTCAGCTAAATGTTTGGCCCATCTGTTTTGCCGTAGCAAACCACCTGCAATATAGCCGGTTTGACCCGCCATCATAAGGCCTGCGCCAACGGTAATGGCGTGGTCATATAAGAATTGGTTCATCTCTGACCATAGGCTTTGTTCAGGCTCATGGCCGTGCCACAGCTTCACATCGAGAGGGTTTTGCTTTTCCTGCTGTGCGATATCTAGGTGATCATCTAGCTGATTGAGCAATGTGTCTTTACCGTCTCGTGCGTAGTGTGCGTAGACAATCGATTGCAATACCGTAGAGATGCCCTGGAAATATTGCATGACATTATACGGGTCTTTTAATCCGTGCAGGATATTGTTTTTCTCTGCTTGCGCGGTTGGGCTTTTATTGAGCATTGGTGAGAGCGTCACCATAGCATCGCCCATGAGATAGATGGCGCCGATTAGTCGTGCGCTATCACCGAATATGCCTTTGGCGTATTCCTTAGCACCATAGGCTGCTTTTTGCGCGGCAGTGAGTGTAGCTGGGCTATAATTCAGGCCTAAGGTAAGTTGATCATGATTATTGCGTGTTAACGCGAGTTCAGCGTCAGTGCGTTTTAAACCGTCGAGTAATTCGCGCTGTTTGGTTGGGCTGTTTTCATAGTCTTTTGGCAATACGACATTAAGGCTCCATGGCTTATCGCGCATTGCGCTCGCCATAAAGCGAATCTTCGAGGCGATGTCGCCTTCTATAAATATCGTTTCTGTCATTGCATCATGCATAGTTCGTCTCACTATAATTTTACCATGTGCCTACATGGCCAACAAATGACAGTCTCATGACATTTCATTGAAAAATAAGTGTTTTACACAAGCGTTGCTTACCGCTTGATCGTAAGATTAGGCGGGCGTAAAAAGGATAAATGCGTATTTCGACCATCGTTTTTGGAGTTTTGGGGCTTTGTATTGCTCTTCCGGCATTTGCTGAGGTGGGGGCTGCTGAAGTCAGCGTGGTTAAAGATTTCGGTGAATTATCGCTACTTCCTGCATTATTAGCCATTGGTATGGCGTTTTTGACTCGTCAGGTGTTTGTCTCGTTATTTGTCGGTATTTGGGCAGGTGCGGCCATTATGGAAGGCGGGCTGGTCGACGGCTTCTTACAAGGATTGCTGCGTGTGGTCGATACCTATATGCTACGTGCATTGGTGCCGGCAGATGGCTCAGGCGATCATATGTCGGTGGTGGGCTTTACCCTGCTGATTGGTGGAACGATCGGCATCATCTCGGCAAATGGTGGCATGCGAGGGGTCGTGCATTGGATTACCAAATTTGCCCATAACCGTACTCGCGGGCAACTTTCGACGTACTTGCTTGGTTTTGTTGTCTTTTTTGATGATTACGCCAATACGCTGATTGTCGGTAAGACGATGCGCCCAATGACCGATAAGTTAGGCATTTCACGCGAGAAGCTTGCATTTTTGGTAGATTCTACGGCAGCGCCGTTGGCGTGCGTTGCGCTCGTGACGACGTGGATTGGTTTCCAGATTTCGTTGCTAGAAGGCGTGATCAAAGACCTAGAAGGTTTTGAATTGTCTGCCTATGAGCTGTTTGTCGAGTCGATCAGCTATAGCTTCTACCCATTGCTGATGCTCATATTCATTGTGTTTATCATTGTTTCGCGTCGTGATTTTGGGCCAATGCTAGCGGCTGAAAAGCGTGCGATTGAGCAGATGGGTGTTGGTGGCAAAGAAGAGGTAGAGCAGGGCAATACCGGCGCGTTTAAGGCCGCCATTCCGATTGCAATTTTGATTGGGACCACCATTTACGGTTTGTTTGTGACGGGTGACGGGAGTGGCCTGCGTGAAATTCTGGGTTCGGCTGATCCATTTCGCTCAATGTTATGGGCGGCATTGCTAAGCCTGATCTCTGCTATCTTGATTTCGGTTTTCACCAAGTCGCTGAACCTTTCTAGCGCCATGGAGGCGATGGAAGATGGCTTTAAACCCATGCTTATGGCCGTGATGATTCTGACCTTTGCGTGGGCAATTGCTGATGTGAACACCGATCTGCGCACGGCACAATATGTCGTCTCCTTTGTAGGGGATGGCATGTCGGCAGAGTGGTTGCCATTGATTGTGTTTGTGATTGCAGCCATTACCGCATTTGCTACCGGCTCTAGCTGGGGTACGATGGGTATTCTGATTCCGCTCGTGATTCCGCTTGCCTGGTCTTTGGTGAGCTCTAGCGGCTTAGAGCCTGCGGCTTACTGGCCGATTTTGTTTAGTGTCTCGGCTGGGGTGATGTCTGGTGCGGTCTGGGGTGATCATTGTTCACCTATTTCTGATACGACAATTCTATCATCGCTTGCTTCTGACTGCTCTCACATGGATCATGTGCGCACCCAGATGCCTTATGCGCTGTTTGTAGCCGCGGTTGCGATAATTTCATGCGTTATTCCATGCGCTTATGGCCTACCTTCGTGGCTGGGGCTAGGCATAGGTGCGGCGATCTTATGGTTCGGATTGCGTTTTCTGGGGACGAAATTAACCGTCAAACTCGATTAGTTAGGCAAGACCACGTTCTTGTGCGCGGGCTGCGTCTAGGCGTTGCTTAAGTGCGCGGAATTCGTCTTGTGATGCGGTGGCGCTTGGCAATGGTGGTAGCTGGTTACAGCGAGTAGGGCGAGGGCGATAAGTTTGTACGGCTGGTTGAGGTTGCGGGCGTCTTGCAGGTTCTTTGCCTGCCTCATTGATCATGATTGCGCCAATACCTAAACCTGAGATGACCGTTCCGGCCTTTACCCAAGGTTTCTGCCATTGCTCCTGCATCCATGACCATGTGTCGCTTGGAGTGCCGCCAGCGCTGGTGACATCAGAGAAGAAGCCTTCAATGCTACCCCAGACACTTTGGGTAGCGCTGACACCGCTTTTCCAAGCCTCAGACATGGCATCGCCAAAGCCGGTTCCTGCAATGTCGTTCTCGTAGACATTTACACCAAAATGATAAAGGACAAGGGATACAAAGGCGAAAGCGAAGGCCGCGAGTGTGACTTTCACTGCGGCCTTGCCAGTTTCAAACATTTTGCCCCATGTTGTAGAGCGGTCTTGTGATGGGCTAGCCATCCTGTTTCTTTCAGTTTCTTATACGTAAACTTGGTTATCTTGCGGCATCTCGCGACGGGCTTCCTCACGCTCTGCATGAGAACCCATTTTTGCAATACCGTAAGCCGTTGCACCACCGGCAGCTACTGCTGCTGTGGCTGCATAAGGGTTGATGCTTGGATTCAGTACCGCATGTTGCGCATTACGAAGTTCCAACAAACCGTTTTTAGCTGTCGTGATAGCGTCACGTGCTTCAGTGGTTGCGGTTTGGAATGGCTCAAAGCCTGCTTTAAAATCAGTCAGCTTTTTCAACTCTGCTGCTTTGTCTGCTGCAAAGTCTTTGCTGTCTACATCCAAACCATCAATGGCTAATTTCACTTCTTTAGCTTTGTCATCAATAGCTTGAGAGATATAGCCTTCAGATGAATTAAAGGCTTCTATAGAATCATGCAAATAATTTGCATTTTTGATGTAATCGGTAAGTTCTTTACCGGTCATGTTCTTAAAGTCTACATTCTCGACAGTGGCTAAGCTGTCTGCCGCTGCTTTAAGCTTGTCAATGGAAAAGCCATGGCTATCGAATGAATCGACGATTTTAGCATATAGGTCAGGGTTTGTGCCTTTGAGCTTTTCTAACTCAGTTACAAACTCGCCTAACTCTTTCACGTTAGCAGTTAATACGCCATCTGTGCCACCAAGAGTATTCGCTTGTTCATTTAGTGAATTTATCACTTCAGGGTCAATTTTTGCGGCTTCGCCAACCTGTTCAATACCAGGAAGACCATCCGTGGTACCCACTTCTCCGCCAGTAAAGGATGAGAGCCATGATACGATTTGATTTGGTATGTCTAGAAGACTCGCACCGATACCACCGCCTAATTGGCCGTAAATTCGTTCGCCACCTAGTGATTCAACACCGTAGCCTGCTGCGGCAGCAATACCAATTACAGCGGCAACTGCTAGGACAACCTTTCCAATCTTTGCGATTCCGGCTAGTGCGCCACCTTGTTCTTCAGCCATGATAAACTCCTTCGCTGACTATAAAATTTCTATCGATAATCAAGTTGTACCATAGGCCCACACGATTGTGTGTGACAGTTCGGTGAAGTTTCTATTGCAAATTCAATACGAAGGGAGAGGGGAAGCCTAGGTGTCCTGCTGTTCCTGAGACTTTAGCTCATCGATCTTACGATTGATTTCAGCCTTTGGATCAATCGGTTTGAAGAAGTCCGCAGGGTTGGTGTTATACATCTCTGCTACCTTCTGTGTAACCTCTTTAGGTGGCTTATCGCCTTCGCCGGAGACTACCACTTCGCCAAATTGGTCGAAGTTATACAGATCTAGTTTTCCAGAGGTTTCGGCTTCTTGGAATGCGTCAAATTGGCTAGGTTTAACAGCGACATAGCACCAGAATGGCCCGCCAGTTTCCAGTGTGCCATAAATCAGCATGATAATACGTGAGATATTATCTGGTTCGTATTTATCTTCACCGGAAGTGTTGGTTTCGTCGTTCATAAGACTTAGCCTCTTTTCATTCGTAACCTGTCTATTCTTAGGCTGCACTCATCAGGTTGCGCATAACATACTGAAGAATGCCACCATTTTGAATGTATGATAATTCATCTGCGGTGTCAATTCGGCACAGCAGCGTTATAGACTCTGTACTGCCATCTTTTCTGGTAATGTTGCATTTTACGTCCATGCGCGGCTTAATTTCGCCTGATAGACCGACAATGCTCACGGTTTCTGTACCATCCAGCTTGAGCGATTTACGGCTATCACCATCTTTGAACATGAGTGGAATCACGCCCATACCGACAAGGTTAGAGCGGTGAATACGCTCGAAACTCTCGGCAATGACTGCTTTCACACCCAGAAGGTTGGTGCCTTTCGCCGCCCAGTCGCGTGATGAGCCGGTGCCATATTCTTTACCAGCAATTACCACGAGTGGCGTGTCGCTTTCTTTGTACTTCATGGCTGCGTCGTAAATACTCATCTGATCGCCTGATGGGATGTAGGTAGTGACGCCGCCCTCGGTACCAGGAGCCATCTCGTTTTTAATACGGATATTGGCAAAGGTGCCGCGCATCATCACTTCGTGGTTACCACGACGAGAGCCAAATGAGTTGAAGTCAGCCTGAACCACCTTGTTATCGGTCAAATATCTTGCGGCTGGACCATCTGCGGCAATGTTACCGGCAGGTGAGATATGGTCGGTGGTGATACTGTCCCCCAGAAGTGCTAGAATGCTAGCATTTTCAATGTCTTGAATATTCCCACCGGTCGAAACTGGCTGCATACCTTCAAAATATGGTGGGTTTTGCACATAGGTACTTGCGTCATTCCACTGATAGGTAAGACCAGCAGAGGTTTTGATGGATTGCCATTCTGGCTCACCAGAGAACACATCTGCATATTTCTCGCGGAACATGTCAGAGGTGACGCATGATTCTACCACAGCCTTCACTTCGGCATTGGTCGGCCAGATGTCTTTCAGATAGACAGGATTACCATCTGAGTCATTGCCAATGGCATCATTGAGCACGTCAACATTCATAGAGCCAGCTAAAGCATATGCCACCACCAATGGAGGGGAGGCTAGATAGTTGGCTTTGACCAATTGGTGGACGCGCCCTTCGAAGTTGCGATTTCCTGAGAGCACGGAAGTGACCACTAACTGGTTGTCTTTAATGGATTCTTCAATCTCGGGCATGAGTGGGCCAGAGTTGCCAATACAAGTGGTGCAGCCATAGCCAACGAGGTTAAATCCGAGTGCGTCGAGGTCGTCCTGGAGTTGTGCTTTTTCCAAATATTCGGTTACAACCTTTGATCCGGGTGCTAAAGAGGTCTTCACCCACGGTTTGGTTTGCAATCCTTTTTCGCGCGCTTTTTTCGCGACCAATCCGGCCGCTAGCATGACGCTAGGATTTGATGTGTTAGTGCAGCTGGTGATGGCTGCGATCACGACATCGCCATGACCTAGATCAAACTCTTTGCTATTCACGCCCACACGCTGGCCTGGAGTGGTGTTACCGGTGTTTAGCTTTTCCACTTCACCCGCAAATGCGCCAGATGCTTGTGATAGGGCAATGCGGTCTTGTGGGCGCTTTGGGCCAGCTAGGCTTGGCTCTACGCTAGACATATCAAGAGAGAGTGTATCTGAGAAGACAGGCTCTGCGTAATTTTCGTCGCGCCACATACCTTGCGCCTTCGCATAGGCTTCTACAAGCGCAATGCGATCATCATCGCGTGCGGTAAGCTTCAGATAATTGATGGTTTCTTGGTCTACCGGGAAGATGCCGCAGGTTGCGCCATATTCAGGGGCCATATTTGCGATCGTTGCGCGGTCAGCCAATGATAGCTGATCCAGACCGTCACCATAAAACTCAACGAACTTGCCCACCACGCCTTTTTCGCGCAGCATTTGTACGATGGTTAGCACCAAGTCAGTTGCAGTGGTGCCTTCTTTAATTGAGCCGGACAGTTTAAATCCGACCACTTCAGGAATGAGCATTGAAATAGGCTGGCCGAGCATTGCAGCCTCAGCCTCAATACCGCCAACACCCCAGCCAAGCACGCCCAAACCGTTTATCATGGTGGTGTGGCTATCGGTTCCAACAAGTGTGTCTGGGTAGACGACGGTTTCATCACCGACTTGCTTGGTCCAAGCGACTTGTGCCAAATATTCTAAATTCACCTGATGGCAGATACCGGTTCCCGGTGGCACCACGCGGAAATTATCAAAAGCGTTTTGTCCCCAGCGCAGGAATTCGTAGCGCTCTTGATTGCGCTGCATTTCAATATCTACATTGTCTTTGAATGCGTTGTTGCTCGCATATTTATCGACCATTACCGAGTGATCAATGACCAGATCAACAGGTGATAATGGATTGATTTTCTTAGGATCCCCTCCCATGTGCGATACTGCTTCACGCATGGCAGCTAGGTCAACGACAGCTGGCACACCGGTGAAATCTTGCATGAGGACGCGGGCAGGGCGGTATGCAATTTCCTGAGGATTCTTCTTTTCATTCAGCCATGTAACGAATGCGGAGATATCTTCTTTGTGCACCGAACGGTTGTCTTCGTGACGCAAAAGATTCTCTAATAGCACTTTTATGGAGTAGGGAAGACGAGACAGATCGGTGCCCAAGCTTTCAGAGGCAGCCGGAATGCTGTAATAATGATAAGCCACACCATTGATTTTTAAAGACGATTTTGTGCCTAGTGAGTCAATGCTAGCGTTCGTCATTTGTGTCTCTCCTGTTATTCTGTTCATACTGCTCTGTTAATTCTTGCAACAGTTGCTAGGAATCTAGCATAGTTTGGTGATGGTGATTACCAACATTTGCTTATAACCTTTTTTTACTTAAGACTTCGTTAAAAAACGTGACAAAAGACACACTCGAATGGAAGAATTTGCATATGGAGCGCGGTGGCTACGAACTGTTTCGTGGTCTTAGCGCGCGGCTTGAGTCTGGTAATATATTGGTGCTAAAGGGAAAAAACGGCTCCGGCAAGAGCACGTTGCTCAAATTACTGGCTGGGGTGCTGCAGCCTTCCTACGGTGAAATACTATTTAATAACAGTAATATATCTAACAGCCCGCTCTATGGTAAGCATGTGGCGTATGTTGGGCATCGGCTGGCCGTTGTGCCGTATCTCACCGTCGAGGAGAATCTTCAGTTTTGGGCAAAGTTATATGATCGCTCTGAATTGTTAGATGCGGCGCTTCATTATTTCGATCTGAATCGCTATCGCGATGTTTTATCGGCACATTTATCAGCGGGATGGAAGCAGCGCGTGGCGTTGGCCCGATTGATCCTTAGCCCAGCGAGCGTTTGGTTGCTCGATGAGCCGGCAAGTCATATGGATGATGAGGGGGTGGCGTTAATGGAGTCTTTGGTTGCAACGCGTAAGGAGCAGGGCGGTATTATCGTGATGTCGTTGCATTCTCATGTAAGCGAAGAACATGTTTCTATATTAAATATAGATAGTTATAAGAAAAACTTAAGGTAATAAATTATGTTTTGGCATCTGGTAGGGCATTCTTTAACTCATTACATTAAGAATAAAGGATATCTTATTCAAATATATGGAGCATTTGTGATTATTGCGGCGTTGTATGCGCACCATTTCTCTATGGACCCGTTATTGCAGCAGCGCATTGCCTATGCGGTGATTTGGATTAACATGATGCTGGCCTTTTTATTGTCATTGCCCATGTTATATCAAAAGGATGCGGAAGAAGGGCTGCTTGAGCAGTGGATTATATTGCCACAAAGTTTGGAGATCACCATTCTCGCTAAATGGGTAGGGCATTGGCTGGCCGTTATGATTCCCATTATATTGTTTATCCCTTTGACTTCATTGATGTTACATGTGCCTGAGGCAGAGATTATCAATTTATGTATTAGTGTGTTGGTGGGGTCTGTGGCGATGTTAGCCGTGGGCTCGGTAGGTGCGGCAGCAACTGCTGGCAAGCAAATGAAATCTGAAGTTATTATCCTCATGATTATGCCATTTTACTTTCCCATTCTTGTATTTGGAGTCTCTGCGGTTGATATGAGTGTATCGATTGGTTGGACGGTATTATTGGGCGTATCTGGCTTTATTTCTCCTTTATCTTTATATACTTCTGCGGCTCTTTTAAGAAGTAGGGTTTAAGGCTTGCCTCATCCTCTTCCTGCTCACATCTCACCAAACAATGATCTTATAATATATATTATGGAAAACAATGATGCTTAGGCAGTGATGCGCAGCCCATCATAAGCTGGAGTCACGTGTTCAGGGCATTTGCGGTTCAAATCATCATAGTCAAATGCGTGACTCATATGTGTCAGAATGGCCCTCTTTGGCTTGTATTGCTCAATCCACTCAAGCGTCATATCTAAATGTGCGTGTGTTGGCGCTGGCTCGGGTCTTAGGCAATCGACAATCCACGTGTTGATATCTTGTAAGAATGGCTCTGCACTCTCAGGAAAGTCTTTCACATCCGTTGAATACACGACATCATTGATTCTTAAGCCCAATGTCATGCAGCTACCATGATCCAGGTAAAATGGAATAATCGTGATTTCATCTGTGATTTTATACGGTTTTCCAATATGTTCATCGATTGCAATGGCCTCTAATGCGGGCCTAAACCATCCATATTCTGGGTTAGGCTTCTGAAATGCATAAGAAAAACGACTAATCACCTCATCTAGGGTGGATTTATCCGAATAAATCGGCAATACGCCTTGTTTTCGGTAATTGAAGGGTCTGACGTCATCGATACCGTGGACATGGTCTGCATGGGCGTGTGTGAGGAATATGGCGTCTATGTGCTTTATATTGTGTGCAAGCATTTGAGATCTGAAGTCTGGGCTGAGATCGACGATGACTGCGGTATTCTTGGATTCAATGAGTATAGAGGCTCTGCTGCGCTTATTTTTGGGGTTATCTGATTGGCAGATATCACAGTCACAGCCGATGATAGGAACGCCGGCGGATGCGCCACACCCTAAAACCGTGATATTTATCATAATGATAATGGTTTTGCTTTGGTGAAGAGATTGTAGAAATTCTGGGTGGTTTGTTCTGCGAGCTTCTCGAAGCTAACTTCCATTAAATCTGCTAAACATTCAGCTGTTTCGCGTGTATAGGCTGGCTGATTCGGTTTGCCGCGATATGGCACTGGCGCTAGGTATGGCGCGTCAGTTTCAACCAGCAGCTTATCGAGCGGTACGGTTTTTACGGCCTCTCTAAGTGCCTCGGCCTTTTTAAAGGTGATAATGCCGGATATCGAAATATGAAAGCCTATTTCTAATGACTTATCAGATAGATATTTCGTAGAGCTAAAGCAGTGAATGAGGCCCGTGAAAGCTTCTTTTTCATACTCTTCATGTAGAATACGTACAGTATCTTCATCCGCATCTCGGCTATGGACAATGAGCGGTAGGCCGGTTTGGCGTGATGCTTCGATATGGCGGCGGAAAAGGATTTCTTGCTCTTCTCTGGGTGAGTGCTCGTAAAAGAAATCTAGCCCTGTTTCTCCTATGCCGATGATTTTTGGGTGTTGTGCCCTGCTCACTATCTCTTCGACGGTTACGTCTTGATGTGATTCTGCTTCGTGTGGGTGAATGCCGATGGAGCCATAAATGCGCTCATGCGACTCTGCGAGCGCGATGACTTCGTCGAAATCACTGCGCTTGGTGCTGATGGTTTGCATCAGTTGAATGCCCGCTTGTTTGGCATTGGCAATGGTCGTCTCAATATCTGAGAATTCGGGGTAATTGAGATGACAATGCGAATCGACAAGCATTAAGCAGCCTCATCCATTTGGAAGCGTGGGAAAATCACCTCTGGTTTAGGCAATGCTGTTCCTGGCTTTAACGCGAATTCTTCCGTTAAGTG
Source organism: Rickettsiales bacterium (assembly GCA_022763105.1). Classification (GTDB taxonomy): domain Bacteria; phylum Pseudomonadota; class Alphaproteobacteria; order Rickettsiales; family UBA3002; genus JALEGK01. The sequence continues at coordinate 38,838 of JALEGK010000067.1, read as the reverse complement.
GCTGAACGATCGCTGATCTTCAGGAATGGCAAGTTGGTCTAGCAATTTGCTTGAAGAATCAGGAATAAATGGTTGAAGCATAATGGAAATACAGCGAATTGCTTCGGATAGTGTATAAAGGGTCGCTTCCATCTCTTCCGGGGCTTCTTTTTTCTGCTTCCATGGTGCTTCGCGGTCAATATATTCATTGGCAGCTGAAGACATGTTGAGAATGCTGTGAAGAATGTCATTAAATTTGCATTTTTCAATGGCTTGAGTGGCGACTTCTAAGCTGTCGCTTTCAGTGACCCTGACCATATCTAATAATTGCTTATCCTGTGGTCTTGTATCGACCTTTTTAGGGTCTGGAACTGCTCCGTCACAGTTCTTTTGAATCATTGAAAGAGTTCTTTGCGCTAAATTGCCAATATTATTTGATAAATCACTGTTGATTCGCTCGATCATGGCTGTACGGGAAAAATTGCCGTCATTACCAAAAGGAACCTCGCGCATCAGGAAATATCGAGTCTGATCGAGGCCATATTTCTCAACCAGATGATCTGGCGCTACGACGTTACCCAGTGATTTTGACATCTTTTCGCCTTCTAATGTCCACCAACCGTGGGCAAAAATACATTTTGGCGGCTCAATATTGGCAGAAAGTAGAAATGCAGGCCAATAAATCGCATGAAAACGCAAAATATCCTTCCCAACCATGTGAATTGAGGCAGGCCAATAGGCATTATACTTCTCTGAGTCGGTGTCTGGGTAGCCAATGGCGGTTAGGTAATTGGTCAATGCATCGAGCCAGACATACATGATATGTTCTTCGTTATCCGGAACAGGTACACCCCATTTAAAGGTGGTTCTGGATATAGAAAGGTCCTTTAGACCGCTTTTAACGAAGCTTATCACCTCATTTCGGCGTGATTTGGGTAGTATAAAGTCCGGATTATCCTCGTAGAACTGCAAAAGCTTATCTTCCCATGCGGAAAGCTTGAAAAAGTAACTGGGTTCTTCAACCCATTCGACATCAGAACCGGTTGGCGCTTTTTTATCTTCGGTCAATTCGGATTCGGAATAAAAGGCTTCATCCCTGACAGAATACCAGCCTGCATATTTATCGAGATAGATATCACCCGCCTCTTCCAGCTTTTTCCAGATTGCCTGCGCGGCTTTGATGTGGCGCGGCTGCGTGGTGCGGATGAAATCATCATTACTGATATTGAGTGTCTCGGTTAGGGTGCGGAAATGCTCAGAGACTTCATCGACGAAGGTTTGCGGCGGAATGCCTGCACTTTCGGCTGATTTTTCAACCTTTTGCCCATGCTCATCGGTGCCGGTTAGGAAGAAGGTTCTGCGGCCACTTAGGCGCATAAAACGAGCGGCAACATCGCATGCGACTGAGGTGTAGGCATGTCCGATGTGGGGTTTGTCGTTAACGTAGTAAATGGGGGTGGTGATATAGAAATTAGACGTCATACCTATTCCGTTCATATACGTTGAGCGCCGGATGCGGCGGAAAGCAGGCTGTATATGACTTGTTTGCGGTCCAGATGCAAGATATCACTATCGATAAACCATTTTTTTGCGCTTTCTCTGAGCTCAAACCAATCATTTAAAGGTTTTCGAGCGCTAATCTGCGTCAGAGTGTTGTGTGAATCGGTGTCGAGAAATGGTATCTCTATTTGCTGATGCGTGGCAATGATATGATGCATGGCCAGATCCCACATCTGTTTAAAGCAATGCCAGCCCTGCTTGTTTTTGCTATCAGACGCCTTCTTTAGGATGGATTGAAAGGCTTTATCTTGCGCCTTGGGTGATTCTGCCATGATGGAGACTAGGTGGTTATATAGTTTATCCGCATCTTCCTCGATATATTCCAGCGCCTGTCCGGCAGAGCCATGCGACAGGCTATAGAGGCGTTTTAACTCGTCATCGGTGAGTTTTGCGTTGTTTATCGCGATGATTTTGCAGAAATCCTCAAAAGATGGGGTTTGAAACTGAATCATGCGGCAGCGTGAACGAATGGTTGGCAATAATTTGCCCGGATGGTGGCTGACCAGAATGATGATTGCGTTTGATGGCGGTTCTTCGAGTGTCTTTAGCAGCGCATTGGCAGCATTTGGGTTCATGTTCTCGGCGCCATCGATAAGCACGACTCGCCATGCGGATTCGGCTGACGTTAGCGTTAAAAATTGGGTCGCGGCACGAATATCATCGATTTTGATGGTGTCGGTTTCTGATTGATCTGTGGTGATGTGATGAAAATCGCCATGCGCGCCCGATTGAATGCGTGCAATGACGGGGTGATTCTCATCGATGGATAAATCTTCCGGGCCGAAAAGTGCTCCGCCCCCTGCTCCACCCGCTAATATAAAGCGCGCTAACTTATGGGCGAAGGTTGCTTTGCCAATGCCTTTGGGGCCTGCAAGCAGCAAGCTGTGTGGGAATTTACCGCGATCCCATTCATCTAGGCATTGCTTTTCGATCAGCTGATGGCCGATGCATTCTAGGTTTTCGTGTGGGCGTGCTGTCGTCATGGGTGCATCATTGGCTTAAGGCGGTTGATGATTGCTTGGTGAATGCTATCAATCTCTGCGGATGCGTCAATCACTTCAAAGCGATCGGGTTCGCTTTTTGCGAACTCTAAAAAGCCAGCCCGCACGGATTCATGGAAGTCCATGGGGAGGCTTTCAAATCGCATTTCGGTGCCAGCACGTGACTCTGCACGGCTTAGGCCTTGTTTTGGGTCGATATCGAGTAGAAAGGTGATATCTGGCTGCATATTGCCAAAGCATGCATAATGCAGTTGAGAGAGCCAGTTTAGCCCTAAGCCTTTGGATATACCTTGATATATGCGAGTAGAATCAAAGAATCGGTCGCATAATACCCATTTGCCTTCCTTCAGTGCTGGCTTGATCGTTTTCTCGATGTGATTGCAACGTGCGGCCATGATGAGCAGGGTTTCAGTTTTTGGGTCCCATCGGTCTTTTGAGCCAGTAACGATGAGTTCTCGAATCTGTTCAGCACCTTCTGAGCCTCCCGGCTCGCGGGTGAGGATATGCTCTATATTGCGTTCAGACAAATCGTCGCTCAAGCGTTTGATTTGTGTGGATTTTCCACCCCCTTCTCCGCCCTCAAATGTAATGAACCGGCTCATGATGCTGGCAGAGCCCATTGCATGAAATTGTGAATGGCGCGGCCGAAAAAGCCCATCTCGGCAACATCATCAAGCGCAATCAGTGGGATGCTACGCTCACTGCCATTGGGGTGCGTGACTCGAATGGTGCCGATCTCGTCACCCTTACTGATTGGTGCTTCAAGTGGTGACGCATATTCTAGCTGCGCAGAAATAGCGCTTTTATGGTCTGTGGGCATAGTCATGCGTAATGCGTGTGAGGCGCCAGCTGCAACCATAGGCATGCTGCCATAATAGGTCGGAATCTCTGCGAGCTTTTGCTGTTCTTGAAGCGCGGTGATGATGTGGAAATTGTTAAAGCCATGTAATAGAGCTGCTTTTGCGGCTTCTAGACGTTCCTTTTCGCTGCTTAGCCCGTTGACCACAGCAATCAGGCGCCGCGAAGCATCTTCGGATTTAGCGGATACGACGATGCCGTAGCCACCCGCATCGGTGTGTCCGGTCTTTAAGCCATCCACCCCAATATTGTCGTGAAGCAGGCCGTTGCGGTTGGGTTGTTTGATGTTGTTATACTCAAATTCTGTTTCGGCAAACATAGGGTAAAAGTCTGGGAAATCAGTAAGTAAATGTTCGGTGAGTATGCCTAAATCCTTGGCGCTCATGAGGTGGTTAGCGTCAGGCCAGCCGGTTGCATTGACGAAGTGGCTTTTGGTGAGGCCAATCCGCTTAGCGGTATCGTTCATGAGTTTGGCAAAATGCTCTTCGGTGCCGGCAATGCCTTCTGCCACCACAATGCAGGCATCGTTGCCCGATTGTACGATAATGCCGCGAATGAGGTCGCTTACCGTTACCTCGGTATCCACGCGGACAAACATTTTAGACCCGCCCTTGCGCCATGCTTTTTCGCTCACTTTGAATTTACTATCCATCGCGATTTTGCCTTGCTTGATGTGGTCAAACAGGACGTAAAGCGTCATGAGTTTACTCATGGATGATGGGTGCATCTGGGTGTCGGCGTCTTTGTTCGCCAGCATGTCTTTGGTGGTAAGATCGATTAAAACCATTTGTTTTGCTTTGGTTTCAAAGGCATGTGATGGCGAGAAGAATGGCAGCATAATAGCTGCGCTGAGCAGGAAGATGAAAAAGATCGTGTGTTTAGACATAACTACTTTCTGATAATACGGCCGTCTTTGACGTTATATTCACTCAGGCGGTTTTTAAGTTCAGAAGCTGTTTCTTTATTTAAGGTTGGCCCCAATAGTACACGGAATAATACCCGTTCACTGCTTGTGATCTTTTCCACTTCAACGGCTGAAATTTCGGACAATTTATGCGCTAAACGCATGGCATTGTCTTTGCTGGAGAATGAGCCTGCCTGCACATAGAGTTTAGGTGTTTCCAGAGGTTGCGAGCTGATAGTCGTTGTTTGTGCGGGTGGTGTTGCTGCAGGCGTTGGGACTTTTGGCGCAGCTTTCGCATCTTCTGGGCGATAGGTGGCGACATAAGGCTGCACCGCTTCTATTTCTTCGTCTTTGTGGACGGGAATGTCTGCTTTTGGCTGCTCTTCGAAGTCTTCATCATCCAGCACGGTAAACGCATCTTCCGCGTAGCCGATTTCTTCCATCTTCACGCCGCGCACATCAAGGGTGCTGACTTCTTTTTCTTGCAGGCCTTTTTCATAGATGTCTGGAGCGGCAGCGGCTGATTTCAGCATGGCTTTAGGTGCTTCTGGCGATGCACTCACTTTGGTTGGGAATGATACATCGCTGCCAGATTTCGCATCGAACGCCAGATCAAGCTCTTCCCATGCCGATGGTTTTTTGAGGTTTAGCTTGGCGATATATTGTTCGGTGGCTTCTTTCAAATATTCCACGCGGACTTTGGCAACCCCTTCTCTCACGGTTCCAAGCTCTTCAGCGGCAGCGCGTGATAGGTCAATGATACGGCCATCGGCGAATGGGCCGCGGTCATTGATGCGCACGATAATGGATTTGTTAGACCCCAGATGGGTGACGCGGACAATCGATGGCATCGGCAGGGTTTTATGTGCTGCCGTCATCGCCCATTGGTTATAGCGCTCGCCATTAGCGGTGCTTTTACCGTGGAAGTTAGGGCCATACCATGAAGCCAGCCCGATCTCATCGTAGGTAGGGTCATATTTAGGGTAATAGCGTTTGCCCATGACTTTGTATGGCACACCGATTTTAACGGTTGGGTGCACCGCCTTGCCTTTCACATAGCCGGGTGCATCCCACGGCACGCGCTCTTTAGAGTCTCCGCAAGCGGTGAGTATGAATGCCAAAAAAAGGCTGGTATATAGAGCTAACCGCTTCATTAATAACGAATCCTATCCGATAAAGTGCCCACAGCTGTGGCGAAATAGCGTGAACGATTCCACTTTAGAATGACGTCGTAATTGTCGTAGACCAAATACGCGCCGTCCTGCAAGGTGCCGGGAATGGTGATGGCGGCTTTTAAGTCTTTTTGCGGTAGTGGTGCGCCGTTAGCCTTGCGAACTCCCAGATTACTCCAGTCGGCTAGTGTGAACCTCATTTGACCATCTGCGAATGCCATGTCGAACTTTGGTGGTAGCTGGACTTTGCGGCCCCATGTCAGATCGTCATCCCAGCCGGATTTAGAGAGGTAATTGGCGATAGAGGCGAAGACATCTGGCAAGCTGTTCCAAATATCGATTTTACCGTCTTTGTTATAATCAACAGCAAACTCGTAGAAGCTGCTAGGCATGAATTGGCATTGTCCGAGCGCACCCGCCCAAGAGCCTTTCATATCGGCATAAGAAATATGGCCTTCTTCAATGATGCGTAGCGCTTTAAGCAATTCATCGCGGAAGAATTCGCTGCGACGGCCATCATAGGCCAGTGTCATGAGTGAGCGGATAGTGTCCATATTACCGGTATAGCCGCCATAGCTGGTCTCGGTACCCCAAAGCGCGACGATAAAGCGTGGTTGCACGCCAAACTCTTTTGAAATCTTATTCAGGATTGCGCTGTGCTTTTTAAGGAGTGCGCGCCCTTTATTCACGCGGGAAGCGGTCACTGATCCGGTAAGATATTGGGTGAGTGTTTTGGTGCCTTCAGGTTGTTTGCGATCCAGCTCAATCACACGCTCATGAGGCTTCATGTTTTTGAAAATGCGATCAATATTGCTTTGGCTAATGCCTTGCGACTTTGCTTGTGCTTTTAATTCATCGAGCCACATACCAAATGGGACCGGATTGGGTGGCACCAATTCATTTGCACAAGCCATTGAATGCAATGAAAATAAGGTAAGTAAAAAGCAGGTAATCAGGCGCATGTCGTAACCTCAAATTGAACCACAACATAATGGTCTGAACGCGTGGATTGACAAGAATAAATGCAAAGCCTGTTTACATTTTGAGATGCCAATTTATGGTGTGCGCCATGCCCGCGATTCAATATGTAACCCGTTTGCCAGACACGATCACAGAGCTAGTTCGTAGCTATTTTGACGGCCAGCCATTGCTATTGGTTTGCGATGAAAATACGCATAAGGCGTTGGGTACGGACTTGCTAAAGGCATTGCAAGCGGCTGAGTACCCCGTGCAGTTAGAGGTGCTTTCGGGCAAATCAATTAAAGCGAATGTGAGGCGAAGCGAGCATGTGCAATCGTTGTTGAATGCAGATCAGCAGCTCATTGCAGTGGGTAGTGGCACCATCAACGACATCGTGAAACATGCAGCTTTTAATGCTGGGCGTGAGTATGTAGTGTGCCCTACTGCGCCATCGATGAATGGTTACACCTCATCAACGGCTTCGTTGATAAATGGAAAACACAAGCAATCCTTCCAAGCCGTGCAACCCAAAGCCGTGTGGATAGATGAAGAGACGTTGCGCACCTCTCCTTTCCGAATGGTGCGTGCCGGTTTGGGCGATATGTTATGTCGCAGCACCGTGCAGGCAGATTGGTTGCTATCTCATCATTTGCTCGGCACGTCTTACGATGATTCGGTGTTTCAGGCATTGCTGCCGCTAGAGCATGAAGTGATGCGTCATGCGGATTTGCTGAGCAAGCGCGACCCTCACATGCTGAAGCTACTAATGGATATGTTGATCATTGCTGGTGATGGCATGGCCGCCCAGCAATCGAGTGCCAGTGCGAGTCAGGGTGAGCATATGATTGCGCATACAATGGAGCTGCTCTTTCCGGCTTATACCAATTCGTGGCTGCATGGCGAGCAGATTGCGGTGACCACGCTGCATATGGCACGGGCGCAAGAAAAACTATTGTTGAAACAGCCATTGATGAAGCCAAACTATCAACCTAAAAAACGTTTTCAGACCCTGTTTGGCGTGAAAATTGGCAATGAGATGTATGAGACGTATCAGAAGAAAGTGATTACCCAAGAGCAAGCCGACGCTATCAATGCCAAGCTCGATAAAAGTTGGCCCGATATTCAGGCGCAGATTCGCGCTCAGATGGTAAGCGCCACGCAGCTAGAGATTGCGTTGCATAAAGCGAGTGCGCCAACGAATTCGGTGGCGCTGAACTGGGATAAAGAATGCTATGAAAGTGTCATTCTCAATGCGCATCTAAGCCGTGACCGGTTTACCTTCTTGGATGTTGCGGCGATGGATAAGTCCATGCGCATGATTGTGCAGTAATTAGCCGCGCCCTTTATAACCCGGCACATCCAAATCGGGCACCCATATATGCTTAGGCTTATCGCTATTTTGATAGAAGATATCAATTGGGATTCCGCCGCGTGGATACCAGTACCCCCCAATGCGCAGCCAGATTGGATCGACGGCATCGATCAGTTTTTTGGCGATATCAATGGTGCATTCCTCATGAAAGCCACCGTGGTTGCGGAAGGAATGCAGGTATAATTTCAGTGATTTGCTTTCTACCAGCTTTCGATTGGGGATGTAGTCGATCACGATATGGGCAAAGTCTGGCTGCCCTGTTTTTGGGCATAGCGAGGTGAATTCTGGGCAGGTGAAACGTACGTTGTAATCAACGTTTGGGTGTGGGTTATCAACGCATTCAATGACTGCCTTGTCGGGAGATTCTGGCAGCTCGCTGCTACCGCCTAATTGGGTCAATGGCTCGTAGATATCGTTCATGCTGCGTTCTTTCTGTAAATGGTTGGGTCTGCTACCCCTGCTTCTTCAAAGCCTTTTTTGCGCAATAAGCACGAATCGCAATGGCCGCAGGCTTCGCCTTGTTCACTAGGGTCGTAGCAACTTAAGGTCAAGCCGTAATCCACGCCTAGTTGTGTGCCTTGGGTAATGATTTGCGCTTTGGTCATATCGATGAGCGGTGCGTGAATGCGAACCTTCTCGTTCTTCTCCGTGGCATATGCGGTGGCTTGGTTTGCCATGGCTTCGTAAGCTTCGATAAATGCCGGGCGGCAATCGGGGTAGCCGCTATAATCCAGTGCGTTTACGCCGATGAAGATATCATAAGCATCGAGTGTTTCCGCCCATGCGAGCGCGAATGATAAAAAGATAGTATTTCGCGCGGGCACGTATGTGATGGGGATGCCCTCACCTATTTCTTCGACGGTATTTGCTTTGGGCACATCCAATTCATCGGTCAGTGCTGAGCCGCCAAATAATCTTAAATCGATTTCGGCGGTTTTATGATCGGCAACGCCCAGATGTTGCGCCACACGTACAGCGGCATTCAGCTCTACAGCATGGCGTTGGCCGTATTTGCAGCTTAGTGCGTATAACTCATAGCCCTGCTCTTTGGCGATGGCGCCAATGGTTGCAGAGTCTAGGCCGCCACTTAACAGCATGACTGCTTTTTTACTCATACCTATGGAATCCCCAATATCTTATGTGTTTGAAGGGAGAGTCGATAGCCTTTTTCGGTACATAATTGCAAGGCTTTCGATAGGTTTTTCTTGTTCTTGGTGTCGTCCTGCTCATCCATTGGTTGGACATAGACCGGAATATTCAGCTGGCTTTGGCCTATTTCGGGTACGTCGCTATAGCGATCATCGGTGGCGGAGATGATGAATTTAAAGGCGCTGACACGCTCCAGCAAATCTTCGCGGATCGGAAAATAACCCTTAGGAGTCGATACTTTCGGTGAGCAGATAATATCGACGCCATACGGAATTTCGCGGAAGAGTGTGCCGTTGGTCTCAATCTGTACCAGATAATCCAGATCAATTAGGGTTTCGCAAAGTTTATCGATCGGTTGGCGGAATGGCTCACCTCCGGTGATCACCACTAATTCAGCGGTGCGCTGACCGTTCACATAGCTAAAGCGTTCGATACGCTCGATTATGTTGTTAAGCTCCTGCTCTTTGAAGCTTTCAAATTCGGTATCGCAGAATTCGCATGCCAGATTACAGCCGCCTAAGCGCACAAAAATGGCGGGCCAGCCAGTATAAGGACCTTCCCCCTGCAATGTCGGGAAGATCTCCTGAATAGCTAATGTGTCGCCGTTGCCAAACTCTACTGGCCGGATTGGATTGTTGCCCAACATCGCCTACTCTTTCAGTTGCATGCAAAACTAATGTGGCTTATGTTGCGCCACTCTGTCGCAAAAGCATGAGATTTAGAGGTTTTTCATGACAAAATCAACGTCTGTTGAAGGTAAGGGTTTGCAAACCAAATTGGTGCGTGGTGGAACGAAACGCAGTCAGTTTGGCGAGGTGAGCGAAGCGATCTATTTGAATTCCGGTTTTTGCTATGATTCCGCAGAAACAGCGGAGAGTCGTTTTAATGGCGAAGCGCCTGGTTTTGTCTATAGCCGTTATCTGAATCCGACACTTGCAATGCTAGAAGAGCGCTTAGCGCTGCTTGAGGGTGCAGAAGCGTGTTCTGCAATGGCGAGTGGCATGGCTGCTGTGCATGCAAGCATGATGAGCTTTTTGAAAACAGGCGATCATGTGGTGGCGAACCGCGTGTTGTTTGGCTCGTGCTATTATATTATTACCGAAATTCTGCCACGCTTTGGCATTAGCTACACGCTAGTGGATGATGTCGCTGATGTGTCTGCGTGGGAAGCGGCGATGACGGACAAGACTACTTGTGTGTTTATTGAAACGCCTGCGAATCCGATTCTGACCGTGACCGATATTCAGGCGGTATCGAACATTACTAAAAAGAATGGTGCGCGCTTAATCGTCGATAATATCTTTGCCACGCCGATGTATCAGAAGCCGCTAGAGCTTGGTGCGGATGTAGTCGTGTATTCAACAACGAAGCATATGGACGGCCAAGGCCGCACGCTTGGTGGTGCCGTACTTGGTGATGTTGAATTTATCAATGAAACGGTGGTGCCGTATTTCCGTCATACCGGCCCTGCCCTTAGCCCGTTTAATGCATGGGTGATTTTGAAATCACTTGAGACATTTGATTTACGTATGGAGCGCCATACCGATAACGCTGAAGCGATTGCCAAGATGCTAGAAGAGCATCCGAAGGTGGAACGTGTGTTCTATCCTCATTTACCATCGCATCCGCAATATGAGATTGCCGCCAAGCAAATGAAGCGAGGTGGTGGATTGGTTGCGTTTGCCGTTAAGGGTAAAAAAGATGATGCCTTTAAAGTGATGAATGGTTTAGAGGTGATTGATATTTCGAATAATCTGGGTGATGCAAAATCGTTGATTACGCACCCAGCAACCACGACACACTCCAATATTGATGAAGCGACGCGCAATGATATGGGCATTACAGAGAATGTGATGCGACTATCGGTCGGCTTAGAATCAGCTCATGATTTGTTGAATGATCTGGATCAGGCGTTAGCGGCGCTGTAATTACCACCAGCCGCCGTTATTATCGTCGTTCTTGTTGCCCCAGAATCCACCGGTATCACCCCAGATAGAGCTTCCGCCGCTGCCTGAGTCACCCCAGCCGCTATTGTTGCTGGTGTTTGTGCCGTAAATAGAGCTCATATCGGTAGAACCTGCATACCAACCATCTTTCTTGGTGGTATCGTGTCTTGCGATCAACTCACAGATACGGTGTTCGGTATATCCGCAATTTGGACGATATTTCGCAAGTGTGCTGCCGGTTGCAGCATTCTTGATCTTACCGGTTTTGGTATCAACTTTCATGATCACCTGACCGGCTGAATCATAGATTTGGCCTTTATTGTCGATGCGGCCGCCCTGCATGCCGGTAAAGTATTTCGCTTTAACAGCGACTTTATCCATTTTACGCTCGCGTTTCTTTTGCTCGCGTTTCGCTTGCTTTTCAGCCACTTTTTCGAGGATTTCCTGTGCGCCTTTGGAGAGCTTGCGGCATTCACTCGCATCTGTTCCCGGAAGTTGGAACGAATATTTCGCTCCTTTCATTGCCTCTTTTTGTACAGAGGCCATTTTTTCGCTCAAAATTTCTTTGTAACGAGCTTTCGCGTCCTGCTCAGCAGGGTTTTTCAACCCTTTCTGCATGGCTTTCATGAATTGAGCTTTCGCACTTTTACCGTTGTTTTTGTCAGTGTAGTGACTAGGCAATTGCGGTGTGAATCGCGACATATGTATGTACCCCTATTATTTTTGTTCTATATACGTATTATACGCATTCCAATGCGTCAGTATTGTTACAATTACGTTACATTTATACGTCTAGTTAGTTTACGCTAAAGCGGTTAATGATTGGTAAATATGCGGAATTATTTCATTTTTTCGGTTTTAGCCCTGGTTTTGAGCTTATCGCAACCCAGTCTCGCCGATGGTGGTTTTAAGCACGGTCGAATTTCGGTTGGAACTGGCGCGCATGTCGCTGAATTTAAAGTAGAAATCGCGCTTAATGAGTCTCAGCGCAAGCGTGGCTTGATGTTTCGTCATAATCTAGCGCCTTATGACGGCATGCTATTCGATTTTAAACATGCTCAGCCCATCAGCATGTGGATGAAAAATACGCCATTATCTCTCGATATGATCTTTATTGATGAGGGGATGAATGTTGTTCATATCGCTAAACACACCACGCCCTACTCTACGCAAGGCATTCAAGCGCCAGTGAATGTGCGTTATGTGCTTGAATTAGAAGCAGGAAAAGCGCGCAAACATGGCATTATTACGGGTGATAGATTGCAGATTCTGGAGGTTGAATAGCCGATGATGCGAGCAATTGCCATATTGCTTATGTTTGTATCGCTAAATGCATGGGCGATAGATCGCCGTGCGCCCTCGCTTGTTTATAAGCGCGACAGCATCACGATAGTGCCGCCTGCGCCGTTTGTTATTTTCTCTAAAGAGCAGCAATATAATCAAACGACGCCAGAGGCCGCCAAGGCAGAAGTAAAGCCGATTACACTTGGTGTGTCGGTACGTGGTGAGCAGGCATTGCGTCAGCATAATATGCATTTGCTGCAAACGATGAAGCCAGAGCATTCGGTGATGGTGGTGATGCGTCACCCGCTGGATATTCCGCTGATGGCTTTGCCGGTACGTAATCAGCTGGATGTGTTATTTGTCGATGAGCGCGGCATGATTGTGCAGATCATTCCAAATCTGGTGTTGGAGAGCTTGAAGAAAGATTACTTTTCGGGTCGTGAGATTAAAGCGATTCTATATGCTTATGGTGGTACGGTGCAAAAGCATGGCATAAAGCCCGGCTATATGATTCGGCATGCGTCTTTTTCGCCAGAGCCTGAGGTTATGAATTAGCCATTGGCACAATCTCGATCACGACTTGTGCGCAGGCGTAAGGTAGCTCATCACTTAAGCTGACATGGATTTTGTAGAATTCACCTTTTGAATATTGCCGCGTTATGTGCTGAAGCGCGTTGCCGCTTAGCGTCATGATTGGGCGGCCATTTTCTTCGTACGACACCACCATATCCTTCCAGCCAATGCCGGAGTTTGGCTCGGCTCGTAATGCCTTATAGCATGCCTCTTTGGCGGCGATGTATTTGGCAAAACGTGGCAATGGATTGACTTGAGCATGGGCATTATTGCGTTCTTCTTCGGTAAAGAAGCGATCTTCGAAGCGATCGGCAAATCGTTTGCGCATACGCTCGACCCTGCGTGTATCGACGAGATCTGTACCAATGCCGAAAATCATATGCGTGCCTCATCCATTAGTTTGCGCATGCGTTGAATGGCGGTTTCAAAGCCGCAGAACACCGCCTCTCCTACGAGAAAATGTCCAATATTAAGCTCCATGATTTGTGGAATGGCAGCAATTTCTTTGACGGTTTGGAAGCTGATACCGTGCCCCGCATGGCATTCTAGCCCTAATTCACTTGTGTATTCCGCAGCCGATACGAGTGCCTGATAGCTCTCATCGGTTGGGGCGTCGCAGTGATGGCCCGTGTGTAATTCAACGATATCAGCGCCACATGCTTTCGATGCTTCAAGCTGCTTAGCATTCGCATCAATGAATAATGACACGCGGATGCCCGTATCAATGAAAGGTTTACAATATTCGGTGAGTCTGGCCTGTTGGCCTGCAACGTCTAGGCCGCCTTCTGTGGTCAGCTCTTCACGTTTTTCAGGTACAAGGCACACCGCATTGGGCTTAACTTCCAGTGCGAGTGTTTGCATTTCGTCTGTGGCAGCCATTTCGAAGTTGAGTGGCAGGTTCACTTCGGCCTTCAGGCGCCTCATATCTTCATCGCGGATGTGGCGGCGATCTTCACGTAAATGTGCGGTAATACCATCTGCGCCCGCATAGGCGGCTAGTTCGGCGGCTCTGATAGGGCATGGGTGCGTACCACCGCGTGCATTGCGAAGCGTGGCAACGTGATCAATATTAACTCCTAAACGCAGGGAGTTACTTTTTGTCATTATCCGGAGCGGTGAATGGATTAAACATGTTGCCCATATTCTCCATGTTTTCCATGGTTTGACCCATGGTTTTAGAGAAAAACTCCATGTTTTGCTTACCAATTTCTTCTAGTTGTTCCAAAGGATTGCCAAATTGGTTCATGCCCATCATCTCACGCATTTTTTCCTGATTGGTGATGAAGGTTTCCATCGTTTTCTCAAGATAATGCGGCACATACTCCTTGATGTTATCATCGTAGAAGCCAATCAGATTACGTAAAAAGCCGATTGGAAGCAGGTTTTCGCCACGTGATTCTTGTTCGAAAATGATTTGAGTGAGCACTTGGCGGGTTAGATCATCGCCAGATTTTGCATCGCACACAATAAAATCGGTACCTTCTTTGACCATTTCACACAGATCATCGAGCGTAACATACGTGCTGGTTTGCGTGTTGTATAGGCGGCGATTCGCGTATTTTTTAACTACTACCGGCTCATCTTTATTCGTTGATTTTTTCGCCATGCCTTCCCTCTTATCTTGCCAATTGATTTTGTGGTTAAACAACTTATGCTTTGTTCTTATAGCTTAGCTTATAAAAACACAAACGACAAATCACTTCTGGCAATGATTTATGGCACAACAAGATTATCAAAAGATCGCAAGCGCTTTTCTCGATATGTGGCAGGAACGCTTGACGGAATCGCTGAACTCGCAAGACACCATCAGTCAGATGATGCAAATGATGCAGCGTTTTCAAAAGGAGGCAAATCCATTTAACCATGCGAGCGAATCCTCCCATCGAAACACTGCCGATGCATCTCATGTTTATGATGATGAATTGCGCGTGCTCTCAGAGCGCTTGGCAGATTGCGAACGACGAATTAGAGAGCTTGAGGGCCAAGCAAAACCAGCCAAAAAGCCAGCGCCGAAGAAAAAGCCAGCAGCCAAAACGAGCAAAAAACAAAGTGAACAGCGCAGCAAGCCTGCTGCAAGAGCTAGCGCAGCTGGAAAGACTACTCGAACCCGAAAGCCTGCTGCCAAGCCAACAGCAAAAAAATCAGCCGTTAAACGGACGGTCAAAAAGGCCGTTAAACGCACTAAATCCTGATGTTGATGGCATCGATTATCAGCAATTTGTAGAGGCGTTGCATGTTGAGGCGTGTAACCGCTCGGAAGCGATGCTGAAAGGCTTGTCGCTGTATCAAAGTGAGCCGGGCTATCGTGCAGAATCTGCCTGTAATGTGATTTGGCAAAAAGGCCATGCCAGATTGTTAGATTATGGCGGAGACCGCGATGCTCCTGCGATCTTCTGTATCCCTTCTCTTATCAATAAATCTTACATTCTGGATCTCAACCCTGAGGTGAGCTTGGTGCAGTTCTATCTTGATAGAGGCTATCGTCCGCTTCTGTTGGATTGGGGTGAGCCGGGCCTACGCGAGCAGAATTTTGATTGTGCCGATTATGTCTATCAATTTGCGCGGGATGCGCTGCGCTCTATTTACCGTAAACATGATGGGCCGATTCATGTACTTGGCTATTGTATGGGCGGTATCTTCGCCCTCGCCCTCACCCAGCTTGAATCTTATTATGTCGATAGTTTGACATTGCTTGCCACACCATGGGATTTTAAGGCGCAAGGTGTGAATATGCATTTGCTTGATGACCGCGCATTGAGTGAGTTTGAAGCGCAAATTGATGCGCAGAGCTATGTGCCCGCTTCGTGGGTGCAATCGGCTTTTCATATGGCGAATCCGTGGCACTTCCAGCAGAAATATTCAAAATTGGCTACGATGAAGCCAAAAGAACGTCAGCATTTCTTAGGTGTAGAGGCGTGGGTGAATGACGGGGTGCCGTTAACAAAGGCCGTGGCGAAAGAATGTTTAATTGAATGGCCGTATAATAATAAGCTCGCCAAAGGTGAATGGCGCGTGCGTGGATGGCGCATTGATCCTGAGCTTATTAAGTGTCCGACTTTTATTTCTGCTCCTACTCAAGACCGTATCGTGCCGCTTCATAGCGCCTTACCTTTGGGTGAAATGATTGATGATTGCGATGTGATTACGCCGGATTGCGGGCATGTCAGCATGATTGTGGGTAAGCGTGCCAAGAAAGAGCTATGGCTTCCACATGCCAAGTGGATTGACGCGCTGCACAACAGCTAGTGCTGGACAAAGCTGCCAACCCTGCTAAAACACGCGAAATTTCAGGGAATATAAGGAGAAAGCCATGTCTGCAGATACCGAGATCGTAATTGTTGATGCGTGTCGTACCGCCATTGGTAATTTTTTGGGTGGATTATCTACTGTTGCTGCATCGGATTTGGGTGCTACCGTCATTAAAGCATTGCTAGAGCGCACGAATGTTGCTGCCGCAGATGTTGATGATGTGATTTTAGGCCAAGTGTTGACGGCTGGTGTGGGCCAGAACCCTGCTCGCCAAGCCGTGATTAAAGCTGGGCTTGAGCAATCAACGACTGCTATCACCATCAACCAAGTCTGTGGTTCGGGTTTGCGGGCGGTTGCGATGGGCTTGCAAGCGATCAAATCGGGCGATGCATCGGTTGTGATTGCGGGGGGCCAAGAGAATATGAGCCTGTCTCCGCATTGTTCATCTCTACGTACCGGCACCAAAATGGGTAATGCCACCTTGGCTGATACCATGATTACCGATGGTCTGTGGGATTGCTTCAATGATTACCATATGGGTATTACGGCAGAGAATGTGGCTGAGAGATTCAGCATCTCTCGTGAAGAGCAAGATGCATTCGCAGCAAGCTCGCAGCAAAAAGCGGGTGCTGCGATGGAGGCGGGCAAATTTAAAGATGAGATTGTGCCGGTAACAGTGAAGCACCGCAAGGGCGAGAATATCGTCGATACGGATGAATTCCCTAAGCCAGAAACCACAGCGGAAAGCCTGTCTGGTCTGCGTGCGGCCTTTAGCAAAGAAGGTTCGGTTACTGCAGGAAACGCTTCGGGCATTAATGATGGTGCGGCAGCCGTGTTGCTTATGAGTAAAGCAGAAGCTGATAAGCGTGGCCTGACACCGCTTGCGACTATCAAGTCTTGGTCTACTGACGGCGTGGATCCGGCTATTATGGGTACTGGTCCGATTCCGGCATCTAAGTCAGCGCTAGAAAAAGCGGGTTGGAGCAAAGATGACCTGGATTTGGTTGAAGCCAACGAAGCTTTTGCTGCACAAGCCATTGCAGTGAATAAAGACCTTGGTTGGGATACCAGCAAAGTGAATGTGAATGGTGGTGCGATTGCGCTGGGTCACCCAATTGGTGCATCAGGCGCGCGTGTGTTGACCACCCTGCTTCATGAAATGAAACGCAGTGATGCCAAGAAAGGTTTGGCGACATTGTGTATTGGTGGCGGTATGGGAATCGCCATGTGTGTTGAACGTTAATTGACGATTTAGGAGTTTAGGTAATGTCAAAAGGTGATGGGCGCTTAGCCATTGTAACCGGCGGTACGCGCGGTATTGGTAAGGCGATTTGCGTGGATTTAAAACAAGCAGGCTATGAGGTGGTTGCCAATTATGCGGGTAACGATGAGAAAGCCAACGCATTCAAAGAAGCAACCGGTATCGATGTTGCTAAGTGGGATGTGTCAGACGCTGAAGCTTGTAAGACTGAGATTGCAAAGATTGTAGAAGCTAAGGGTAAGCCGGTTGATGTGCTGATCAACAATGCGGGTATTACGCGTGATGGTGCGATTCACAAAATGTCAGAAGAGAATTGGAATGACGTGATCGCAACGAACCTTTCTTCTTGCTACAATATGGTGGCATGCGTGATCGATTCGATGCGTGATCGCAAATTTGGTCGTATCGTCAATATTTCTTCTGTGAATGGTCAGTTGGGTCAGTTTGGTCAGACCAACTATTCTGCTGCTAAAGCTGGTATTTTTGGTTTTACCAAAGCGCTTGCTCGCGAGACGGCAGCCAAGGGCATTACCGTGAATGCGGTAGCTCCGGGCTATATTGGCACCGACATGGTGCGCGCTGTGCCAGAAGATATTTTGAATAAAATCATTTCAGGCATTCCGGTTGGCCGTTTGGGCGAGCCAGAAGAAATCGCGCGTGCGGTTTGCTTCCTGATTGCAGACGAAGCTGGGTTTATTACCGGTGAGACACTGTCTGTAAATGGCGGTCAGCATATGGAATAATCGCGATTGCGATGAATAGCATGCAAAAAGGCCTCGGGTTACCCCAAGGCCTTTTTTAGTGCTTCAAAGGATGTATTTGTTTAAGCGTCTACTACTGGACGCTTTTTTCTATTTTGCTTGCCGAGCGACTCGTGGATTTCCTCATCTTCAAACCATACCGAACCCGTGGTGCCCGATGCTAGAAGTGAGTAGCTTGCCTGTTTTAGATATTCTGGTTTTTTTGTAATCGTAACTAACATTGTTTTTCATTATCCCCCGTTGGTTTATGCAGAATAGCAATGAACTATTAAGCAATGGTTAACGGCTGTGAATAAAAAATACCGAGCACGAAAAACATGCTCGGTATTATCAAAAAACAGTGATTAGAATCGTTTAAGCGAACTTCAGCGCTTTGACTTGTTTCACGCTGCTTTCAGAGCTAATCGCTTCTAAAATATCGCTTCCCGGCTCTTGATCGACTTCGATTAATGCAATCGCGTCTTTCTCGCCTTCATTGGTGCGGCCCAGATGGAAGTTCGCAATATTAATGTTCGCGCCACCTAAAAGATTACCGACATGGCCGATCAGGCCGGGCTTATCTTCGTTGTTTACATAAAGCATATTGGCAGCAACGGCGGCTTCTAATGGTACGGCATTGATCTCAACAATGCGCGGATTCTCGCCGAACAAGGTGCCGCATACGGTACGTTCACGACGCTCACTGGTCACGGTAATGCGCATTAGGGTTTTGTAGTTAGATGCACGCTCATGTTTGATCTCACTTACCTGAATATCACGTTCTTTCGCAATCACCGGTGCGTTGACCATGTTCACCCCTTCCATGAGGGGTTGAAGCAGGCCGTTTAGTGCTGCGGCGGTGAGTGGCTTGGTATTGAGTGCGCATGCATCGCCTTCATACTCGATGATAACTTTGCTGAGGCCACTCTCGGTAATCTGACCGGCAAAGCTGCCCAACTGGCCTGCAAGCGTAATATATGGCTTTAGCTTGGCGGCATCTTCAGCCGATACAGATGGCATGTTGAGCGCGTTAGTCACGGTGCCGTTATTTAGGTAATCAGACATTTGCTCTGCTACCTGCACGGCTACATTTTCTTGCGCCTCAGAAGTAGATGCGCCGAGATGCGGCGTACATACGACATTCTCTAGGCCAAATAGTACATTCTCTTTTGCTGGCTCTTCTTCGAACACGTCAAAGGCAGCTGCGGCAACATGACCAGACTCCAGTAGTTCTTTAATGTCCGATTCGACAACCAGGCCGCCACGTGCGCAGTTCACAATCATGACACCTTTTTTGGTCTTCGATAGCGCTTCCTTATTCAGGATGTGACGGGTTGCGTCATTCAGTGGTGTGTGTAGTGAGATAAAGTCAGCACGTGCCAGCAAGGCATCTAGCTCGACTTTCTCGACATTGATCGCGGCAGCATGTTCCGTTGATAGGAATGGGTCGTAAGCCATGACTTTCATCTTCAGGCCTTGCGCGCGGTCTGCAACGATAGAGCCGATGTTACCGCAACCAATCAGGCCAAGAGTTTTGCCTGAAATTTCGGTACCCATGAATTTGCTTTTCTCCCACTTGCCATCATGCGTAGAAGCATTGGCTTGCGGGATTTTGCGTGCCATCGACATAAGCAGTGATAGCGCATGCTCTGCGGTGGTGACTGAGTTACCAAATGGTGTGTTCATGACCACGACACCGTTTGCGGTGGCTGCTTTGATATCGACGTTATCAACACCAATACCCGCACGGCCAACGACTTTCAGGTTGGTAGCGGTTTGAAGTACCTTTTCGGTAACGGTGGTTGCTGAGCGAATTGCCAGACCGTCATATTCACCGATGCATGCGAGCAATTCGTCTTCGCTCATACCGACTTTGACATCGACATCGATGTTGTTTGATTCAAAAATCTCTTTTGCTTTCGGACTCAGTTTATCTGAGATCAATACTTTAGGCATGATGTCTCCTATCTTCTGCCAAATTATGCGGCTTGCGCCACCTCACCTTTCATTTCTTCAAATGCCCAGTCGAGCCATGGGAGCAATGCTTCCATATCGCTGGTCTCTACCGTTGCGCCACCCCATAGACGCAAGCCCGGAGGTGCATCACGGTAGGCGCCGATATCATATGCCACGCCTTCTGCATCGAGCAGTGAAGCGATCTTTTTTGCACCTGCTGCTTGCTCTTCATCGGTTAGGCCTTGATACCAAGGGTCAACAATCTTTAAGCAGATAGAGGTGCAAGAGCGTGTTGCCACACCTTCTGCCAGGAAGTCTACCCAGTCCGTTTTAGCGACCCATTTCTCTACCGCATTGAGATTCGCTTTTGAGCGGTTGATTAGCGCTTCTAGTCCGCCTATTGATTCTGCCCATTTTAGCCCATCGAGCGCATCTTCTACCGCGATCATGGATGGGGTGTTGATGGTGGCACCTTCAAAGATGCCGTCAATCAGCTTGCCGCCTTTGGTCATCTGGAAAATCTTTGGTAGTGGCCATGCGGGTGTGTAGCTCTCTAGGCGTGCAACTGCTTTCGGGCTGAGTGCGATCATGCCGTGAGCTGCCTCTCCGCCCATGACTTTTTGCCAAGACCATGTGATGACATCGAGTTTGTTGTATGGAATATCCATTGCAAATACGGCTGAGGTTGCGTCGCAAATGGCTAAGCCTTCACGGTCATCGGCAATCCAGTCACCGTTAGGAGCGCATACGCCTGAGGTCGTACCATTCCATGTGAAGACGACATCGCGAGACCAATCGACTTGGGTTAAATCTGGGATTGCGCCGTAGCCAGCTTCGTAGGTGTTTACGTCTTCTAGTTTGAGTTGTTTGGTAATGTCTTTTACCCAGCCAGAGCCGAAGCTTTCCCACGCAAGCACATCAACGCCACGTGCGCCTAGCATGCTCCACATTGCCATTTCAATCGCGCCCGTGTCGGATGCAGGCACAATACCCAGCACATAATCGTCTGGCAGGCCAAGAATCGCTTTTGAGCGGTCAATGACCTCTTTCAGTTTGGATTTGCCGATTTTAGCACGGTGAGAACGACCGGTTGCCGCGTCTTTTAATGCGTCTAAATTCCAGCCGGGGCGCTTGGCGCATGGGCCAGAAGAGAATTCAGGATTCTGTGGGCGTGTGGTTGGTTTCATGCGGGATTCCTTAACAATGCAGAAAAATCACGCGTATGTGTAACGATACAATCGATGGAATGCAAAAGAAAAAATGGCTTATGCGCAGTGTTTTCTTAAAGTTTTTATCGTCTGCAGCAACAGTGCGATTTGCTCGGGCGATGACATGCGGTGATCGCCGTTTTTCACTAGTGAAATTTCAACATCATTGCTGGTGAGTTGATCGCTGAGTTGTGTGGAGAGTTGCCACGGCACATCCGGGTCTTGGCAGCCATGAATCAGTCTTACGGGCATATCGATATTGATGGGCTGATCGAGTAGCATCTGGTTGCGCCCGTCCTCAATGAGGGTTTTGCTGATTGGATATGGATCATCGCCGTAGCATGATGGTGCGTAGAACACGCCCTTCTCTTCTAACTCTTGCTTTTGTTCATCTGTCATCTGTTCCCACAGCAGATTCTCGGTGAAGTCAGGTGCGGCAGCAATACCAATTAACGCTGTGACACGCTCTGGTCTGGCGAGTGCGACGTGCAGCATCAGCCATCCGCCCATGCTAGAGCCAATAACGATTTGTGGACCTGTGGTGACTTCATCGAGGATGGCAATGGCATCTTGCGCCCATTCACCAATGGTGCCATTTTCAAAGACGCCGGATGACATGCCGTGGCCTTGATAATCAAATCGGGTCACCTGAATGCCATGTTCTACGCAAAACGCTTCGACGGCGGTAGCTTTACCGCCTTCCATATCGGACATAAAGCCGCCCATAAACATGACGCCGGGCGTGCTGCCCTCATGGTGGTGGTAGGCGAGTGTCGCGCCGGACTCTAGTTGTAATGTCTTATGTGGTTTAGGGCTGCTCATGGCATTCTTATGCCAGCGAATGAAAGCCTTTGGCAATCATGAGCGCAAACTTATCCATAAGCCGCTTTTAAGGCACGACAATATCTATAGCTTCGCTTAAATAATCTGCATGCAAAAACCAGCAACGATACTCCAAGTTTTGCCTGCGCTAAAAAGCGGCGGTGTTGAGCGCGGCACGATTGAAATTTCAACCGCGATTAAACGTAATGGCTGGCGTAGCTTGGTTGCCTCTTCTGGCGGGCCGATGGTGTCTGGCGTGGCCTATAGTGGCGGCGAGCATTATCAATTGCCGCTCAAATCAAAAAACCCACTAAAGATCATTAAGAACATCAAAGCACTCGCAAAGATCATTCGCGATGAAGAAGTCGATATTGTTCATGCACGCTCACGTGCTCCGGCATGGTCTGCTTATTATGCGGCGAAGATTACTGGCCGTCCGTTTGTCACCACTTTTCATGGTGTGTATGGGCTTAAGCCGCCGATAAAACTTCATTATAATAAGGTGATGACGCTGGGTGATCGTGTGATTGCCGTGTCGCGCCACATCCGCGATCACATCATAGAGAATTACCCATGTGACCCGCTCAAGATTGAGTTGATTCATCGCGGTGCTGATATGTCTTTGTTTGGCCCCGATCAGGTGACGCCGGGTTTCTTAGAAGAGTTGGCAAAAGAATGGCATTTGCCGGATGACCCTCGCCCAGTGATTTTGCTGCCCGGCCGTATTACGCGCTGGAAGGGCCATGAGTTTCTGATTTGCTCCCTCTCGCAACTAAAAGATCATAAGTTTCTATGTTTGCTTTGCGGGGATGCTGGCGGGCATCCGGGTTATTTAGAAGAAATGAAAACCCTGATTGTTGAATTGGGTATGGAAGAGCATATCCGCTTCACACCACACACCAAATACATGACTGAGGCTTATGCGCTTAGCGATATTGTTGTGGTGCCATCGATGGAGCCTGAGGCATTTGGCCGTGTGCCAGTAGAAGCGCAAGCGATGGGCAAGCTAGTGATTGCGACGAATCATGGCGGGGCGATGGAGACTATCAAGCATAATGAAACGGGCTTTTTGGTTGAGCCGGGCGATGAAGACGGCATGGCCGAAGCCATGAAGGTCGCTTTGGAGATGTCTGCTGAAGATAGGGAATCGATGGGTTATGCCGGTATGCAGCATATTAGAGAAAATTTCTCGCTCGATGTTATGCAGCATAAAACTATTGAGCTTTATAAAACCCTGCTATCGTAATCTGCGATGAGTGCTTTAGATAACATTCTGATCATTAAACATGGTGCGTTGGGCGATATTGTTCTGGCGAGTGGGCCTATTGCGGCGATTCGTAAGAATAACCCGATTGCCCATATCACTGTATTGACCTCTCCCGCGTTTGCGTCATTGTTTCAGATGTGTCCGCATGTTGATGAGGTGCTCGTTGATGTGCGACCAAAGCCTTGGCAAATTGGTAAATGCATCAAGCTCTATAATATGCTTCGCAGGCGGGCTTATGTCTTTGTCTATGATTTGCAGACCTCAAGCCGTAGCTCGTTATATTTGCGGTTCTTACGTGGTAAGCCAGAATTCTCCGGTATCGCGAAGAAGGCCAGTTTTAGGCACAACACGCCAGAGCGTAAAACGCTGCACACCATTGAGCGTCAGAAGCAGCAATTGAAGATGACGGGTATTACCCGCGTGCCTTCTCCAAGTATTGGTTGGCTGAAAGATGATATTGCTGACATCAAACCAGATGTGCCTTACGTGATGATTGTACCGGGTGGTTCCGCGCATCGCCCGAAGAAGCGCTGGCCGCTAGAGTATTATTCGCATTTGACTAAATGGATTGTAGAGCAAGGCCATATCCCTGTGCTGATTGGCACAAAGGCTGAAGAGAAGCTGCTGAATCATATTGCAGCACGTGTGCCGAAGGCCGTGAATTTATGTGATAAGACCAGCTTTGGACAAGTTGCGTCGCTTGGCCGAAAGGCTGAATATGCCATTGGTAATGACACGGGGCCGATGCATATTATTGCAGCGGTACGATGTAATTCGGTGGTGCTGTTTTCTGCAGAGTCAAATCCTGATCTGTGTGCCCCACGCGGAAAGCATGTAACGGTGCTACAAGAGAACGATTTGACCAAATTATTGCCGGATGATGTGCAAACCCATGTCAAGCTGGTACAGAGAGCTTGACTTAAGCTCTGAGCGCACTTATCTCATGTTTTCCAATAGAAAGAAGTGATTATGACGCAATCTGCCATCTCAGCCGATCAACCGGTTACCATTACGCTGCCTGACGGTTCCACAAAAGCATTCGATCATGCTGTGACTGGTGAAGAATTGGCGGCATCGATTGGCCCCGGTTTGGCGAAAGCAGCCGTTGCGGTCAATGTTGATGGTGTGCAGCGCGATTTGTATCTGCCGATCACCCATGATGCGAACGTCAATATCCTTACACCAAAAGACGAAGAAGGTCTTGAGATTATGCGCCACACGCTTACGGCGCAGGTATTGGCTTTGGCAGTAAAAGAGATGTGGCCTGCGGCGAAGCTCGCTATTGGTCCGACGATTGAGCATGGTTTTTATTACGACGTCGATTTAGATGAAAAGATTACGCCAGAAGATCTGCCAAAGATCGAAGAGAAGATGAAAGAGATTCTGGGGCGCAAGCTTACCGTTACCCGCGAGATGTGGGACCGCGCTGAGGCAATAGCGATGTTTAATGGTCGTGGAGAATCCTATAAGGCAGAGTTGATTGAGAATGCTCCAGCTGATGATACGACCGAAGCAGGTAAGATTTCATTGTATCGTCAGGGTGAAGGTGATGATGCCTTTATCGATTTATGTCGTGGGCCGCACACCCCTTCCCTTGGTCATATCGCCAAATATTTTAAGCTAACCAAGCTTGCCGGTGCTTACTGGCGTGGTGATAGCAAAAATAAAATGCTTCAGCGTATTTACGGCGTGGCGTTTGCGTCTAAGGATGAGTTGAAGTCATATCTCACCATGATTGAGGAAGCGGAGAAGCGCGACCATCGTAAATTGGGACGTGAGCTCGATTTGTTCCATATTCAGGAAGAAGCGCAAGGTCAGGTCTTCTGGCACGATAAGGGGTGGACGTTATACCGTGAGCTTGAGGATTATATTCGCCGTAAAATCCGTGCCGATGGTTATCAGGAAGTGAAGACGCCTATTTTGGTCGATCGCACCTTGTGGGAGAAGTCAGGCCACTGGGATAAATTTCGTGAGAATATGTTTACCGTGGCCGATGAAGATGAAGATCGCACGCTTGCGATTAAGCCGATGAACTGCCCGTGCCATGTGCAGATTTTCAATCAGGGTATTAAGTCTTATCGCGATTTGCCATTGCGTATGGCTGAGTTTGGCTCGTGTCACCGTAATGAACCAACCGGTGCGCTTCATGGTCTGATGCGCGTGCGCGCTATGGTGCAAGATGATGCGCATATCTTCTGTACCGAAGATCAGATTGTTGAAGAGACCGAGCGTTTCTGTCGTCTGCTTGAAGATGTCTATAATGATTTGGGCTTTACCGAAGTAGATGTGAAGCTGGCGACTCGTCCAGAGGTGCGTGCTGGTAGCGATGAAACCTGGGATAAGGCCGAGTCTGGCTTAGCGGAAGCGGTCAAAGCGGCTGGCTTAGACTATTCGATTGAGCCGAATGAAGGCGCGTTTTATGGGCCTAAGCTTGAGTTTCACCTGAAAGATGCGATTGGTCGTACTTGGCAGTGTGGCACCTTGCAGCTCGATTTCGTGCTGCCAGAGCGTTTGAATGCGGCGTATATTGCTGAAGATGGTGAAAAACACCGCCCAGTGATGCTTCATCGCGCGATTTTAGGCTCATTAGAGCGTTTCTTAGGTATTCTGATTGAGAATTATGCCGGTAAATTCCCGCATTGGTTGGCGCCAGTTCAAGCGGTGGTCTGCCCGATTACCAATGAGCAAGATGACTATGCGCAAATGATAGCAGATAAGCTTGAAGCGGCTGGTGTGCGCGTTAATACCGACCTTTCTACCAATAAAATCAATTACAAAGTGCGTGAACATAGCCACAAGAAAATACCATTTATCATTGCGGTTGGGCCGAAGGACGTCGAAAACCAGTCCGTGGCTATCCGTGAATTGGGTAAGGAAGGGCAAGAATTCCTTGCGATTGATGCCGCAATTGATAAACTAAAGAATGCAATTGCACTTCCTGCATAGGTTGCATTTGTCTAATTACATAGGAGATAACTGTTGAATATGATTGGTAGCCATGAGCTATAAAAACACGCGTGATAGCGGTCCTCGCTTAAACCGCGACATTCGAGCATCTGAAATCCGATTAGTAGATCATGAAGGTAACATGGTGGGCGTCGTGTCTGTCGATGAAGGTGTTACCATGGCCGAGAAAGTTGGCCTTGATCTCGTCGAAGTATCTCCGAACGCCACCCCTCCTGTTTGTAAAATTCTTGATTACGGCAAATATAAATATGAGCAGCAGAAGAAAGCTCATGAGGCCAAGAAGAAGCAAAAGGTTGTTAATATTAAAGAAGTTAAGCTTCGCCCTAATATTGACACGCATGACCTTGGCATTAAAATGAAGGCCGTGCACAAATTCTTGGATGCGGGTGATAAAGTCAAATTTACCCTGCGTTTTCGTGGACGTGAGATGGCTCACCAAGAAATTGGTATGCAACTTCTCACCAAAATTCAGGATGAATTGGGCGAAAAAATCAAAGTTGAGCACAGACCATCTTTTGAAGGCCGTCAGGTTGTGATGGTGGTTTCCCCAGCAAAAGCAACGTAATCCGTTAATCTTTTAGAAACTTTCCTGTTCTACACTCAAACTTCGGAGAAGTGCGTGTAAGAATACTATGGAAAACAAATATCAAGCAGGCCTTGTACAAAAAGGCATTGAAAGTGGTCGTTTCACTACCGATGGTTCCCCACCACCGGACATGAACCTGCATCGCGCACTTGTGTGTGCTGAGCTTAGTGATATTTGTTACCGCGATAATAAAAGCTGGAATCCCATTGAATCCTCCAACAAGGCGTCTTGGGAAAAAGAATGCAAAAAGATTGAGCGCTATGCAAAAGTCTATGGCTATCATGCGCATGTCTTCTCTTCTGCATCACAACAAGCGGTTGTTTTCTTTAATGATCACAATGTCATTGTAGCTTTTGAAGGGTCTAACCCTTGGCAATTGCGCCATTATAACCGTAACCTCACTAGTTATTTTGCGGCATGGTTTGAGCCGGTTGCAGAGATATTCAGTAAGCGTGGGCGTCAGGTAGAGCGAGAGGCTTTAGAAGCCAAAAAGAATGATATGCCAGCTGAACAATATGAAGCAGATTTAGAGGCGTTAAAGGATAAAGAGGCTCGAATCCATTGGGGTTTTAATAGCGCACTGGATGGGGTTGTTGTTTCTGGCGAAGGCAATAGCTTGTGGGATGCGATTAAAAAGGATTGTTTAGATTTAGCGAAAACACGAAATCTAACATTTACTGGGCACTCTTCTGGCGGGGCTTTGGCTACCATCGCCGCATCACGTATGATTTCCGAAGAACCTAATGTGCCAATTGACGGGCTATATACGTTTGGTCAGCCTCGTGTTGGCAATCGTTATTTTCGCTCTGGCTTAGAACATCATTTGCATGGTCATTATTACCGTTTTGATCAATATGGTGACCCTATGCCGGGCCTTCCGCCCTTTAATCCGGATTTATCGCTGCATAATGAAAAAGGGTATGTACATGCTGGTCAGTGGATTCCTATGGATATGGACGGGCATGTTTTGAAAATGAAAGATGATGAAGGGCATGTGATTAAAGCCAGTAATACTGAAGAACCTAAAGATACGATGCA
Source organism: Rickettsiales bacterium (assembly GCA_022763105.1). Lineage (GTDB taxonomy): Bacteria > Pseudomonadota > Alphaproteobacteria > Rickettsiales > UBA3002 > JALEGK01. Next base: position 10,986 of record JALEGK010000067.1, on the reverse strand, counting down.
TTATGCCAATGAAGAAGGAAGTGGTATCATTTGGAGAGCTTATAGCTATTTAACTAATCAACTTGTGCAAATGGCTGATAAATACTCTGTCACAGCAGAGATGTTTAGCCATATCGATGATACGGCTGCAGGAACACATACACGGTTAAGTGGTTTGTTTGGGCCTAAGAATTACAGCATTCATGATACTCGAAATTATGGTACCGCCATTCACCTAATGATCGCTCACCAGGCAGAGGATATGTCTTTTGATTCTGCGGTAGCGCTGAACGAAACCCTACAATCTTCCCAAGGGCGTAATATTCTTTACCATTTGCAAGTGCTCGAAGATACGCTTCAAGAGCGAGCCACCGCTTTACCGCAAGGTGTTCGCGCTGCTGCAGATACGCTTCAGGCATCTCTGACCTCACAATTAAACCGTTGGGATAAACTTGCAGAAAACCGACCAGAACAAATCTTTCCCCAACGTAGTAAGCGTGCTGTCGAAGTGCCTGATACGCCCGATGCGCCAGATCATGGAACGTTTGGGCGTTTATTTGTGTTCTTCAGCGGCTTCTTTTCAGAAAAAGAATTGGAGGCAAGTATTGAGGATGTGCGAAGAGAGCCTGCGTTTCGTTCAGCCCGTTCGGTGCGAAGCGTAGAGCGTGTTAAGATTATGAAAAATATTGGAAGTGCTCTCAATCAGTTTAATCATGATGTCACTCAGCAAGCAAGTATGCACCCCGATAATTGGTTGCTACAATCTTTGGCCCAGCAAGCTGAAGGGTGTTATGAATCTGTTGCGCAGTTCCAGCCCTATCCGGCACATCTGGATGCGGCGCATACATCGGACCATCAGCACTCTGACCATCACAGAATCGCGGATATTCCTTCTTCAGAAATTATTGGAGGACGCTAAGCCTTCAGCCAGCGACTGCCCGGTTTGATAGGCGGAATTTCTGCCAGCTCGTTAGGTAGCTTATTCGACTCATAGGTCGCCACTTCCAGCTCAACCAATGAAATAAGCGGGAAGCTTAGCTTATGGTCTCCGCCACTGCGGTCTACCAGACAGGCTTCAGCAATGATATCTCCACCGTAGCCGCGGATACATTCTGCCGCCTCTAGGGATGATTTACCAGTGGTGACCACATCTTCGACGAGAAGCACATTTGCGCCGTCTTCAATGTCAAAGCCTCGACGCAGCGTGAATTCTGAATTCTCTCTTTCGCAGAAAATGGAGGGAACATTCATCTGGCGTCCCATTTCATAACCAACAACCACACCACCCATTGCGGGTGCGACGACCATATCAAATTCCACATCGATTTGCTCGCGGACCTTATCTGCCAGCGCTTTACATAGACGTGCGGCGCGGTTGGTATCCATGAGGACGCGGGCACATTGTAAATAGGTGTCACTATGTAAGCCCGAAGACAGAATGAAGTGGCCTTTTAGGATGGCTTGAGCAGCCTCAAATTCGCTCATGATTTCATCGTTATTCATGGTGTAACCTCTACATTATCGATTAACCGAGTATTCCCAAGCTTCACGGCGGCCAATAATCTTGCTGGGCGCACCAGAGCTTGTACGGGCTCAAGCGTTATTGAATCGCGAAGCTCAACATACTCAACCGAGTTAAAACCATTTCCTAATAACGTTTTTTCTAAGTTTTGCAAAGTGTTCTCGATTGGCTCTCCACCGTGAAGTTTTTCCGCAGAGGCGATTAGCTCATGGTTCATGGTGCTGGCAATGGTGTGCTCTACTTCCGTTAGGTATTGATTGCGCGAAGAGAGCGCTAAGCCAGAGGCTTCGCGGATGATATGCCCACCAATAATTTCAACCGGCATATCCAAATCGTTGACCATTTGCTTAATGACGCAAAGCTGCTGGAAGTCTTTTTCGCCGAAGAAGGCTTTATGGCAGCCTGATTGATTAAGCAGTTTGCATACGATTGTGGTTACCCCGTCAAAATGCCCGGGCCTTGAAGCACCGCATAAAATCTCCGTCATGCCGCCCAGATGGATAGTGCTATTAAATCCTTCGGGGTACATATGCTGTGCGCTGGGCGCATAGATGGCGTCGATTCCTTCAAGCTCAAGTAATTGCTTGTCTTTTTCTAATGTTCTTGGGTAGCGCTCGTAATCTTCGTTAGGGCCAAATTGCGTTGGATTGACAAAGATGCTGACGATGACATGGCTGCATTGTTGCTTGGCTAATCGCACCAATGAGATATGCCCTGCATGCAGCGCCCCCATAGTGGGAACCAGACCAATGGTAGCAGCGCCCGCCGATAAAGCGTTGCAATGTTCACGTAACTTAAGCGGGGTGTCGATAAAGTGAGTCATTTGCTTGTGTTCATAGCATTGATGGGTTACATCGTGAAGAAAGAAATAATATCTTATAAGTAATGAGTGGTTCAGGACAAATTAAAGACATTATTGCATCTACCAAGACGCCCGTTGATGCCTATGCGTCTCTGCTAGCGAGCAAAACCATTGGTTTTGATTTGGCGCAAAAGCGGATGGTGGATGCGTTGCAGGTCTTGTTTGATTACATATGCTCGGACACTTTCCGTGTGCGTGGTCAGGGATTCTTTGCCCGCTTTAGAAGCAAGGATAAGATTCCGGCGCGATGCGGCACTTATCTCTGGGGTGGTGTCGGGCGTGGTAAAACCATGCTGATGGATATGTTCTTTGAGCTAGCCCCTATTCCCAATAAACACCGCGTGCATTTTCACGCCTTCATGCGTGATGTGCATGAACGTATTCACATGATTCGTAAGAATGAGCCAGAAGCTGAGCTGATTCCGCTTGTTGTTGATCAATTGGCGGAAGAATTTCACCTGCTTTGCTTAGATGAATTTCAGGTGCTTGATGTCACCGATGCGATGATTCTATCGAAACTGTTTACATGCCTGTTCCAAAAAGGTGTGGTGGTGGTTATTACCTCTAACCGTGAACCGGATGAGCTTTATAAGAACGGGATTCAACGCGATCAGTTCCTGCCCTTTATTGAGCTTGTCAAAGGCCATATGGATGTGACTGAGATTAAAGGCGGTACGGATTATCGCTTAGAGCAAATCAAATCGATGGATCAGGTCTATTTTACACCGCTTGGTCCGAAAGCTGATGAATTCCTGATTAAATCATTCCAAAGCCTGACACGTGGTCAACAGGTTAAACCTGTTACCATTGAGATTTTGGGCCGTAAAATTGATATTAAAACCGCTGCGGGCGGTGTGGGCTGGTTCAGTTTTGCATCTTTGTGCGAACAACCACTTGGTGCTTCAGATTATATGGAGATTGCCTCCACCTTCCATACGATCATTATCAAAGGCATTCCTAAGCTATCGCCTGAGAAGCGCAATGAAGCGAAGCGCTTTGTCACGCTGATTGATACGCTTTATGAGCATAAAACCAATGTGATCTGCTCGGCCGAGGTTGGCGAAGAAGATCTTTATCCCAAAGGTGATGGCTCGTTTGAATTTGAGCGTACCGTTTCACGTCTAAAAGAGATGCAATCAGAAGGTTATCTGGAAGCTTCGCATATTCGTAGCAATGGCTAATTCCCCTACTCCACTAACGATTGTCTTGGCGCAACCGAGAGGGTTTTGCGCTGGGGTTGAGCGTGCCATTGAAATCGTTGAAAAGGCGCTAGAGAAATATGGTGCGCCTGTTTATGTCCGCCATGAGATTGTTCATAATAAATGGGTGGTGGATACGCTGAGTGCAAAGGGGGTGATCTTTGTCAAAGAGGTTGATGAAATTCCCGATGGTGCGGTCACTATCTTTAGCGCGCACGGCATTTCGGAAGCTGTTGAGAATTCGGCGCTTGATCGTAATCTGCCTGTACTCGATGCCACCTGCCCGCTTGTAACCAAAGTGCATTATCAGGCTAAGCGATATGAACGTGATGGCTCGGAGATTATTCTGATTGGTCATGAGGGGCACCCTGAGGTTGAGGGCACAAGTGGCCGCGTGAAGAAGGTACATTTGGTTTCCGATATTGATGATGTGGAAAAGCTTGAGCTGCCTGCGGATATTCCGCTCGCCTACGTCACCCAAACAACGCTGAGCGTGGATGATACGCGCGATATTATTGCGGCTTTGCGCGCTAAATATCCAGATATTCAAGGGCCTGATGTTAATGATATCTGCTACGCTACACAGAACCGTCAGCAAGCTGTGCGCGAAATTTCGCAAGATGTGGATTTGTTGTTAGTGGTGGGTGCTCGCAATAGCTCAAACTCTAATCGTTTGCGTGATTTAGGCGAAGAGAATGGGATCCCCTCTTATCTGATATCGGATGAGAAAGATATCAAGCTTGAGTGGTTTGATGGCGTCTCTAGAGTTGGCATCACCGCTGGTGCGTCGGCTCCTGAGATTTTGATAGAGCGCGTGCAGACGTTTCTATCAACGCAGTTTGATACGGAAACTCATATGCATGATGGGATTGTTGAGACGATTAAATTCAATCTGCCAAAGGCATTACGCCAAAGCGCTTAAAGCCCCGCTAGACGTTCCGTTTTAAAGACAAAGCATTGTGCATTATTTTCCACCAGTTGGCGGCAGGCGCGCTTCGCCTCGGTCTCGGATAGGTTAGCTAAGCGTGCACGGTGAATCGTGCTGCCAATGCGACCTTGGCCGCTCACCATTATTTTAGAGTTGCGTAATGTGTCGCGCGCCATTTTCACGGCATTAGCTGCTGCATATAGCGCACTTTTTTGATCTTGGAATGCTCCCACCTGTATTCCCCAGCTATTGCTAAAGTTTGGAGATGATCTGGATGGAAGCTCTAAGCTTGCAGGTTGCAGGCTAGAGCGCGGCAGCGTTTCTTTCGCTGCGGTAGAGATAGCGCGAACATTGGCGAATGCTTCCGGCTTATCTCGTGGGACAATAATTGCATTGCCCATTTTCAACTCAACCGTTTCACTGTGTGGAACGACGAGCTTGTCATCGACCTCAATAGTTTTTGCCGAGACCGTCGTGAAGCTACGGCGCGTCGTATCAGGTTTCGGTACAGGCACAGGGGCATTGGCGAAAACACGTGGGCGATCACCGCGGTCATTTAGCACGGTGAAGGTACGCGATAGAAGCGATAGCATATGATTATCGCGCGCTTTACTATTCTGGCCGCCCATAACGACCGCGACGATATGATAACCATCACGCTTTACTGATGTGGCGAGGTTGAAGCCAGACATGCGGATATAGCCGGTTTTAATGCCGTCTACGCCGTTAAAGCGCCCTAGCACCTTATTGTGAGATTTGTATGTCTTGCCCTTCCAGCGGAAAACCGTGGTTTTGAAGAAATTATAATATTGAGGAAAGTCACGACGTAGCGCGATGCTGAGCTTTGCCATATCACGAGAAGTGGTGAACTGGTTTTTATCTGGCAAGCCATGCGGGTTTCTGAAAACGGTACGGCGCATGCCAAGCTGGCGCGCTTTCTTTGTCATTTGCGTTGCGAAGGCGGCTTGAGAGCCTGCTAATGCTTCGGCAATCACTAGCGCAACATCGTTAGCTGAGCGGACAACTAGCGCACGAATCGCATCTGACACGCGAATACTCTCGCCTGATTTGAGGCTAATATTTGTTTGTGGCTGCGACGCCGCTTTGGCAGACACTTTCAGGCGTGTAGACATAGACACTTCGCCGGAAGAAAGCGCTTCAAACAGCATATACAGGGTCATCATCTTGGTGAGTGATGCGGGATAACGTTTTTTGTCCGCATTTCTGGAGAAAAGCACTTCGCCCGTATCCGCATCCATAACGAGGGCTGCGTATTTACTAGAGCGGACATTAATTTTGGTGGCAGCTTCAGAGACAGAGATAACGCTAAAAGTGAGGGCTAAAACCAACGATAAAACCCTAATCATGATATCTCCCTAAGGTTTAGCGTTAACACGTCGTAAATGTAGCGAATGCTTTTGCTGGCTGCAACATCACTCTGCGCCCATTGAGGATAAAATGTTGCGCCCAGCGGCAAGGAAACGAATCGGCATATTGACCATATGAAGCGACTCGTAAAACCCAATGGCTCGTTCGTTTTGCTCTAAGGCGGTGAGAGAGATCCATTCGCGGCCTTGTCTGAGCGTGTAAATGGCTAAAAACTTCATGATTTGCGTGCCAATCCCCTGCCCGCGATGTTCTTTCTGAACGATGATATCGGCTAGATGATAGCCGTAAGCGTCGGTTGATAAATCATAACCCGGATAGATCAGCGCGAAGGCGACAATCTCATTATTGCATTTCGCGGTAAATAATTCGCATTCGGGTGACTGCTTGCTATCTTTAATAAGCGTGCGAAAGCTGTTCGCATCTGCTTTACAGTTCATGCCTTCATGCTCTGCTAGCTCATGCGCTAGATAGGTGAGCTTGTCGGCGTCTTTCTCTTCAGCTTTGTGGATAGTGACAGGGCTAGACTTGTGAGTTGACATAGATTCCGATTAGATTGTGGCCATGCAAATAGATGCGGTAGCACCGCTTGAACATACACAGAATATGGCGACTCCCAATTACCTGCAAGCGTTGAATGAACCTCAGCGCATGGCTGTTGAGGCAGTCGATGGGCCGGTATTGGTTTTGGCGGGTGCAGGAACCGGCAAAACACGTGTGCTTACCACGCGTATCGCTCATATTTTAATGCAGAAGAAAGCCTTTGCCGGCCAGATTCTTGCCGTTACCTTTACCAACAAAGCGGCTGCCGAAATGCGCGAGCGTGTGGATCGCTTGCTTGGGCATTCGCCGGATGAGACCGTGCAGAGTTCAGGTGTATGGCTTGGCACCTTCCACTCGATTGGTGCGAAGATTCTTCGTCGTCATGCCGAAGCGCTAGGATTCACGCCACAATTTACCATTCTCGATGCCGATGATCAGCACCGCCTGATTAAACAGATTATGGCCGAGCAGAATATTGATAACAGTAAATGTCCAGGCAAAGTGGCGCTGTCTATCATTCAGGGTTGGAAAGATAAGGCGTTGACTCCAGAGAAGCTTGCAGACTCGCATCAAGGTGAAGATGGTGTTGGAGCGGTAGCAGCAGCACTCTATCCGCTCTATCAGGCGCGCTTGAAAACGCTAAATGCGATGGATTTTGGTGATTTGCTACTTCATTGCATTACGCTATTTACCGAGCATCAGCATATCCTCAATGAGTATGCGCATCGCTTTCATTATATTCTGGTGGATGAGTATCAGGACACCAACATCGCGCAGTATTTGTGGCTGAGATTGCTTGCGATGGGGCATCAGAATATCTGCTGTGTCGGTGATGATGATCAATCGATCTATGGCTGGCGTGGCGCAGAAGTTGGAAATATTCTCAAGTTCGAGAAAGACTTCCCCGATGCGCAAGTGATTCGGCTAGAGCAGAATTATCGCTCCACCTCTCCTATTCTGGCGGCGGCGTCGCATCTGATTGACTTCAATGAAGGGCGTTTGGGCAAGACGCTTTGGACCGATGCAGATGGCGGGCATCCGGTACGCATCAAATCGGTATGGGATGATTCGGAAGAAGGGCGCTTTGTTGGTGAGGAAGTCGAAGCCTTCCAGCGTGATGGTATCAAGCTTGATGAAATGGCTGTGCTGGTGCGTGCAGGCTTCCAGACACGCAGTTTCGAGGAACGATTCATGACGCTTGGCGTTCCTTATCGTGTGGTCGGCGGCTTACGATTCTATGAGCGCATGGAGATTCGCGATGCGGTCGCCTATTTGCGCGTTGTCTCGCAACCTCATGATGATTTGGCATTGGAGCGGATTGTGAATACACCCAAGCGCGGGCTGGGTAAGGCCACCATCGAGAATCTGCATTCTCGAGCGCGGCAAGACAATGCATCGCTTTACTCATCGATTCAGGCAATGTTGGAAGATGGAAGTTTGCGCGGCAAACAGGCGACTACTCTGCGCGGATTGATTGACCAATTCGAGGCGTGGCGTACCAAGCTTAATGATCTGCCTCTATCAGAGTTGACCGAATTGATTCTCGATGAGTCTGGCTACAAAGAAATGTGGCAGAAAGATAAAACGCCCGAAGCGCCTGGACGTATAGAGAACTTGCGAGAATTGGTGTTTGCGCTAAGCGAGTATGAGTCGCTCACTCAATTCTTGGAGCATGTTGGCTTAGTCACGGACGGCGGCAATAACAATACGCCTGATGATGAGATGGTTAGCATCATGACGTTGCATGCCGCTAAGGGGCTTGAGTTTGATGTCGTGTTTTTGACCGGATGGGAAGAAGGGTTGTTCCCTTCTCAGCGCTCGATGGATGAAAAAGGCTCTAGCGGCCTAGAGGAAGAACGCCGTTTGGCTTATGTGGGCATTACGCGCGCCAAGCTGCATTGTATTATTAGTCATGCGGCAAACCGCCGGATTTATAATCAATGGCAATCGAGTATCCCTTCTCGTTTTCTTGAGGAATTACCCGAAGAACATATTGAGGTGATGGAGGGCGGTGTGCATCGCCAGCGTGCGAGTGGGCCAGCCATGTTCCAGAAGGAAATTGACGGGCTGATGAAAGCGGCGATGTCCCCTAGCCCATCCTCAACGCCTAAACCTAATGGCTTTAATAAAGGCCAGCCTGTGTTCCATCAGAAATTCGGTAATGGGGTGGTGTTAAAGGTTGAGGGTGATCACCTGACCATTGCGTTCAAACATGCAGGTACGAAAAAACTAATGGCTGATTATGTGAAGAAGGCGTGAGAATCGTCACCCAGCATATAGCTTATAGACATCTTCTTCGGTCATCATTTTCGTGGTTTCTGCAAAACAATAACTGTGCGGCTTATTATCAGTGAATACCTGTAAATCGAACGAATATTCGTCGGCATTATCAAGTAGCCAAACAGGGATGTAATATTCTTTCTGCTCTTTTAGCCGAGCAAATATTACCGAGCCACATTGTTTGCAAAAGCCTCGCTCCATCCATTCGGATGTTGAGTAGATTGTAATTTCGTCACTATTAGTGATGTCTACATCCGTGCCGGCATGGACTGCCATCATCGGGCCACCAGACATTTTACGGCAGATACCGCAATGGCAGGCATGGTACCATTTATTCGGAGAATCAAACTGAAGGGTTACGCTTCCACACAAGCAACTGCCTTTACTATTCGTCATATGCCTCTCCTCATGGGTGCAATGGTGGGCGACAGTGGATTGGCTTGCGCGTCGCGCTGCGCCTCATCTCGGCCTGCTGGCCTCGGTGTCGAACGCCGTTCTCATCCACCGCTTCATTATCATCCAAAATAACACCGCGTTGTAACGCTTCGGTGCATTTTGAATAATGGTGGGCGATAGTGGATTCGAACCACCGACCTCTACGATGTCAACGTATTAGCCCAACAATAACAGGCTGACATTTAACAATAATATATGGCAGTAAATAATATTTGTTCTATTCTTGTAAAAAATCAATTTCTACTTTGAACCTCGACCCCTAACATTTTCAGTATTTCTTCAGCTTGCTTAATAGCAATTCCAGAGTCCCTCTTTGTGACATTATTCTTTAATTGGTAATCCGCAATTAATCTTCTTCCAAAGAGATCTTCCAGTTTATTTCCTAATTGTACTTTACTCTTTTTATAATGATTAAACACATCTTGATGTGCACCTCTTCCTGTAGATGCTATTTTTGCTTTTTGTTTGGCCGTTAAGTGGGAGGCATAATAAGCACGATTTATGCTAGTACGAAGATAGGCGGGATCATTATTTGCACTGTAATGAAGCTCTCGTGCTAAATAAAAAAACTCTAGTGGTTCAAACATGGCCTAGTTTATAGAAATTGTTAAATGCTCCATTGCCATGCTATAGGACGAGTCTTTTTCTATCAATTCAAATAACTTGTTTTCCCTATCGAACAGATCATCAATTTCAAGATCACTTATTATCTCAACTCGAAGTGTAGACCAGTTTTCGTCATCATAATTCATGATGCTTAAGATTGTATCTACCCCCCCAAACACTTCTCTGATCATAAATTGGAGGCTTTTTAGGAAAGGGCTAATGTGGTCATGCTGATCAATGTAATTTAAGATGGCATCTCTGTGTTTGAAGGTGAAGAATTCCTCATGTTCATTTCGTGCTTCCACCATTTTGAGAGAAGCGTATTCAGCAGTCAGAGGAGGTTGATATACATCTATTAGATAATTGGCTGATACTAGGGTTGTCCCTGCAGCTATAAAAGCGGCAGCTTTTTGTCCCAATGACTTACAAGGAGGCGAGTCAACTAGCAAATCCCCCATAGTCGCAGTTGCTTCACTTGAAGTTACTGGTATGTAAGTGCCTTCAACCATTCAATTTAATAGCGTCCTTTTGCTTTTTATTAAGCAACAAGTCTATCACATATTTATTATTATTGTGTAAAGCGAGAAACACTTTAGCATATTCTTTCTTAGCGCCAAAAAAACTTCCTGCGGTTTTTGCAGCACGATGAAACTGTTCATGGGCTGCATGGTCAATTGAAGTAATAATTTTACTGCCTTCACGGTTTCCAGCAAGGTTTAGCACATTTAGGGTTCGCTGATTGTCGTTCTTATGCACAAACCAACCTTGATACACGTGCCATAAAACCCCTGCTTCGGTGGCATTTTTGGTAAGATATGGAGCACCTTCATCAAACACATCAAAAATATTGTAATCTTTTTCGTCCCCTGTGAACTTATCTACATATTGTAAGGTGCAGGAACGCACATTTAGCGTTTTCTTATCGAGTTTTTTTAAAACAGTTATGATTAATTCATCAATTTTTGGCCAAACATTATCCCAACGGTCATATGACATACAAGAGGCTATGATCTGATTATCAACAACCTGTAACTGCCATCCAACATTACCGTCTGCTTCAACTCTTTCTAGAGTAAAACCAGTGACCCTAGTTCTTTGATCAACCACATGAAAGTTTTCTGCAGCGCCTTCAAACTTACCTTCAACACTCAAGTTTTGAGTAAATTTAGGCAAAAAGTCCTTCAAGTCGCTTTCAAGAAGAGAAAGCTTCTTTTTTTCCTTATCA
>JALEGK010000066.1 GCA_022763105.1 Rickettsiales bacterium | reverse complement strand
CTCATTTTGATAATCCGCGCCCAAATTTTGCTGATCACAATAAGCGTCCATGCGCAACTCTAGATTCCTCTGTACACCCAGCATGGTCTGAGCGCCAATTGCCTCCACACGCATTTGTTCTAACGCATCAAAGACGGCGGCTGCCTTTTTCTCTTTTGGTTTAAGCGCACGATGCAGCGCCCCATCATGATGGCGCATCACAAGCGCGGATAAATCGCATTGCCCACGCAGGAAACGTTTACTGCTCGAATCTAATTCTTTGGAAGGGCGAGAAACGACAATCGTCTGGCGTTCTTCAAGCACGTCTGTAAGCGGGCGGTTACCAAAGGCGAGCGAGATTTCATCACGGTCAGATAAAACGCGCGTGGCAGAGGTCAGAGCCTGCTCGAACAGCTCTTTTGCACGTTCTTCATCAATCTCTGGGCTAACCGTCATGGCCTATGCCGCGTCGCTCAGATCAGTATCAAAGCAGCGCTGATAATATTCAACGATCACTGGGCGCTCCAGCTCGTCACATTTATTGAAGAAGGTGACCTTGAAGGCCTGGTCGATATCGCCAAAGATAGTAGAATTTTCTGCCCAGCTAATGACGGTACGTGGTGACATAACGATCGAGATATCGCCATTCATAAAGCCTTTACGTGTCATGTTTGCCATAGCGACCATGGCCTTTACCAGCTTCTTGCTTTTCGGATTATCAAACTCATCGAGCTTAGCAAGGACAATGCTTTCTTCGCGGTCTGGTTCTAGATAATTCAGCGTCGAAACGATATTCCAGCGGTCCATCTGGCCTTGGTTGATAGGCTGTGTGCCATGATACAAACCTGTCGAATCACCTAAACCCACCGTGTTAGACGTCGCAAAAATACGGAAATGCGGATTAGGCGTAATCACTTGGTTCTGATCGAGTAGTGTTAGTTTGCCTTGTGCCTCTAACACGCGCTGAATCACAAACATCACATCAGGACGGCCCGCATCATATTCATCGAAGACCAGCGCCACCGGACGCTGAATCGCCCAAGGCAAAATCCCTTCTTGGAATTGAGTAACCTGCTTACCGTTTTTCAAGACGATGGCGTCACGGCCAATCAAATCAATACGGCTGACATGGCTATCAAGGTTGATGCGCACGCACGGCCAATTCAAACGCGCCGCGACTTGCTCGATATGGGTCGATTTACCGGTGCCGTGATAACCCTGAACAAGCACACGGCGATTAAAGGCAAAGCCCGCAAGGATCGAACGTGTGGTCTCAGGATCAAACTGGTAGGTCTCATCAATATCAGGCACATGCTCGCTAGGTGATGCGAAGGCAGGAATTTTAAACGGCGTATCTACTTTAAATAGCGATTTTGCAGTAACCGATTTGGTCGGCTTTGTCGCTTCCTTACCAGACGTTTTGGCTTTCGCCGTCTTGATTTGCTTTTCCACCAGATGTTGCATGTTGAGCCTTATGGTTTTCGTTGTTCTGCGCTAATTTATAGAGGCTGCATACTCTTGCATCAAGTGATTGTAAGAGGATGTGATTTGCTTAAATCGCTCTTCAGCCACTTTATCCCCCTGATTTGTGTCCGGATGATACTCTTTCACCAGTTTTTTATACTGCTTTTTGATATCATCACGCGCGGCCGGGTGCTCTAAATCAAGATCAGCCAAAGCTTTTTTATCGCGCTGATTGATGCTTTGCACCTTCATGTTGAATCCAGCGCCGCCCATAAAACGGTCCACCGCATCATGCAGTTTGGCGGTGGTGAATTTATCGGCTTCATTGGTCTGCCATGTCGGGCGATGACCCGTTACCGCGTCTTTCTGAAAGGCCTCAATCTCTGACTGCGACATGCCTTTAAAATAATCCCAGCCTTTGTTGAATTCTTTAATATGGTAGTCACACAGCCATTGATACTCATCCAAACGATCACGAGATAATGGCGCTTTAAATTCGCCATGACCTTCGCAGCCCGGAAAATTACAGCATTGTTTTTCAGGCTTAAAATCGTCTTCAGATAGATATTTAAATCTTGGCATGCCCTATTATTGCCCGATTCAAAATAATTGGCAATAAGGCGGTCAGTCTTATTCAGAGGCACGTGAAGAGGAGAGAACACGTATTAAATCGCGCACAATCTTTCGCTCATCATAGGAGCGAATCTGCATATAATGTTTGAGAAACTGGAGGTGTTCGCGTTTAGATGCGGCAGGCATCATCGTATCAGGCACGGCATTATCTAAATTGACCCCATCAAACAATGACGAAACATTGATTTTTAGAATAGTAGCAATGTCAGCTAAACGGCTGGCAGACGCACTATTACTACCGGTTTCGTATTTATAAAGCTGCTGATACGTGATGCCCAACGCCTGAGCTAATGTTTCTTGAGTAAGGCCTTTTGCCATGCGGTGCCAGCGTATCTGCGCCCCAACATGTGCATCAATGGCTTGAGTAGAAGCGTTTTTCTTATGCATATGCTTTCTTAATCAAAGTCACCATGATAGGACTAGCGCAGCCAGCCAACAGGCTAATAATTTTTGTGCAATGTAGCATTACGAAACAATGCAGGCGCGAAGGAAACGCTAGGGTGTGAGGCATACACTAACTAGGGGTTATGTTTAAAAGGCAATCAGGATTAGGGGTTGTATATGCGTGAACAGATTGAAGATATCTTAAAAGCAAATTTTCGCGTTGATCATTGCGAGGTGATCGACGATTCAGCACGGCATGCAGGCCATGCAGGCGCACGCGAAGGTGGTAACTCCCATTTTAAGGTGATGGTGGTGTCAGGCGATTTTGTTGGCAAATCACGTATTGAGCGGCACCGCATGGTCAATCATGCGCTGACATCTGCATTTGAGCAGGGAATGCACGCGCTGAATATCAATGCGAAAACACCAGATGAATGGCAAGGCTAGTGTATAACAACGCCTTCTTGACGCAGTAATTGTTCTTTAACCGGTAATCCCCATGTGAATCCGCCGAGTGTTCCGTCTTTGGCAACCACACGATGGCACGGAATAAGAAGGGGCATCGGGTTTTTACCGCAGGCACTTGCAACCGCACGAACTGCCGTTGGCTTGCCAACGCGCTTGGCGAGTTCCGAGTAGGTAATGGTCTCACCATAGGGAATACGAAGCAACTCATCCCACACGGCGCGCTGTAGCTCGGTGCCTTGCTCGACATCAAGCGTAATGGGTAGCTCATCGACGGATGAATTGAAGAAGTTTTGAACCGCTTCAGCATACGGGGCAAGCTTGACGCGGTCGAAGGTGCTTTCCACCTGCAGCTCATCGGCGCTACCTTGCATAATCGCGACCAAACCCTCATCGCTTGCAAGTAGGGTGATAGAGCCAATCTGGCAATCCAATGTGTAATGATAATACTGCTTATCTGTCATGCTTACGCATACTCCGCAGAAATTTCTTCTTCCTCTACTTCATACCCGAAATAGTCGAGAATTTCTTCTGCTAATTTTTCCGTTTCTTTTGCGGCGCTGGTATCGCCCGCCATTTCTGTCACGCCTTTACCAGCCATAAGCGCGCCCGCATAGACCACACGGTTACCAAACAAGCACAGCGACATGTCTTCGAGTTCTTCTTGCATACGTTGTGAAAGTTTCGCCTTCGGATTCACGCGGTTCAGTACCATCTTCACTGGCTTAGAAAGCTGCTTAGCAATTTTCAATGTTGCTTGCGTTGCCCATAAATCAAGCGGGCTAGGCTGCATTGGCACCATTACCAGATCGCACGCCTTAATCGCACGCTTCGCATCGCCATCTGCATGTGGCGGGCTATCGATTAAAATAAAATCCTGCTCATCCTTAAGCTTTTCAATCGCGCTTTGCATACTCGTGCCGTTACAACGCACATGGGTGAGGGGAACCACATTGGTCTGCAAAGACTTACGTATTTTGAACCAATGCGTCAGGCTGCCTTGCGGATCAATATCGATAACGGCCACGTTCAAGCCATACTGAGATAATGCGACCGCCAGATGCGCTACGGTCGTCGTCTTGCCTGCACCGCCCTTTTGTTGGGCTACGGTAATGATTTGGGCACTCATGCCAGCTTACCTTATTTGTTACTATATATTGGGTATAGGTAAACCATGCCCACACTATATATCGCAAGTGCGCTGCAACACATATCCACACGAA
Organism: Rickettsiales bacterium; assembly: GCA_022763105.1. Lineage (GTDB taxonomy): Bacteria > Pseudomonadota > Alphaproteobacteria > Rickettsiales > UBA3002 > JALEGK01. The sequence goes on along the minus strand of JALEGK010000066.1, from coordinate 829 downwards.
GGTTGAATCGGTGGATGACATGGCTAACTCGTTCAAGCGTAACGAGACTAAGCCAAATGCTGTTAACCAACTCTAAAGCAATGGGCTGTAAAGTTAAGGTATGTAAGTCGAACCAAGAAAGAGGGTATCGGTGAATACGAGACCACAAAATCGTGTCATAGAAGTGGAATATGATCCACATCAATTGATTCAAGAAATTCTCTCTGCGCCATGGCAAAATGATGGTCATGAAAATAAACGGGCATGGTTCCCAGCGTCCATGGCTGGAGCGATTGTTCGGATGACCGGCGTTTCCGGTAGCCTGCGCAAAGACGGAATTGTAGAAAATCGCTTCGATTCACCTAATTGGCGTCAAAGTGCATTAAAGCGTGTCGATTGTGCTGACAAAGGCGGAGAACACCAAGCGGTGGTCATTGCCTCTGCAGAGGATTTAGCCAACATCGAACGTGTCTACGGCGATAAAATTCCAAAACTCTGTGCCAATGAGCGAGCAGGAAAAGCAGCCCGCGATCGCTAGCTAAATCACTTGTCATTTATCCTCAACTCTCTTAACCCTGATGCGTGACTAACGACCCGCAACATATTGAAGACGCCCTCAGCCGTTTGAAAGACGGTCAATGCGTCGCGATGCCTACCGAGACAGTGTACGGCTTAGCCTGTGATGCATCGAGCGATGCGGCAGTAGAGGCGGTCTACCAACTCAAAGGACGCCCATCACATAATCCGCTGATCGTCCATGTTGCTGATAAGCAAATGGCACAGCGTTATGTAGAATGGAATGACATCGCCGAGACATTGGCGAATGCGTTTTGGCCCGGCGCGCTGACAT
>JALEGK010000065.1 GCA_022763105.1 Rickettsiales bacterium | reverse complement strand
TTATTGTCTTAATCTTGGTCTAACCAAGATACTTCCGTCACTTCCCATAAGAAAACCCTATATAACTTCTATTTACTATGCCTTTTATCGCGCATATCCATATGTCTATATGCTGTGCAGAATATCCTTAATCACCGAGTTATTTTGGACTTTATTTCGAGATATGTAGTCTCTTTCTCATCGCTAATGATTTCTGCTGAGAAAGACATCGATGATGTATGCGCAGACATTATTTTATGAATACATAATGGATAAATAATCTACGATAGTATCTCAAATGTTATAGCCAGATTGTTTAGATAATCGCAAGGTTGTTAATATCACGAGCATCTGATTCATAGCTAAGTATTTTTTACAATGCTCATCATCTGAGATTAGAATTTACCTGTATAACGAACTTTGAATTACGCTTTGGATGTCTATTCATTATACGGCGATTAGAAACTATACGATTTAAAAGCTCTGCTATAATCGCCTACCTAATTGATCATTGGGCAGGGGGCTTGGTGATAAGTTTGTGAGGTAGGGGACTTATTTATGAATTTCTGTTGTGGCAAATAAAGACCAGCCGTGGCCTAGGCGGCGAATAGGTGTGATGTGGATAACTTTACTCGATTTTGATGGGTGGCAAGAGAGGTGGCGTCTAATTATCGCTACAATTATCTTCCAAGCGATTTCAATATTGAAAATTATCCAACCAAAATCGGATATTAATTATACATTTTCGTATTTAGGTCTTATTTTCGCAATTTTTGTAAGGTTGTGAAAAGTGTTATTACTTTATAAAAGACATATGTTGACATAAATATCATGCTGAATAAACATGATTATTATACGTTGTGCGATGGGGGTGGATTATACATCATCAAAATGATATTTCATCAGCCTCATTGATAGTGATTGAAGGTGAAGCGCCCCCTCAATGAGAGAATAGATTATTTCATGCTAAAAAGCGTTTGCTATTGTGATAATACCAAGATAGCTTTAGCTCCGTTCGAACCATACCCAAATCAGGTGTATTTTAATGGATTATCTTCGCGACTTGTTAATTGAACATGGTAAAACGCAAACAGAGCTTGCCCAGATTCTTGAGCGTGATAAATCCGCTATTACCAATCTCTTACAAGGGAAACGTCAGCTTAAAGCTGATGAGGTGGTGAAGATATCGCAATTTCTAAATGTCTCCGTCGATGAAGTGTTGGGCTTGGGTAAGCCGGTAAAGCATCGCTCCGATGATATGTATCGAGGTGGTGGTGAAGATGAGTTCGTCTGGATACCTTTTCAGAATAAACCAAGCCAAGATTTATTAGGGCATGATCAGGTTACGCAAGAAGGGGACTACTATTATTTGTTCGATGGATCAGCGGCAACTGAGAAAACCTATGCTATAGAAGTGACCAGTAATGCATTGATATTGTCGGGTTTTTTAATTGGGGATATCGCAATATCAGAATTAGACCGCCCCATTGAGCCTGGTGACATCGTTGTGGTCCAGCATTTCAATAATAATGTGTCTGAGACGCTGTTGCGAATTTATCAGCCCCCATTTTTGGTGCCCCATTCTAGTAACCCAGAATTTAAACGGTTACATGAAGAGCGCGCCAATGTACGCATGATCTCGCCAGTGACACGTGTCGTTCGATTGCTTAAATAATTTTATTGTTATAAAACAAATGCATATATCTAAATTCTAATAGTCATTTACTAAAAGTTGTGTATATGGCACGTGGTAAATTCCGCAATAATGTGTAGAATGCGTGATTAGCCTACCTTTGACCCTTGTCATTTTTGTAAAGCCATATAAAACAGATGGGTAAATGATTTTTCTATCGTGCTTGATAAGCTGGGTATATGAGTGTGGTTTATTGTTAGTGAAACGAGCGGATAGATTGTGCTTTTGACGATATTAAGAGCTATGGACACCTAAACATTACCATCTGTGTGTTTGTTGTATTTAACAAAACGGTAGATAATAAAAAAGGAGCCAAAGCTCCTTTAAGTCATATGGTTGATAGTGGAATATTACATTATCCAGCATAGGAATAGCGGCAACGGCGCACATTTCCTATCGGATGAGAGATATATGCCAGTGCGCTTGCCGTCTCTTTACCGACGCTTCCATCCGCTGTTAGCATGTTATCTTTTTGGAAGGCCATGATGGCTGCGCGGGTGATGGGGCCAAATTTACCATCGACGCCAGCACGCCCTAGTGAATAGCCTAAGTCACTGAGTTTTTGTTGAATAATAGCAACGTTGCGAGATCGTTTTGTGTAGTGGATATTATCCGCTGACAGCCAACCGCAGTGGCCCATAGTGGTGCCTTTACCGGTTGAACCTGCATGTGCATTTGAAGCCAGCAACATTAATACTGAAATAACCGCAATCGTGGACAGCATAATCCATTGCGACGGAGAGATGTGTCGAAACAAGTCGTTCATTTGCGTAACCTATTTATTTGTTCTTTTGACCAGTCTTAGCTGGCAAAGATTAAAATAACGTTAATAAGGCTAAAAAAACAGTATTTAGGTAGGAATGCGGTCTTGGGACGCTGCTTTTTCTTCTTCCATGCGTGCGAGCATCTCTTTTGGATCCAGTGATTTTGGGCCATCATCAATGATTTTGCTAAGGTATTCAGGGCGTTGTGACCCTCCTTCGGCTGCGATATCATCTTGTTGTGGGTGGTGCTGATGCTGACCTGTGATAAAGTCAGGCGTAACAACCATAACCATTGGTTCTGGCTGCGCTAAGGTAGAGCGGGCATTTGCACCTTGCTCGATTTCATCAACGCCACGGCCTTTGCCACGGCCATCTTTAAAGCGTTCTAATACTTCTTTATTGTATTGATCCACGTCTTTATCGGCATCGAAATGGTTTTTTACCCCCTGCCAGATTGCGCCAACAATTGCCGCAGAGACTAATCCGGCAACAACGTAACCGCCAGCTGAAGACAATAGTGCGCCTTCTAGGAAGTGGCTGACTAAATATTTAGTTCCAATAAATAGACCGGTAAATAATGTAAATGTTGCAGCGCCCATGGTGGCGCCATTAAATGTTTTGCTCCATTTATATTTGCTTCGTGTCTCATCGTCGATGAGTTTATCCCCTTGATATTTAGACAAAACATCGTCTTTTGCTGTCTTTTTTTGCACAGCAACATGTGCGGCGCCATGCTTATGGTCATGGTGCGCTTGGTGTGTTAGCTTGTCCCCTGCGTCGCTTGGAACAATGTCACTTGAATCAAATACTAAATCTGGTCCCATAGTTATATACCTAGTTACCATCCACTATAACAGTTTGAAATCATTAGTGATGTGAAGGTTTTGTGAATATTAGAGAGCTAACATGCCGAAAAAACTAACAAAAAAAGATATCGATGCGATCTTTGAGCGCTTGTCGGAATCAAACCCTGAGCCTGAGACGGAATTAGAAGCGCCGAATCCGTTTTGTTTGCTTGTCGCGATTGTGTTGTCTGCACAAGCGACGGATGTTGGGGTGAATAAAGCGACGCCACCCCTTTTTGCTCAAGCGGATACGCCTGAGAAGATGATTGCGATCGGAGAAGAGCGAATCAGAGAGCATATCAAGACGATTGGTTTGTTTAATTCGAAAGCCAAGAATGTTTATGCGCTAAGTCAAAAATTGGTGAATGAGTTTGGTAGTAAGATCCCGCAAGAACGTGAATTGCTAGAGACATTGCCGGGTGTAGGGCGTAAGACGGCGAATGTCTGGCTGAATTGCGTGTTGGGTAAACATACGATTGCGGTGGATACGCATGTGTTTCGTGTGGCGAATCGCACGGGCATGGTGAATGCGAAAAATGTGTTAGAGACTGAGTTGCAATTAGAGAAGCGGATTCCTGAGCGGTGGATGCAGCATGCGCATCACTGGCTAATCCTGCATGGGCGCTATACGTGTAAGGCGCGCAAACCCAGATGCAATATTTGTATTATCGAGCCTTGGTGTAACTTTGGAGAAAAGACAGAAGAGTCATAAAAAAAGGAGGCTGGAAGCCTCCTTTTTACGTATGCGTTTGAGCTATTACGCTGCGTTTTTCTTAGGAGCAGTTTTTGCTTCGTCAGAGGTTTTAACTGCGCCAGATAGCTGACCGCCGCGCTCGATTTCAATCTCATCGTAAGACACGTTACCGCGCACTTGGCCGGTAGAATAGATGATCAGACGACCATTCACGGTTAGATCACCTTCGAATACGCCGCTGATTTCAGCATCTTCAACTTCTGCGGTGCCTTTGAAAGAACCGGTCTCAGCAAGCTCTAACGTGTGAACGTCTTTAAGGGTTGCATCAACAGAGCCTTCAATCACCAAGCGATCACAAGTAGAGATCTCACCCTTCATGTGGATGTCGTTACCTACGGTTAGGATGCGCTTGCTCGCTTTAGAGGCTGCCGGAACTGCTGGGCGATCAGACGCCGCTGCAGGCGCACGGTTCGCTGCAATATTTGGAGCCGCTTGTGGGCGGAATGCAGGTGCTGCTGGAGCAGGCTTCGCTGCTGGAGCTGCCGCTGCAGGTGCAGGTTTCGCCTCAGGCTTCGCCTCGGGTTTCGCTTCGCTCGTCTCTGCTTTTTCGTTGGTATCAATCGACTCTTCGTCGATTTCGCTTAATAGATCTTCGGTCGCTTCGCTATCTTCAAAACCTTCTTCTTTACGACGAAACATAGGGAACTCCTTATCATCAACTTCGATTCAACTTGCCTCGGTACTGCCCCGATTGAATGACTATAGCAAAGGATATAAGGAGCGCCAGCGAAAAAGTTACCTTTTGTTCATACTTTTTTCAGCGGTGGATAACCAAAGGTGCACTCTTTTCTCTTTTGCTTTGTCAGCCCATCCGATAGCTTGGGCCGCATGGCTGTTTACACGCATCTAAACGAAGACGAAATCGCAGAATTGCTCACCCAGTATGATCTGGGGGAGCTGGTGTTTTCTGTCGGTATTGCTGAAGGAGTGGAGAACAGTAACTTCCTGATCGAATGTGAAAAGGATAGGCGCGTTACGAAATATATTCTCACCATTTATGAGAAGCGTGTGAACCCGGATGATCTGCCGTTCTTTTTAGAGTTAATGCAGCATTTGGCGACGAAGGGTATTCATTGCCCTGTGCCGATTCACACCAAACAAGATGCGTTGCTGGCTGAATGGCAGGGCAAGCCATTAGCGATTGTTAGCTTTGTAGAAGGGCGCAGCCGTAACGTATTTAAGAAGAAGCATCTGGGCGAGTTGGGTAAAGCAATGGCGCAGATGCATGTGGCTTCTGATGGTTTCGGGTTACGCCGCGCGAATGATTTATCATATGATGGCTGGCAGGAGATTGCAGATAGCATCGAGGGTAAACTGGATAGCATTCAAGACGGGCTTGGTGGGCTGGTTTCAGATGCGCTCGCCCGATTGAAAACAGAGTGGCCGGATGCACTGCCGTCAGGTGTGATCCATGCCGATTTGTTTCCAGACAATGTCTTTTTCAAACAAGATAATTTGTCTGGCATTATTGATTTTTATTTCGCGTGCAATGATATGTTCGCATACGATTTGGCGATTTGTTTGAATTGTTGGTGCTTCGAGCCTTCCGGGGAATTTAACCTCACCAAAGCAGGGCAGATGATTCGTAGTTACGACCAGGTGCGCGCTTTGAGCGAAGAAGAAAAAGAGGCGCTGCCGGTTTTGGCGACCGGTGCGGCATTGCGCTTTTTACTGACGCGTGCATATGACTGGATTCATCATGATCATAACGCTCTGGTGACACCAAAAGACCCGCTCGAATATGCACGCAAATTAGAGTTTCATTTGGGAGTGAAATCGATTGTTGAATATGGAATGTTTTAGATGAGTAAGAGCGTCACGATTTATACGGATGGTGCATGTAGTGGCAACCCTGGACCAGGTGGATGGGGCGCGGTGCTGATTTATGACAACCATGAGAAAGAGATGTTTGGTGGTGAAGAGAATACCACCAATAACCGCATGGAATTGATGGCGACGATTGAGGCGTTGAATGCGTTGAAGGAATCGTGCTCCGTTGAGCTTTATACGGATAGCCAATATGTCAAAGGCGGGATTACCGAATGGATTCATGGCTGGAAACGAAATGGCTGGAAGACGAGCGCCAAAAAGCCGGTGAAGAATGTGGATTTGTGGCAGCTACTTGATGAAGCGGTCGCGCGTCATCAGATTAATTGGCATTGGGTGAAAGGTCATGCCGGGGACAAATATAACGAGATGGCCGATGCCTTAGCACGGCAAGGAGTTGGGTATTAATGAGGGCGTTTATAGCATTTGTTGCAACGATGCTGTGTGCTGCGATGGCGCATGCAGTGACCGTTACCAACCTCGATGATAAAGAGCATTTTGTGGTCTTTGAGGCGACGCAAGGTAGCCATGTGGTAAAGTCGGTGAAGCCGGGGCAGATCATCCGCCACATGCAGCCAAATGGCTCGGTAAGGCTACGCGATAGCGGAAGTCCTATTTACACGCAGGCGCAAGACCGTCTGACCATCTGGCCGAAAGCAGGTTTGGTGATTCAGATGCGCCGTAAAGTAGACGGGCCGGGGCTGTAATTATTTGTTCTGCAGTGCGGCTTGTGCTGCTGCCAAACGTGCAATCGGCACACGGTAAGGCGAACAAGATACATAATTTAGGCCGACACGCTGACAGAAATGGATGGATGCTGGATCGCCGCCATGCTCGCCACAAATACCCAGTTTGATATTGTTGCGTGTCGCGCGACCACGTTCTGCACCAAGCTTCACTAGCTCGCCAACACCTTCCTGATCGAGTGACACGAATGGATCGCTCTCGATTATGCCTTGCTTTTTGTAAGGCTCTAGGAAAGATGCGGCATCGTCGCGTGAAATACCGAGCGTCGTTTGGGTTAGGTCGTTGGTGCCGAAGCTGAAGAACTCGGCATGCTGCGCAATATCACCCGCACGCAATGCGGCGCGTGGTAGCTCGATCATGGTGCCGACCAAATACTCAACCGTATGGCCCATTTCTTCGGCGACCGCTTTGGCGGTGGCATCGATTAGGGTTTTGAGCACTTCTAATTCTTTGGTGTTCATAACCAATGGGATCATGATTTCTGGCAATACCGACTCACCTGATTTAGCAACGGTGGTTGCTGCTTCAAAGATGGCACGTGCCTGCATCTGATATATTTCAGGATAAGAAATACCTAGGCGGCAGCCACGATGACCTAGCATTGGGTTTGATTCTTCTAGCTGCGCGGCGCGGTTTTTGATCTCACTAATTGAGACGCCTGCCGCGTCGGCTACATCCTTCATGTCCTCTTCGGTGTGAGGCAAGAACTCATGCAGGGGAGGGTCGAGCAATCGAATTGTGACCGGCAACCCTTCCATGATGTGGAAGATTTCTTCGAAGTCTTTACGCTGCATTGGGAGCAGTTTGGCGATTGCTTTTTCGCGGCCTGCTTTATCTTCGGCAACGATCATCTCGCGTACGGCGATGATGCGTTCTGCATCAAAGAACATATGTTCAGTACGGCACAGGCCAATACCTTCGGCACCAAATTTACGAGCGGTTTCCGAATCGAGCGGAGTTTCGGCATTGGTACGAATGTTCAACTCGCGCACTTCATCGGCCCATTCCATCACTTGTGCAAAGTCACCTGACAGGTCTGGCTGAATGGTTGGAACGGTGCCAAGCATCACTTCGCCTGAAGAACCGTTCAGAGTAATGACATCGCCTTCTTTCAAAGTGTGAGGACCAATGACGAGTTCTTTCTTGTCATAGCTGATGCGGATTTCGCCGGCACCAGATACGCAGCATTTACCCATGCCACGTGCTACCACTGCGGCGTGTGAGGTCATGCCACCGCGTGCGGTCAAGATACCCTGTGCGGCATGCATACCGTGAATATCTTCTGGGCTGGTTTCTACACGAACCAGAATGACATCTTGTTGCTTCGCTTGGGTTTCAGCGTCTTCAGCGGTGAAGACAATCTTGCCCGACGCAGCACCCGGAGAAGCGGGTAGACCACGTGTCATGACGGTTTTGTCAGCGTTTGGATCCAGGGTAGGGTGTAGCAATTGATCAAGTGCGGCAGGGTCGATGCGGTTAACCGCCTCTTCTTTGCTAATCAATCCTTCTTGCACCATATCGACAGCGATTTTCAGCGCTGCTTTAGCGGTACGTTTACCTGAGCGGGTTTGCAGCATCCAGAGTTTGCGGTTTTGTACGGTGAACTCGATGTCCTGCATGTCGCGGTAATGCGACTCCAGCTTTTGGTAAATATCGACCAATTGCTGATAGACATCTGGCATCACCTCTTCCATGGCTGGAAGGTCTAAGCCTTGCTCTTCTTTACCGGCGATGGTGATTTGCTGCGGCGTACGGATACCGGCAACCACATCTTCGCCTTGCGCGTTCACGAGGTATTCGCCGTAAAATGCATTCTCGCCAGTAGATGGATTACGTGTGAAGGCAACGCCGGTGGCGCAATCTTCGCCCATATTACCAAACACCATCGCTTGTACGTTAACGGCTGTACCCCAAGAAGCGGGGATGTCATGCAATGCGCGATAGGTGTTTGCGCGTGGGTTCATCCAGCTATCGAACACAGCGAGAATGGCGCCGCGTAGCTGAGTGTGTACGTCTTGTGGGAAGTCTTCGCCCAACTCAGAGGTGACAATCTCTTTGTAACGTGTGACTAATTCTTTCAGATCATCAGCGCTCAAATCGGTGTCTTGAACGACATCGCGGTCTTGTTTCATCAGCTCTAGCTGGTCCTCGAACAGGTGGTGTTCAACGCCGAGTACGACATCGGCAAACATCTGGATGAAACGACGATAAGAGTCGTATGCAAAACGTGGGTTGTCGGTTTTTGCAGCCAAACCTTCAACGGTTTCATCGTTTAGGCCGAGGTTCAAGATTGTGTCCATCATGCCCGGCATAGACGCACGTGCGCCAGAACGAACCGATACGAGCAGTGGGTTTTCGCGTTCACCAAAGCGGCTGCCAACGGATTGTTCAATATCGCTGAGCGCTTGTTTAATTTGATCATCTAGCGCTGCAGGTAATTGCTTGTCGTTATTATAATAGGTGGTGCAGACTTCGGTTGTGATCGTCATACCAGATGGAACGGGCAGGCCAAGTGCGCTCATCTCGGCAAGGTTCGCACCTTTGCCTCCTAGCAGGTTGCGCATGCTGGCATCGCCTTCGGCATTGCCGTCGCCAAATGTGTATACATATTTCATCGCAGGTTCCTGATTCATGGCTGGTTGGGCGTTCATAATTTAACCTTCTAGCTGTCCAAATTGTACGACTGCATCCATCGTAGAGCGAATGAGGTGCAGCGTATTGAGTCGATTGATGCGGACATCGGCATCATCAACATTGACCATTACCTTATCAAAATAGGCGTCTACAGCTGCGCGCAGGCTTGCCATTTCTTGCATCGCATCGCTGTATTTCTCTGCTTCCAGCGCATCTTTAACGGGCGCCGCGATTTTTTCAAGTGATTCAAACAGGTTTTTCTCTTCATCCAGTTCGAACAGGCTCGGTTTTGGATGATCGTCAAATTTCGTGCTGTTCTTCTTTTCTTCTGCGGCCAGAATGTTTGATGCGCGTTTATATGCAGCGGTTAGGTTCTCGCCTTCTTGCGTGCCTAAGAATTTTGCGAGCGCTTCGATTTTAGCGATGATGAGAAGCAAGTCGTCTTGGCTTTCATCAGCGAGGACGGCTTGAATAATGTCATGGCGCACGCCTTGATCTTTCATAATCACTTTGAGGCGATCGATGAAAAAGGCAAACAGCTCCTTGGCGGTTTCATCCTTTGAGCTTTTGAAAACCTTAGCTGGGTATTGTGCAATCGCTTTATCGATGATGATGCGCAGTGGCATGCGTAGCTCGTTATCGACGATGGTGCGGATGATCCCTAGCGCGGCACGGCGTAGAGCGAACGGGTCTTTCGATCCGGTTGGTTTTTCGTCGATAGCAAATAAGCCCACCAAGCTGTCGAGCTTATCGGCAATCGATACGGTGATGCCGATAGGTTGGGTTGGCGTATCGTCTTGTGCGCCGATTGGCTTGTAGTGATCGCGAATGGCGTCTGCGACTTCTGCATCTTCTTTTTGTGCTATCGCGTAATAGCGACCCATCACACCTTGAAGGTCTGGGAATTCGCCGACCATGCCGGTGACTAAGTCTGCCTTACACAGGCTTGCGGCGCGTTGCACTTTGGTTAGGTTTGCATGTGGGACGAATACAGCAAGCAATGGAGACAATGCCTCAATACGATTGACCTTTGCCTTCACGCTGCCAAGTGCTGCGTGGAAGATCATGCCATCGAGTGATGCGTTCCAATCGCTTAGCGGTTTGTTGCGGTCTTGATCCCAGTAGAATGCACCATCGGACAAGCGGGCGCGGAGTACGCGGCTGTTACCATGTATGACGGCCTTGCCATCATCAGATGTGATCATGTTTGAGATGGTGATGAAGTGGTTTGATAATTTGCCGTCCTTATTGGCCGCAAAATATTTCTGGTGATAGCGCATCTCGCTCACCAATACCTCAGGCGGTAATTCTAGGAATGATTCCTCAAATTCACCCATCAGAGGAATCGGCCATTCGACTAGCCCGGTGACTTCTTCTAGTAAGCCTTCATCATCTACCAATGACATGTTGTTACTATCCATGAGTGATTGCAGATCATGGCGAATTTTTTCTTTACGCACACCGCGTTTTACCAAAACATACGCGGCTTCTAGCAGCTCGACATATTTTAGCGGATCGGTGATTTCGATGGCATCGGGTGCCAAGAAACGATGGCCGTAGGTGATGTTGTTTGCGGTTAAATGATCAAAGGTGACGGGGATAACATCGCCATCAAACACGCAGCACAGATTTTGTAATGGGCGTACCCACTGAATGTTATAGGCGCCCCAACGTTGAGATTTCGGCCAGTGGAAGTTTTGAAGGGTCGTCTCGAGAATGGCCTTTAATGCTTGTGCTGCGGGTTTGCCTTTTTCTTCGATGACGGCGAAATAGCAATCATCTTTACCGGCGGTGCGCACTTCTAACTGGTCTTTGGTTAAGCCAACCGATTTTAAAAACCCTTCCAGCGCTTTATCGGGAGCTGAGGTTTTAGGACCTTTGCGCTCAATCGTTTGGTCGGGTTGCTGTGTTGGCAAGCCTTGCACGATAACGCTTAAATGGCGAGGGGATACGAAGCTCTCGATCTCGCTATAATCTAAGCGAGCTTCTTTTAGCGCTTCTTCTAGTTTTTGCTGCAGTTGTTCGGCGGCTGCTTTTTGCATGCGCGCCGGAATCTCTTCACTGAAGCATTCAAATAATAAATTAGCCATGCTTCACCTTATTGTCTGTGTCCACTTTGATGATGCGTGGTTTGAATTGATCAGCTTCTGCTTCTTCCATCGCGCCATATGCTACGATAATTACCAGATCGCCCGGGTTCGCCAGATGGGCTGCCGCGCCGTTAATGACGATATCGCCTGAGTTAGCAGGTTGTTCAATCACGTAGGTGGTGAAGCGGTTGCCATTGGCAATGTTCAGTACATCAACTTTTTCGTATACGCGCAGGCCCGCCGCATCGATGAGTGTGCGGTCAATGCCGATAGAGCCTTCGTAATGTAGCTCTGCTTCGGTGACGGTGGCGCGGTGGATTTTAGATTTGAGCATTTCGATCTGCATGATTACGCCTCTTGCTTTCCGACGTAGGCTTCGCAGCAGCCTTTAGCGAGTGCGCGAACACGTGCAATGTATGAGGCGCGTTCGGTCACGCCGATGACGCCGCGCGCATCGAGTAGGTTAAAGATATGGCTTGCCTTGATGCATTGATCATAAGCGGGTAGGGGCAATGTTTTCTCTAACAATTGCTCGCACTCGGCTTCGGCGTCTTTAAAGTGCTGAAGCAGCATATCGGTATTGGCATGTTCTAGATTGTAAGCGGATTGCTCGCGTTCGTTTTGCAAGAATACATCGCCATATTTCATGGCAGGCGCGGTGTTGGTCGCTTCGTTCCATGTCAGGTCATAGACATTCTCAACGCCTTGGATATACATAGCCAAACGTTCGATGCCGTAGGTCAGTTCGCCGGATACGGGCTTACACTCTATACCGCCGACTTGTTGGAAGTAAGTGAACTGCGTGACTTCCATACCGTCGCACCAGACTTCCCAGCCTAGTCCCCATGCACCCAAGGTTGGGCTTTCCCAGTCATCTTCGACGAAACGGATGTCGTGCAGTTTAGGGTCGATGCCCAGCGCTACCAGTGAATCGAGATAGAGCTGCTGGATGTTGTCGGGTGATGGTTTCAGGATCACCTGAAACTGGTAATAATGTTGCAAGCGGTTTGGGTTTTCGCCGTAGCGGCCATCGGATGGGCGGCGTGACGGCTGAACATAGGCGCAATTCCAGCTATCTGGCCCTAAGGCGCGTAGCGTGGTTGCCGGGTGAAACGTGCCCGCACCCACTTCCATATCATAGGGCTGCAAAATAACGCAGCCGCGCTCAGCCCAGAAGCGCTGAAGGGTTAAGATAATATCCTGAAATGCAGTACTCATTTATTCATCCAAAAAGGTGAAAGATGCTTTTAACGCCTTTGGCGGATGAAGCAACCGAAAACTTATGATTTCAGGATGTTTTTAGGCTATTTGTGGGTGAATTTACGCGTGGCCGACAGTATGCGAGAAAAAGTTCATGTCGATGCCTAGTGAACGGCTCGCCATACCCCATTTCATTTCATCGTCCAACTCGAAGATAATGCGAGGATCTGCAGGCACGGTAATCCAGCTATTTTCCTCGATTTCTTGCTCTAGTTGACCGGCCGACCAACCAGCATAACCGACCGCCAAGGTTGCATGACGTGGGCCGCGGCCTTGCACCATATCTTTTAGTACGCCAGTATTCGCTGAAACGGCGATGCCATTTTCCTGGATCAGCGGTTCGGTTGAAAGATATTCATCGCTATGGATAACGAAGCCACGGCTGCGATCAACCGGGCCGCCATAGTATACAGAGACTTCTTCTGCCACGTGTGATTCTGGCATGTCCTGCTCGTCGAGCAGGGCGCTGTAATGTACAAGCTCTAGCGGTTGGTTGATGATGATGCCCATCGCACCTTCATCATTGTGTGCAAATAAATAGATCACGGATTTGTGAAAACAGCTCGATGTAATAAGCGGGGTGGAAACAAGCAGTTGGCCTGCCAAATAACCTTCAGATTGATGGATTTTTAGAGGTTGTTCAGACGTATGGTCTGTGTTTTTCCGCTTGAATAACAACATGGATGCTTGCCCCGATAGATTTATGTATTGCTTTGTCAATAATAGTAGCAGTTTGACTGATGATTGCCAACGGCAATTCCCCTAAAATGGGATAGTTTTTTTCGATTTCAAGCCTGATTTAGAGCATTTTCCCTAATATCAATAAGTTTGCTCTGCATATAGGTGGGGGCAGATAATTGAATTGGGATATCTCCGGCTAAAATCGTGCTGTTCTCGGCATAATCTGCCCATTTAATGAGTGCTAAGCCGATATTCTTATCGGATGAGCGCATTTCTCCTAATTCAACACCATCTTGGGTAATGGTGGTGCCGAATTCTGGCAGGTTTTGGCCTGATTCTGCCGTAACATTGAACAGGCATTTTTTTAAACTCTTGCGGTAATGCATGCGAGCCGTCACCTCTTGGCCGACATAGCAGCCCTTAGTGAAGCTGATTGCATTTAGCTGGTCGTAGCCAAGCTCCATGACGAAGCTGCGCTCGGTGCTATCCATCACGCCATCAGGAACGGACAGTGTTAGACGATGATGATTATAGTCTTCGGCTGACGCATTTGTTTCGAGTGGTTCTGATGATAGGTGGCGCCAACCCAGTGCAGCGAGCCGTGGGTCTACGCACCCAATGTCTGAATGATCGTTTTCCCATAATGCGTAAACCGAGTGGTCTGACTCTTCGATGGTGACATCGGAGCGCAGCTTGTATCGCTTGAGCGTGGTTTTGAATGCATCGAAATACGAAGCATCGATATCGATTAGAATGGCGTCTCCATCTTTCATAAGGAAAAAGTCGAACAGAAATTTTCCCTGCGGTGAGAGTAAGGAGGAGAACAAAAGCGGGGTGCTGTCCAGCAGGCTTACATCTTGTGTGATGATGCCTTGAAGTAGCTGGGCTGCGTCTTTGCCGCTAAGCTTAATGATCTGCCGATTCGTTAAATGTGCTATCTTCATGATGCAGACGCCGTTGGTTCTTGTTGTGACATGAGTGATTCGATTGCCTGACGCAATGATTCAGAGACAACCTGAATGTCATAGCGATCACGTGCTTTTAGGTGGGCGTGATACCCCATCTCCATCGCATGTTCTGGGTTCTCGATCAATTCGCGTAATGTAGACGCCATCTCATAGGGGCGGGCTTTTTCTATCATGATCGCATCGTGATATTGCTTGATGATTTCGCATGGGCCTTCCGTATCGGTGGTGATGCATGGTAAGCCTTCTGCCATAGCTTCAATCAACACAATGCCAAATGGCTCGTGATGTGACGGAAGTACAAAGATATCGAGCGATTCAAAGAAGGCGCGCTTATCTTCTACCCAGCCGATAAATTCGACCTGATTTTCCAGTCCGTATTCTTTGCATTGAGCGAATAGCTGGTTTTTGAGTGGTCCGTCGCCACCGAGTTTTGCTTTGAAGTCGATCTCATATTCTTTGAGCGCGTGTAGTGATTGCAGAAAAATATCGAAGCCCTTTTTCTCGACAAAACGGCCCATGCTTCCGATGACGGGCGGGTTGGAGAATTGCTCGCGCTTTTGTACGGGGTGGTAGCGGATCATGTTGGGGATATGGAAGAGTTGGTGGCGCTGCATATCCAGATGCACCATCTCTTCAATTAAATCGCGTGTGATGCACATGACGCCATCGCATTTAGGAAAGCGCTTTTTGATTTTGTAATTATGCGCCACGCCAACGATTGGCATCTCTTTACTCAAGCCACCAAGGGCTAACCCGATCGCCCGGTTGCCATGACAGAGCGCCATATCGGCGTTATATGTCTGTCCCAGTTTGCGCAATCGATGCGCGGCCAACATGTCCCATTCACCTAAGAATGAGAGCGTGTCGATGTTGCCTGGAAGTGCACTATAAAATTCTCGCGTTAGTGCTTTGGGGTGCAAGATGGTGGTAACGTCATAGCCTTGTAGGCAAAGCGCTTCATGGTAATCGACAGCGGCCTGTTCGATGCCGCCTAGATTTCTGCCTAACATGACGTTTAAGATATGCACTTATGTCTCCGCGCTGATAGCGATGCACATATATAATGCGCAATCTAGGCGATGACAATGAGTGGCTTATAAGTAGTGTATGATGCTTTATGGATCATGATTAGTGAATCATGATGGGTGATTTGCTCGCCAGCCAGTCGGTCGGCTCGATCAGCGCCATGTGATCCACGCGAACAGAATGCAGCTTGCCTTCAATCTCGCGCTCCCAGAATGATAGGAAATCATTGAGAACCGGAAATTTTGGGGCGAGGTCTAATTCCTGCCAAACATAGGTTTGAAGTAAGTCGGGGTGGTCGGGTAGGCGATACAATATCTCTGCTGTGGTTAGGCGATATTGCTCGAGTAACATTTTTTCCATTTCTTCGCGCGTCATTATGTCTCCTCCTCCTACTTGGTATTACCAACGCTACTGCAGATGGATGACGCGGCGCATAAAGACCCGCACCATGGGGGCAGTATAGCTTACAAATGGTTAAAAAAAGTTTAACGGTGTGCATAAGGTTTGCATCATATTGAAGCAAAATCAGATACATCTGGGGGCGGATTTTCGAAAATGGTTTACACGCTATAGCTGTTTGAGCATACTGCGCGCTTCGTTCAAAATTTGAGATACGAAAAACATGCACCTGAAAAACAACATACAGGGGTTGCGCGCTATCTATTTATTGGTCGGCTTTTTCGTGCTGACGGCCTGCGCAAGACCCTATGAATTGACTCGTGAAGTTCATGAGCACACTCCAGTATTGCTTGAAGATACGGTGCAGGTTGGTGATGGTTCGCATCTACATTTAAAGCAATGGCTGCCGAAGAATGATCCGCGCATCGTGTTGATCGGTCTGCATGGCTTTAATGATTACAGCCAGTCTTTTGCATTGGCAGGTGACTACTTGTCGAAAACAGGTATTGCGATGATCGCTTTTGATCAGCGCGGCTTTGGTAATAACAAGCCACGCGCTGTGTGGCCGGGCTATGATAATCTGATAGAAGATGTGCATGATGTGGTGCATGCGGTGCGCCGCAAATATCCTGATGCAACATTGTACCTGCTGGGCGAGAGTATGGGTGGTGCTGTCGCGATCAATGCGACGAAGGAATACCCAGGCCTTGATGTGGAAGGGGTGATATTGAGTGCGCCTGCGCTATGGGCGCGTGAGACGATGCCAATGATTCAGCGTTTTGCGCTATGGTTTATGGTGCACACCTTCCCGGCATCTGAATTTACCGGTGAAGATCTGGGCGTTTTGCCGTCAGATAATATCGATATGCTGCGCGCAATGGCAGAAGACCCAAATGTTATTAAGAAGACGCGCGTGGATTCAATGTATGGCATTGTGAATCTGATGGATGAGGCGTTCAAGAATGTCGAGCAACTCAAAAAACCCGTTTTGCTTTTATATGGTGCGAAGGACGAGGTGATTCCAAAAGAGCCGGTGCTGCTGGCGATGCAAAAGCTTTCTGCTCCGCTCAAAGCAGCGTTTTACCCGGATGGCTACCATATGTTATTGCGCGATTTGAAGCGGCATATTGTGCTGGATGACATCGCTAGCTGGGTGCGTAATGCTTCGGCAGAATTACCGTCTGGCTACGATATGGATATGTTAGATCAACGTATGGCGTTGGCACATTAGTCACAGCTACTAGATATTGTGTGTTTTAAGGCGTGGCTTTTTTCAGCTAGCCGTGGCGAACTGGCCTGATACTTGCTAGTTTGTGGGTATGTTGAGAACATCCTGTTTATCTGCCCTGATGGCTTGTAGTGTGATGCTGGCTGCTGCTGCGTCGCATGCTTCGGTTAAGGACCGTGCGATTGATGCGGCACGCCAATGTACCAAGCACTTCTCAAAGAATGAGCGTATTCAGGGTATTCCGACGCATCTGCTGGCTGCGATTGCGGCAACAGAGTCGGGCCGATGGAATAAAACGCTGGGCATGGCGTTGCCATGGCCGTGGACGATTAATGCTGAAGGCAAAGGGTTCTACTTAAATAGCAAGGCGGAAGCGATCCGCAAGGTGAAGCAGCTGCAAAGCCAAGGCATCAAAAGTATTGATGTGGGGTGCATGCAGGTGAATCTAAAGCATCACCCACGCGCATTTGCTAATCTGGCACAGGCGTTTGATCCGAAATATAATGTGGCGTATGCGGCAAAGTTCCTGCGCAGCAATTATAATGAGAAGAAATCATGGACGAAAGCCACGGCGGCCTATCATTCTCGTACCAAGAAATATGGCGATAAATATCTTAGCCGTATTGAAAATGTGTGGAGCAAGATTGTTGGGCGCGTGCGCAAGGCGCGTGCTAAGCGCGGCATAGAGGGCGGCGAGCGTCGTATCAATGTCGCAGAGCGTATGGCGCGTCAGAGCGAGTCTTCAATGGCAGATGATTTTGCTTCAGAAGTAATAGCACCTGAAGGCAGTGATGTAGATAAGCTGTCTGCTTTGGCTCCTGCAGCGGGTGGTAAGAAAGCGCTTCCTAGATCGACGCAGCCAACCATGCGTGTGATTGAGCTTTCTAATAAGCGCGCAAGTCAGAGAACGAATGTGATGGTGATTCGCCCGACCTCACACATTACTAAAGAAGAGACGATTGACGCGCCCGTTAAGCTTGAGGCGAGTCGTTCTAACCATTCTGCACCGCGCGATTTATTCGTGATGGATTACCAAGAAAATCGCCGCGCACCAAAAAGCGTGACAAGCGGACATGACTCCTTTAAGAACTCAGACAGCGGTGCAACCATGCCGCATTTTGTCTTTGTGGATTAGTGATGAGTGACGTTAAACCTTTCGAAGTTATTTCTGTAGACCGTATGGAAATTCAATGCGACGGTGGTGGAGGACCGCTTGGTCATCCGCGTGTTTATCTGCATATCGATCAGGCGAGTGCCGAGGTTTTGTGCCCGTATTGCAGTCGTCTATATGTCCACAAAAACCTAAAATCTGCCTAATATATGGAAATCGGTAACATTATCCTCTTAATGGTCATGCTGGGCGTGGTGCTTGCGCTTGTGGTCGGTATTGCGCTGATGATGCGCGGTGGTGAAGCCAATAAAAAATATGGCAATAAGTTAATGACTTGGCGGGTTGGTTTGCAAGGTTTGTCGCTGGTTGTGCTTGGCGTTCTCTTTTTAATGTCCGGAAAATAAGCGCTCATGTTGCAGTGCATGCTGCCCGTTTGAGCGATGCATCATTTAGCGC
This sequence comes from Rickettsiales bacterium, assembly GCA_022763105.1. Classification (GTDB taxonomy): domain Bacteria; phylum Pseudomonadota; class Alphaproteobacteria; order Rickettsiales; family UBA3002; genus JALEGK01. Next base: position 8,802 of record JALEGK010000065.1, on the reverse strand, counting down.
TATAATTAGCTACATAAAAACAATTCTTAGGGAGTCTTACCGCCAGTGAAAATCCTCGTTCCTGTGAAACGCGTGGTTGATTACAACGTAAAAATCCGCGTGAAAGCCGATCAGTCCGGCGTCGAATTAGCTAATGTAAAAATGTCGATGAACCCGTTTGATGAAATCGCGGTCGAAGAAGCGCTGCGATTGAAAGAAGCGGGCAAGGCGAGTGAGATTGTCGTTGTCTCGATTGGCGAAGATAAGGTCGAAGATGTGCTTCGTACCGCACTTGCGCTTGGTGTCGATAAAGCGATTCGTGTGAAAAGCACCGAGATGATTCAGCCATTAGCAGCAGCCAAAATTTTGCAGAAGATTGTTGAGTCTGAAAGCCCGGACATGGTGATTTTAGGTAAGCAGGCGATTGATGATGATGCGAACCAGACCGGTCAGATGTTGGCCGCTTTACTTGGCTGGGGGCAGGGCACCTTTGCCTCTAAGATTGAGATTGATGGCACCGCGCTCAAGGTGACGCGTGAAGTTGATGGTGGCTTGATGACGGTTGGTTTGAATCTACCTTGTGTGGTGACGACTGACCTGCGTTTGAACGAGCCGCGCTATGCCAAACTGCCAGACATTATGAAGGCGCGCAGCAAGCCTTTGGAAGATATTGATGCGGCATCATTGGGAGTTGATCTGGCACCACGCTTGAGTGTGCAGAAGGTAGAAGAGCCTGCACAGCGAAAGGGTGGCATTAAGGTTGAGTCAATCGCTGAGCTGGTTGATAAACTGAAAAACGAAGCCAATGTGCTGTAGGGGGGTGATGATGATTTTAGTAATAGCAGAACATGACCAATCCTCTTTAAACCCAGCGACACGTGCGGCGGTTGGCGCGGCCAAGTTAATCGGTGGCGAGATTCATGTGCTTGTTGCGGGCGCAGCGTGTGATGCCGTATGTGAGCAAGCCAAGCAGCTTGATGGTGTTGCCAAAGTCTTGCATGCGCATGATGATGCCTATGCGCACCCGCTCGCTGAGAATATGGCGAAGCTGATTCATTCGCTCGCCGTTGATTACGGTCATATTCTGGCGGCGGCAACGACCACGGGTAAAGATATTATGCCGCGTGTGGCTGCCATGCTAGATGTCGCACAAATCTCAGACATTATTGGCGTGGAATCGGCCAATACATTCAAGCGTCCGATCTATGCAGGGAATGCCATTGAGACAGTGCAATCATCTGATAGCAAAATTGTGGTAACCGTACGTGGTACTGCCTTTGAAAAGGTCGGCGATGGCGGTAGCGCAGAGCTTGTCAATGTCGATACTCAAGGTGATGCGGGCTTGTCGAGTTTTATCTCTATGGAGGGCTCTGATAGTGACCGCCCTGATCTGGCATCGGCACGTGTGGTTGTGTCTGGTGGCCGTGGCTTGGGTGACGGCGAGAAATTCAACAGCGTGATGGAGCCATTAGCCGAGGCGCTAGGGGCGGCTATTGGTGCGTCGCGTGCAGCCGTAGATGCGGGCTATGTGCCTAATGATTATCAAGTCGGGCAGACTGGTAAGATTGTTGCGCCAGAGCTTTATATTGCCGTGGGCATCTCGGGTGCGATTCAGCATTTGGCCGGTATGAAGGAATCGAAGGTGATTGTGGCGATCAATAAGGATGAGAACGCGCCAATCTTTGAGATTGCCGATTATGGGCTAGTGGCTGACTTATTTGACGCTGTGCCGGAGCTGACACAGGCGATTTCATCTTAATTTCAGCCAATTGGTGACAAATACGCTGCGACGCAGTACAAATGCGTCATGAGTAGCTTATGTATAGCGATTGCGCAGATTAACACGACGCTGGGTGACATCAGCGGGAATGTGGAGAAAATCGTCGCATCTATACGTTCGGCATCTGATCAAGGTGCTGATTTAGTTGTCTTTCCTGAAATGGCTATTACGGGCTATCCACCAGAAGATTTGGTGTTTAAATCATCGTTTCAAGACCGCGCGATGGAGGCAGCGACTCAGATTGCACAGCAGGTGCGAGACACGAATTGTGCCGCATTGGTGGGCGGTTTATATCGCGATGGGTATGATCTGTATAATGCCGTATTTCTGATTGATGAGGGCAAGATTCAGCGCGTCCAGTCGAAGCGCTCATTGCCGAATTACGGCGTGTTTGATGAAAAACGATTGTTCAGCAAAGGCGATAAGCCAAGTCCGATTGAATGGCGAGGGCATCAATTGGGCGTATTGATTTGTCAGGATGTTTGGGATGAGCGTTTATCGGCCCATCTGAATCGTAAGGGGGCGGAGATACTGATTGTGCTCAATGCTTCACCGTACGAGATGGGCAAAGCACGTACACGCAAAAATGTGGTTGAGTTGGCGGCACGCCAGATGGAAAAGCCGGTCATTTATGTGAATCTGGTGGGCGGACAGGATGAGTTGGTTTTTGATGGTCGTTCATTTGCCATTCACCCCGATGGTAGCGATGTGACGCGCCTGAAGGCTTTCCAGGAAGAGCTCGGCATCTCCAAATGGGAGAAGAAGGAAGAAGGGTGGCGCTGCGTTGATGCGCCGATGATCGAGACCCAAAACGACATGGAAACGGTCTATCAAGCAATGGTGTTGGGCTTGAGGGATTACGTCAATAAGAACGGCTTTAAAGGAGTGGTTGTTGGCTTGTCTGGTGGGATCGATTCTGGCCTGACGGCTGCTGTGGCCGTAGATGCGCTCGGCCCAGAGCGCGTGCATGGGGTGTTGCTGCCGTCGCCTTATACGTCGCGTGAAAGCGTGGAAGATGCAAGTCAGCTCTCTGAGTTGCTGGGAATTCGTTTTGACACCATCCCGATTACGTCGGCGATGGAGTCCTACAAAGCGATGCTTAAAGACGTGTTTGACGGGCATGGCGAAGATACGACAGAAGAGAATATTCAGGCGCGTATTCGCGGCAATATCCTGATGGCGATTAGTAATAAATTCGGCTCAATGGTGCTAACCACTGGCAATAAATCTGAGATGTCGGTTGGCTATGCGACGCTTTATGGCGATATGTGTGGTGGTTATTCGGTGCTAAAAGACGTCTATAAGACCACTGTTTTCAAGCTTTCACGCTGGCGCAATGAATATAAGGGCGATCTGGTGCTGCTGGATGGCAAGGCGGGGCGTGTGATCCCAGAACGTATGATTACTAAGCCGCCAAGTGCCGAGTTAAAACCTGATCAAAAAGATGAAGATACGTTGCCGCCGTATGATTTACTGGATGCGATTTTGCGTGGGCTGATTGAAGACCGTTATTCGATACGTGAGCTGGTCGATCAGGGTCACGATCTACAAACGGTTGCACGTGTCGCAAAAATGATTTACACCGCCGAATACAAACGGCGACAAGCTCCCCCTGGTGTGAAAGTTTCTGGCATGTCCTTTGGGCGCGACCGCCGTTATCCGATAACGAATAAATGGATTTGGCAGTCTGTAACTCATGACTAAAGCATTTGTAAGATTTGCGCCGTCCCCAACTGGCTATCTGCATGTGGGGAATATGCGTACCGCTCTGATTAACTGGTTGCTTGCACGCAAGCTTGATGGCCGCTTTTTACTGCGTATCGATGATACCGACCAAGAGCGTAGCGAAGAGAAATATGTCGCAGGCATTGAAGAGGATTTGCAATGGCTAGGCTTGCAGTGGGATGAGCGCGCCAAGCAATCCGATTATTTCGACGCCTACGAGCAAGCCAAGCAAAAGCTGATTGCTGATGGTCGTTTATATCCGTGTTATGAGACTCCGGAAGAATTGGAAATTAAACGTAAAATGTTGGCATCGCGCGGTTTGCCACCAATTTATGATCGCTCGGCACTTAAACTGAGCGATGCGCAGATCGCCGCCTATGAAGCGGAAGGCCGCACACCTCACTGGCGTTTCAAGTTAGAGCATGCGCCGATTGAATGGGAAGATCTGATTCGTGGTACCGTGCATTTTGAAGGACAAAACTTAGCAGACCCTGTGCTGATTCGCGCGGATGGTGTGCCGCTCTTTACGCTCTCGACTTCGGTGGATGATGGCTCGATGGGTATTACCCATATTATGCGTGGTGAAGACCATGTGAGCAACACGGCCATTCAAGTGCAGATTATGGAAGCGCTTGGCTATGATGTGCCGATCTTTGGCCATACGGCGTTGCTGCAGATGAAAGGCGGCAAGCTGAGTAAGCGTGAAGGTGGCGGGGATATTCGCAGCCTACGCGAAGAGGGGCTATTCCCCGAAGTGATCAATTCATATCTGGCAACCATTGGTACGTCTGATCCGATTGCGTTGTTTGAATCTATCGATGATCTGGTCACTAATTTTGAGACGTCAAAATTCGGTCGTGCGATGGCGAATTACGACCCAGAAGAGCTGCAGCGCTTGAATGAGAAATTGCTGCACACCCTGCCTTACACATCGGTGAAAGAACAGCTTGCTTCTCAGGGGCTCAATGACGTTGATGAGGATTTCTGGGAGCAAGTGAAATCCAATGTATCAGCATTGCCACAAGTGAAGGACTGGTGGGAAATGCTGCGCCAGCCGATTAGCCCAGTCATTGAAGATGCAGATTTTACCAATCAGGCGGCGACGCTTTTGCCCGATGGTGATTGGAGCGAAGAAAGCTGGAATCAGTTTGTCGATGCGGTGAAGAATGAAACGGGCCGCAAGGGCAAACAACTCTTTATGCCATTACGTTTGGCGCTGACTGGTCGCACTGACGGCCCAGAGCTTCCAAAGATTTTTGCATTGCTTGGCCGTGATAAAGCCAAAGCGCGTCTGCTTGGAGAGGCGGCGTAGGTGTCAGAGAAAGAGCACAGGCTATTACCTGAGCGCTCTAAATCTGAAGCAACAACTCCGTTTTCTTGGGGGTTGCGAATCATTGATAAAGGGATGTGGTGGTATTATTGCATCTGGGTAGCAATCGCTGCCCTATACTGGTTTGATTTTCTAGTATTTCTAAAAGAGCATATTGATTCGCCTGATCTGGTTATGCTCATATCCTTCACATATATTATTGTACTAATGATTGTGCCAGGATGGTTGGTGCATAGGTATAAACAACGAGGAGCCTGATGGGTATTCAGTTTTATAATTCAATCACGCGTGCCAAAGAGGATTTTACTCCTCAAGACGCATCCCATGTGAAGATGTATGTATGCGGACCCACCGTCTATGCGCGCCCTCATATTGGTAATGCACGTAGTGTGGTGGTGTATGATGTGCTCTATCGTTTGCTGCAGCATGTCTATCCAAAGGTAACGTATGTGCGCAATATCACCGATGTGGATGATAAGATTAACGCCGCAGCATTAGAGCGTGGTATTACTATTCAGGCACTGACCGAAGAAGTCACCGGATGGTTTCATGATGACATGAAGGCGTTGAATTGCCTCAAGCCGACGATTGAGCCAAAAGCCACCGAGCATGTGGCGCAGATCATTGATATGATAGAGCGTTTGATTGCGAACGGTCACGCTTATGTGGGAAGTGATGGGCAGCATGTCTTGTTCGATGTCACATCTTACGATGATTACGGCAAGCTCTCTGGTCGCAATATTGATGAGCAAGAAGCGGGCGCACGTGTCGCGGTTGAAGGGTACAAAAAGCACCCCGGCGATTTTGTGCTGTGGAAGCCAGCAGATGCGGAAGATGATGAGAGCAGCAAATTCGATAGCCCGTGGGGTGTAGGCCGCCCAGGTTGGCATATTGAATGTTCCGTCATGAGTACGGAGTATTTGGGTGAGACGTTTGACATTCATGGTGGTGGTGCCGATTTGAAATTCCCGCATCATGAGAATGAAATTGCACAAAGCTGCTGTGCCAACAAGGGAAGCGCGTTTGCGAAATATTGGGTGCATAATGGTTTTCTGACCGTTGAGGGTGAGAAGATGAGTAAGTCGCTTGGCAACTTTATTACGGTGCGCGATTTGTTGGACAAAGGCATCAAAGGCGAGGTGATTCGCTTGGCGCTGCTAATGAGTAAATATAACGAACCGCTTGATTGGTCCGATGAAAAGGTGCGTGAAGCGGAGAAGTTTCTGGACGGACTCTATAGGTTTATTAAAGAAAACCTAGTTAAGAGCTTCGAGGACAACGAACTATTTTTCAAAACGAATAAAGAAGGTCGCGCGGTGGATGCAATGTGGGCGATCAAAGATCATTTGGATCAAGATATGAACACCCCTGCCGCATTATCTGCAATCCGGATAACTGTATCGTTAATTAAAGAGCAAAAAGAATCTCTGAGCAAAGAAACATATGATAGAGCGGTTTATAGTGTTTTAGAGGCTTGTAGATTGTTAGGTTTGCTCCAACAAGACCCTGCGGCATGGTTCAAGGGCGATGCTTCGGATGATGATGCGGAGATTGAAGCCAAGATTCAGGCGCGCATTCAGGCGAAACAGGCTAAAGACTGGGCAACATCTGATCAAATCCGCGATGAGCTGAAGGCACAGGGAATCATCTTGGAAGATCGCCCGGATGGCACAACCGACTGGCGCCGCGCCTAAAAACACCGCTCAAACGCGCTTGCTGATTGCAATAGCGCCATTTGCGTGTTAGCACGCAGTATGGCTAAGCAACGTGTCTATCTCTATGATTCTACCTTGCGCGACGGGGCGCAGGCGCGCGGTATTGATTTTACCGTGGCGGATAAGATTGCCATCACCAAAGAGCTCGATGCGCTGGGCATTGATTATGTTGAAGGTGGCTGGCCGGGTGCGAACCCCAATGATGATGCGTATTTTGCGGCAATCCCTAAAACCAAAAAAGCCTGTGTGACCGCGTTTGGTATGACGCGTCGTTCTGGGCGCAGTGCGGAAAATGACCCCGGCTTACAAGATTTATTGCAAGCCGATACGAAGAGTATTTGTCTGGTTGGTAAGGCATGGGCGCATCAGGTGCAGACGGCACTCAAAGTGTCGCTGAAAGAAAACCTACGCATGATTGAAGAGAGTCTGAGTTATTTGAAAGGCCAAAAGCGCGAGATGCTATTTGATGCCGAACATTTCTTTGATGGTTATAAATCCGATAAGGACTATGCGCTCGAAGTCGTGAAAACGGCTTATGATGCGGGTGCGCGCTGGGTGGTATTATGTGACACGAATGGCGGCACCATGCCAAGTGAAGTGGCCGAGATTGTGGCAGACGTGGTGCAGCATATTCCGGGTGATCATCTGGGCATTCATTGTCATAACGACACCGACCAAGCCGTTGCCAATTCAATTGCAGCCGTGCAAGCGGGTGTGCGCCAAGTGCAGGGTACTATCAATGGAATCGGTGAGCGCTGCGGTAATGCCAATCTGATTAGCGTGATTGGTAATCTAGCTCTCAAGATGGAATATGAAACCGGCGTTACCAATGCCAAGCTCAAGCAATTGCGTGCGGTATCTCGCTTTGTCGATGAACGCCTAAGCCGCGATTTTAATTTGCATGCACCTTATGTGGGCGATGCCGCCTTTGCGCATAAAGGCGGGTTGCATGTTTCGGCAATGGCAAAAGACACTAGCAGTTACGAGCACATCGATCCGGCGCTGGTTGGTAATGAGCGCGTGATCTTAGTGTCTGATAAGGCGGGCAAGTCAAATATTCTGACGCGCCTGAATCAGATGGGAATGAAGATTGAACCGGACAACCCAAAGATTGATGCGCTGGTGAAAGAGATCAAGCAGCGTGAGAAAATTGGCTATGCCTATGATGATGCCGATGCGAGTTTTGAGTTGCTGGTGCGTCGCCGTTTAGGTTCAGTGCCGACTTACTTTGATTTGGAAAGCTTCCGCTTAATGGATGAGCGTCGCCGCAATATTAAAGGCAATTTAGTCACCGTTTCTGAAGCAACGGTGAAGCTGAAAATTAACGGCGATGACGAAGTGCTGATGACGGTGGCTGAGGGTAATGGTCCGGTAAATGCGTTGGATGCTGCGCTTCGCAAGGCGCTCGTGCCGCATTATAAAGCACTCAAGCATTTGCAGTTGAGTGACTATAAGGTGCGTATTTTGACGCCGCAAGATGCCACGGCTGCTATCACTCGTGTGATGATTGAAAGTGCGGATGAGAAGGGTCGAAGCTGGACCACGATTGGTGTGTCTGCCAACGTGATTGATGCCTCATTTAATGCGTTGCATGATGCGATTAGCTACATGCTGCTGAAGCGCTAATGTCTCTATCTATTATTTTAGTACGGCCACAGCTCGGTGAGAATATCGGCGCGGCGGCACGTGTGATGAAGAATTTTGACATCACCGATTTGCGCATTGTTGCACCACGCGATGGTTGGCCCAATCAGGCGGCAATCGATATGTCGGCGGGTGCGAAGGACGTGATTGAGCAGGCTTCCATATATGAGACCTTGGAAGATGCACTTGGTGATTTGCATTATGTGATGGCAACGACTGCGCGTATCCGTCAAATGGAAAAGCCAATGTCTGATGCGCGTAGCGCTATAACGAATGTCATTGAAGATGGTCATAAAAAGACAGGGATATTGTTTGGGCCGGAACGAAGTGGCTTAGAGAATGAAGATATTGCCTTGTGCGATGCATTGCTGACTATCCCGGTGAGCGATGTATATGGCTCGCTGAACTTGGCGCAGTCTGTCGCGATCTGCTGCTATGAATGGCACATGTTGCGCAGCAGTAGTGTTGAAGAAAACCCAGTAGATATAGCAGAAAAACAAGAGTTATTCGGGTTTTTTGAGCAATTGGAATTGGCATTGGATTCGGTCAATTTTTGGCGTGTGCCGGAAAAGAAAGCTGCGATGTGGCAGACCATTCGCCACCTATTCACACGTATGCAGCCAAGCAAC
>JALEGK010000004.1 GCA_022763105.1 Rickettsiales bacterium | reverse complement strand
TCTAGCAACCTACCCGGACAACGCATGTGGAACGCATGAATGTTGTCCCTATTTGGTCTTGCTCCGGATGGGGTTTACCATGCCGCTTCTGTTGCCAGCCGCGCGGTGCGCTCTTACCGCACCCTTTCACCCTTACCTGCATGCAGGCGGTCTACTCTCTGTGGCACTTTCCCTCAAGTTACCTTGGGCGGGCGTTACCCGCCATCCTGTCCCATGGAGCCCGGACTTTCCTCGAGCCTAAGCCCGCGATCATCCACCCTTCTGACGGAAGGCTGCTTATATCATTTTAACGAGTTTATCAAGTCTGGCGGCGCATTCGCCGTCCCACACACCGTCAATGCAAGCCTGCCTGAAATGACGCTGAAAGGCGATGACGGCCTGCTCGGTGATCACGCCATACATACCATCAACCGGCATGCCATACCCAAAGAAGACCATTTCTTCTTGTAGCTGGCGCACCACTTCCCCAGCGCTTCCCAACTGCAATTCATGAAAATCCAACTTAGCCTTAGGTTCACCATGCCACAGGCCAATCCCCTCTTCTGCCAAGCGCTTCCAGTCAAACAACTCACCCGGATCTTGCTTGCGACGAAACGCCACATCCGAATGCCCTACCACCGCACGCGGTGCAATATCATGCCGGCTAAGGATGTCTTTGCATAACGCAATCACCGACACCATCTGCTCTTCGGGGAATGCATGATATCCAAACTCATGCCCTGGATTGACGATCTCAATCCCGATCGAATGCGCATTGATCGCGCGCTTACCATCCCAAAAAGCGATGCCCGCATGCCACGCACGCTCGGCCTCATCAACCAATTGAAAGATGCGCCCATCTTCTTCGACCAGATAGTGACTAGACACTTCTGCCGCAGGGTCGCACAAACGCTCAAGCGCCTCAGCGCCCGTTTTCATGCCGGTGTAATGCAAAACCAAATGGTCTATAGGTGCATCGCCACGACCATCAAAATTCTCAGAAGGATGTTGGATAATATCCATGCTAGCTCGCCTATTTTTAGGCTGAACCCATAGCACAAAAAGCATGCATGGGAAAGCGCTATCGGCTAGTGCTAGCGGCCCATTTGCGCATGGCGTGGTTTACGAATCGTAATAATCGCCACCCCAACGATAGTGATCAATGCCCCCATCATCATCTGCACGGTCATCGCTTCGTTGAAGAATACAATTCCAGCGGTAAAGCCACTAATCGGAACCAGCAACGAATAAGGTGCCACTTGACTGACATCGTAACGCTTAATCAACCAATACCACAGCCCATAACCAACAATCGTCGACACCAAACCGCTATAGACAATACCAAACCATGCGGTAAACGGCGCCGTCTCCATCAACTGCAGATGGTTCGATTCAATCACAAATGATACCAGCGCATTTTGAGGAATCGACAGCACCGACGTCCAAAACAACATGGGCATCACGGGCTGTTGGCCCAGTTTTTTCATATAAATATTCGTGCAGGCCCAGAAGAACGCACCGACAATAGCAAACATAAAGGCAATTTCATGATGCGCAACATTCGGCGTCCCGGCAATAACGATAATCCCCATAAAGGCGATGGCCATCCCCATACTGCGCCATGCCCCCAGCTTCTCATTTAAGAAGATTGCACTCAACACACAGCTAAATGGCGCACCCAATTGAATGGCAATAACCGTCGTTCCAATGCTCAACCCCATCCATAGCGCGGTAAATACGAGGGTAAAATGCAGCGTGATCATCATTAACGCCAGCAAACTCAACTGCTTGAAGCTAATTTCCATGCGCTTGGCAAATGGCAGCAGCACAATGCTGACCACAATGTAGCGAATCAGGATGGCGAAAAAAGGCGGAAAGTGTAACAACGCATACTTAGACGCAGCAAAATTGCCGCCCCAACAAACGGTTACAATGATCGCCAGTAATATAGGCAGTGGCCCCAAAGCGCTCTCCAATCACGTAAAATGAGTGTTCAAGCCTTCGCTATAACGCTTTGTGTGGATTTTATCCACAGCTTATGCTATCGATAGGCTTACAAAAAAAGAGGGCCGAAGAAAACTTCAGCCCACAAGTCGCTCGGCAAGCAACTGGTCACTAGCGCCACGCGCTAGTTATTCCAAAAAATCACACACAAAGCACTCGCAGCGCGGGTGCTTTTTGCATTTCAACACAACATGTCCATACCTGACCATGTGACTTGCTAGCGAAAATAGATGAAAAGGTTTCAAACTGCATAAATAGATTCGTCGCTGTGTTGTTATGTTTGTTACAACCACTATATATAGTGCAGCCGGTATGGCCGCAACCACATTTTGGGTTATTCACACCCATTATCCACAAAATATTCTACCCGTTGCACATAAGCCACGCACGCACACGCTATATATGGTAATTGCACACCAAGAAGCCAAAAAGGGTTGCGTGATGCCATGACGTGTCACTCCCGCGGCAATGCAATTATCACAACAACACGGGAAAGCACGCGAAAAACCAGCCACATAGCAAGTGGCCTTTTTCACAATGAATAGAAAATCAGATTAAATGGACGGATAGAACGCGTAGCCAGACGAAAAACTAGGCTTCGTTCATGATCTGGTCCATCGCCACACGCATCAAGCGGTCCATCTCATGGCGCAGCTCTTGGCGATCAATCGGCAATTCGGCATCTTCAAAATCAACCAGCACTTTACGGAGCACATCATCATCACCCGGCTCTGCAAAATCGGAAATAACAACAGACTTGGCATATTCTTCTGCCTCATCACCCTCTTTTCCTAATTTCTCAGCCGCCCACAAGCCTAGTAATTTGTTGCGGCGTGCCTGCACCTTGAATTGAAGCTCCTGATCTTGCGCAAAGCGATCTTCAAACGCTTTTTGGCGATCATTTAAACCAGTCATGAAACCACTCCATTGATTGACGTAACGTTACTTTGCTGTATGGTGTAGCCACACTTGCGTTAGGAATCAAGAAACATAATTTATGAGTAGCAAAAAACCAATTTACGAGGGTAAGGCCAAAAAACTTTTCGAAGGGCCAGAACCCGGTACATTAATTCAACATTTCAAAGATGATGCGACCGCTTTTAACGGCAAAAAACACGCGAGCATAAGCGGTAAAGGGGTCATCAACGCACGCATCTCCGAGTTTGTTATGTCACGACTCGAAGAAATTGGCGTGCCTACCCACTTCATTAAAAGCATCAATATGCGCGAGCAACTCGTGCGCAGTGTCGAGATCATCCCCATCGAGGTGATTATCCGCAATTATGCCGCAGGCAGCTTTGTTGATCGCTTCAAGGCGATCGAAGGCGAGCCGATCGGACGCCCATTAGTCGAATATTGCCTTAAAGATGACCGTCTGGGCGACCCGTTTATTGCAGAAGAACACATCTTCGCTTTCGATCTGTGTGAACCGATTGAGCTGGAAGAAATCCGCCATCAGGCCTTGCGTATCAACGACTTTTTAACCGGCCTATTCTATAGCGTCGGCATCCGCTTGGTTGACATGAAGCTAGAATTCGGACGCCTGTATGAGGGCGAATATCTATCACTGATTTTGGCCGATGAGATCAGCCCGGACAATTGCCGTCTGTGGGATATCGAGTCTGGCGAGAAAATGGATAAGGACCGCTTCCGTCGCGATTTAGGTAATGTCGGAGAATATTACCGCGAAATCGCCAAGCGCCTTGGCATTTTAGCCGGTGCAGAAATTGTTGAAGTGGCCGCCCCTAAGCAAAAGGCGAAAACCACGCGCAAGCGCACGACCAAATCAACGACCACCAGAAAATCAACGACCAAACCTAAGGGTAAAAAATAATGAAAGCGAACGTATTCATTACGCTGAAAAACGGAGTATTAGATCCACAAGGTAAAGCCATTGAAGGCGCCCTTAAAAATCTAGGCTTTGACGGTGTAAACGATGTGCGTCAGGGCAAATTCATCGAGCTTGATTTGGGTGCATTACCGCAAGAACAAGCCGAGTCAGCAATCAAAGAAATGTGCGAGAAGCTACTCGCTAATACCGTCATCGAGAATTATCGTTACGAGCTAGTAGCCGCATGAAGACAGGCGTCATCCAATTTCCCGGATCGAATTGCGAGCGCGATGCCTTCACAATTTTGCAGCAAGAGGGCATGAACCCAGAATTGCTCTGGCATAATGATGCCGTCATCCCAACCGATCTAGACCTAATTGTCGTCCCCGGCGGATTCACCTATGGCGATTATCTGCGCGTTGGCGCGATGGCCGCACACTCTGCCATTATGCAAGAAGTAAAACGTCATGCAGAACGCGGCGGTAAAGTCATTGGTATCTGCAACGGTTTCCAAATCTTATGCGAAACCGGCCTACTGCCCGGCGCTCTCATGCGTAACCGCAATTTGCACTTTATCTGCAAGGCCGTTCCTTTGCGCGTGGAAAGCAATCAAACCGCTTTCACCAACACCTATGATGAAGGTCAGGTTATTTCGATTCCGATTGCGCACCATGATGGCTGCTACTTCGCAGAAGAAGATGAACTTAAAGCGATGAACGACAATCAACAGGTCGTTTTCCGTTACTGCGGCGAAGATGGCATGATTCAAGATGACAATAATCCTAACGGCTCGGTTGAGAATATCGCCGGCATTATGAATAAAAACGGCAATGTCATGGGCATGATGCCACACCCAGAACGCCATGCTGACCCGCATGTGGGCGGCACTGATGGGCGCGGCCTGTTCTTATCGCTCATTCAAAGCGCCAGCTAGAAAAACCCTTTATTTTCACGCAATTGTAACACCATTACGCATCCTACATGCTATGCTTAAAGAGTATAGATAGAGGAAATAATGGCTAAACAAGCACCTATTGTCACCCCCGCATCAAAAGAACCAACTTGGTTCAACCGTCACATATTGACCGGTGCCAAGATCGGGGTATTACCGGCTTTGGCAATCGCGGCAGCCGCACCCACTGTATTTGGTGCAGCCACCATCGCATCAGTGATTACCACCGGTGCAATCGGGGGCGGGGTTGCAGGCAGCTATTACGGTAAAACCGAGTTAGAAAAAGATAAATTGGGCGGCAAAGTCATCAACCCACCATCGCCACTCAACGAAGGCACATTAAACGGATTTCTCAATGGCTTAGTGGTTGGCGCAAGTGTCATTACGGCCATTGCATTAGCCCCTACGGCTCCCGTTTGGGCGATTCCTGCCGCATTAGGCGCAACGGTTACTGCAGCCTTTGGCCTGAGCTATATTCAAGGCCAAAAAGGCTACGCAAAAATGCAAGCCACCTATAATCAGGCGAAAACCATCATGGCCTCAAATAAAGAGCCAGAAAAGGGCCTGCTGACCAAAATTTCCAACGCACTTCCATCTGTGCCAATTTTGGGCAAATCAGAAGATCGAGGAGAGGATGTCGCAGAACAACCCCAACCAGACGGTAACCGACTAGAAAACAGTGTCATTTCAGGTGGTAGCAGCAAGGTTGAAAAATTATTGAACGAGCGCTCAGAAATAAACCTCGAAGCAAGCCGCTAAACCGCTCAAAACCCCGTAAAATTTTAGCATACCGTAACATAATCTTAACAATTATGACGCATCATTTGTGCTATTATAACCTTAATAAAAATGACACATAAGAACGATGATTAGGGAGGCAAGCATGAACCCTCATGCGTTTAATCAAGCGCCGGAGGCGCTGAAAAACCCAGCGCTATTTTACCATAACGGTTTAGTCCTACTCGAGGACCTGATAAAACGTCAGGAAGAAGACGAAGATGATGTTCCGTTTCTAGACCTTCAAGAGAATGAATTAGAATTTTACTACCGCTCTATCCGCGCAATGATGGAAGATTTCAATCTTGCTCAGGCGGTTGCATTTGCGATTGCAACACGCACCGTATCAAGCAAAGGCATCTTCAAGCTTAGTGATACGGACACTTTAGACATCCAGTCGATTAAAAGTGCGATATCAAAAAGCAGTCGCTCGCGCGAGAGCTTCCCAATTCTAGCATAAATACTTGTCTTAACCGGCATCTTGGCTATGCTGCCGCAAACAATTGCGGACAGATTTATGACCAGTGCACAAGCCGTTGAAACCCAATCCGATGCCCACTCACAAGAGCTTATTGCCGAGCACGGCTTAAGCTTTGATGAATATAAGCAAATCGTCTCGATCATGGGGCGCCACCCCAACTTGCTAGAGCTTGGCATTTTCTCTGTAATGTGGAGCGAGCATTGCTCATACAAAACCACCAAAGTCTGGCTAAAGACGCTACATACCGAAGCACCGCATGTGATCTGCGGCCCCGGCGAGAATGCCGGTGTCATCGATATTGGTGATGGTCAGGCCGCGATTTTCAAAATTGAAAGCCATAACCACCCGTCATTCATCGAGCCATTCCAAGGCGCGGCGACCGGCGTTGGCGGTATCTTGCGTGATGTCTTCACCATGGGCGCACGCCCGATTGCGCTGATGAACGCACTCAGCTTCGGTGAACCGGAAGATAGCAAAACGCGCCATTTGGTCAGCGGTGTCACCTCCGGCATCAGCTTTTACGGCAACTGTGTAGGCGTGCCAACCGTCGGCGGCGAAGCACGATTCCACAAAAGCTATAACCAGAACAATCTGGTGAACGCCATGTGTGTTGGCCTAGCCAACCAAGACAAGATTTTCTATTCAGAAGCATCAGGCGTTGGCAACCCAGTCGTTTATGTCGGCTCCAAAACCGGACGCGACGGTATTCACGGTGCCACCATGGCATCCGCAGAATTCGACGACGACACCGAAGAGAAGCGCCCAACCGTTCAGGTCGGCGATCCATTCACCGAGAAACTGCTAATTGAAGCATGCCTAGAGCTAATGGCAACCGATGCCATCATCGCCATCCAAGATATGGGCGCCGCGGGCATGACCTGTTCGTCACTAGAGATGGCTGATAAAGGCGGGCTTGGTATTGAGCTCGATTTAGAGAATGTCCCTCAACGCGAAGAAGGCATGACACCATACGAGATCATGCTATCAGAAAGCCAGGAGCGCATGCTCATGGTTCTTAAACCCGATGCGGTAAAACAAGCCGAAGAGATCTTCCGTAAATGGGGACTCGATTACGCAACCGTGGGCCACCTAACCGAAACGGGTCGCATGGTGCTGAAATGGCATGGCGATATCGTCGGTGATATGCCCGTTGCACCAATCTCTGGTAGCGCACCATAATATAAACGCCCATATGTCGAGACAAAACCAGCCACACCCGTTGAGGCAAACGACCTGCGTCCAAATCAAGATATGGGTATCGCGCTGAGCACCCTACTTCAATGCCCAGACATTGCGAGCAAACGCTGGATTTACGAACAGTACGACCACATGGTCATGAACGATACGGTCAAACGTCCGGGGAGTGATGCTGCCGTTGTGCGTGTACATGGCACGCAAAAAGCGCTCGCCATTTCTACCGATGTCACCCCGCGTTACTGCAAAGCAGACCCTGTACTTGGGGGTATGCAAGCCGTCGTCGAGACATACCGAAACATCAGCGCATCCGGCGCAGAGCCTCTTGCTATCACCAATTGCCTGAACTTCGGCAACCCCGAAAAAGAGGACGTAATGGGACAGATCGTCGGCTGCATCACCGGTATTTCCGAAGCATGCAAAACACTCAACTACCCCGTCATCTCTGGCAATGTGTCGCTTTATAACGAAACCAACGGCAAGGCCATCTCCCCTACCCCAACCATTGGCGGTGTTGGACTCATGAAAGACGCATCAAACGTCCTAGGCTCTAGCTTCTCTCAAGAAGGTTTAGCCGTGTATGTGATTGGCCAAACCAACGGCCATGTCGGCGCGTCATTATATTTGCGCGAAGTAGAAGGCCGCGAAGAAGGCGCGCCTCCTCCCGTCGATCTGATGACAGAACGCAAACACGCCCACTTCATCCGCAGCATGAACGAGCTGAAACTACTCAGCGCCTGCCACGATATTTCCGATGGCGGCTTGCTTGTTGCCCTCGCTGAGATGTGCATGGAACATGAAATTGGCGCACAACTCCATTTCCCAATTGGGATCGATCATCCACTCGCCTACGCATTCGGCGAAGATCAAGCGCGTTATGTCATTGCCGTCGAAGACAGCAAAAAAGATGATGTGCTACTCAGCGCTAACCGTTTGGATATTCCAATCACAGACCTTGGTCATACGGGTGGCGATATGCTCATTATCGAAAACTTCACCCGTGCACCGGTCGATCATTTGAAAATGATTCACCGTGATTGGTTGAAAAATTACATGGATGCAGCATAGGAATTCGTCATGCCAATGGAATCCTCAGAAATTGAATCACGTATCAAGCAAGCCATTCCCGACGCGGTGATCGAATTCACCGATCTGGCGGGCGACAATGATCACTGGCAAATCAAAGTGACATCATCTGCGTTTGAAAATAAACCACGCATCATGCAACACCGCATGGTCATGGGTGCACTCGGCGAAGATATGGGCACCACCTTGCACGCCCTATCCATCAGCACGCACACCCCTTGAAACATTCAGCTAATTCACCATATCGATAAAAACGGAGTAACTCATGAGCAATCCAGTCTTTGACCAAATCAAACAAGAGATCGAATCTAACGATGTGGTGCTGTACATGAAAGGCACGCGCAAACTGCCGCAATGCGGTTTTTCTTCGACCGTTGTGGCGGTACTAGAGCGTTTGGGCGTTGAGGAATATAAAGACATCAATGTGCTACTCGATATGGAAATCCGCCAAGGCATCAAAGAATTCACCGACTGGCCGACCATCCCGCAGCTCTACGTCAAAGGCGAATTTGTTGGCGGCTGCGATATCATTCGTGAAATGTATGAATCGGGCGAGTTAGAAGAATTCCTACAAGCCAAAGGCGTCGCAACCAATAAGGCAGCCTAAAGCCCCTTACCTGCTTTGCGCCTCTGATCTTGCTGATGCTGAACCGAGGCAGATAGCTCGCCAATATCTTTTTTGCCGTTCGGGTTCATGTTAAAGAACACGCCTTTCTTGGCTAAATCTTGACCAATATGCTGTAGTTGTTGCGCCAAGCCAGGCGTGTGCAGCAAGGCTTCGCGAATCTTACGCAGCGTGTCCTGAGACATCACATAAGCCAGCCATTGCTGCATATTTTGGTGCTTACGCTGCTTCTCTAACAACTTCTGTTGCTCGACAATCTGGTCTAACTCTTTGGCTTTCGATTCATCCTGCGCTTGCAACTTCTCGCGCATCTTCTCGACAATCGCAATACGCACCAGCTCTTGCTCATCTTCGACCAGCTCAGCCAGTCGCAAATCGACATCTTCCTCGCCATTCATCAGTGCGAGCACAAGCTCATCAATCACGTCTTCTAGCTCTTCGACGCGATTCTCAACTTGTTTATGGCGTTGCGTAAAAAGTCCCATACTCAATAGTATAACACAGAAGGGTTAAAAAAAAACAGGCCACCCAAAGGATGGCCTGTTCTTCGTGTTTCGTCTCGCAAAGATTAGCGAGAATAGAATTCGATAACCAGATTTGGTTCCATCTGAACCGGATAAGGAATGTCCAAGAATTTAGGCGTACGTAGGAACGTCGCTTTGAAATTCGCTAGATCTACTTCGATATAATCTGGAACATCACGCTCTGGGTTCTGCAGGCTCTCAATAACCATTGGAATCTGGCGAGATTTTTCTTTAACTTCAATCAAATCGCCTTCTTTCATGCGATAGCTTGGTACTTTCACCTTCTTGCCATTCACGGTTAGGTGACCATGCGCAATAAACTGACGAGCAGCAAATACGGTTGGAACAAAGCCAGTGCGATATAGCACAGCATCCAAACGGCGCTCTAGCAGACCGACCAGATTCTCAGAAGTATCGCCTTTAATACGAACAGCTTCCTGATAAATACGGCGGAATTGTTTCTCGGTGATGTTACCGTAATAGCCCTTTAGCTTCTGTTTAGCCAAAAGCTGGGTACCAAAGTCAGAAAGCTTACGCTTACGCGCAGCACCATGTTGACCAGGACCATATGAACGACGGTGAACAGGATCTTTTGCACGACCCCATAGGCTCTCACCAATACGACGGGAAATCTTATACTTAACCGGGTTACGTCTTGACATAACACTACTCCTTTTGCTCGCTGCAACTCCGCAAAAGCGGGTATTTCCTCAGCATTTTGATTATTTAATCACCTCAAACGCAGGGAAATGCTACGCCCGAAGAGCGCGTAAAATAGCGAATAACTTTACAATGTCAATGAAAATTAAAGAGATTTAGCTGAGCGACTGCTCTAGCCTTGGCTGCTGCATACGGCCTTGATATAGCGCTGTATCGGCCATTGCCACATTACTTGGCGCACCACCGATAGTCGATAGTTTTGGTGATGGGCTAGCCATCATCATTTGCTGCTGAATCGCATTATTGACATCCATCTCAGCCTTTTGGGCGCCATTAATAAATTCTACTTGTGCATCCTGACGGCCCATATCTTCAATAGACATATCGCCTTCTGATGCTGTCGACTTACCACCAGCCAACTTATAAGCAAGGGCACCACCGCCCAGAATAACCATAACACCACCCGCAAGCGGGCTATGTCTAAAGAATTTTGCAACAGCGCGGATCGGAGCAGAAGCACCTCGCGCAATTGCATTTGATGGCATGCGCGGACCTTTAGGTGGCTTGGCTTTCAACGAATCGCCTACGGCATCACCTAACTCGTTTACACTTTTGCCTAAAGCTTCATGGCCGCGGTTTGCAGCAGGACCTCGTCTTGTACCTGCCAAACGGTCACCTACAGCAGTATGGCGAACACTATCATATGCCGAACCAACGCCCTCTCGCACGTTATATTTAGCATCATGATATGCGTCACCAACGCTTTCTTTTGCTTCAAAAAATTTATCGAAAAGTCCCATAACGGTGTCTTATTCCTAATTACGCTTTTGCCATCTCGGCAATAGGGGTTTGTGCAAGTTTCGCTGCGCCCGAGATCGAGCCTGCATCAACTTTCATTGATGGCTTATCTGGATCAAGATCAAAATCAGGGCCCGCAGAATAGTCCGCTTCAGGAGCTGTATAATCATCCATCATAGCGGCCTGACCTACACCTCTATCTGCACCAGTCATTCTTGCCTGGGCATTTACAATCTGCGCTTGTGCTTCCATTGCACGAGCCTGCGCCATATTGTTATAAACCGATAGTTCTGCATCATGCGCAACTTCGCGACGCATCGCCAATTCCTGACCGCGCACTTTAGATGCGCCCTTATCCATACCACCCATAAAGCCAAATGCTCCACCGATTAGCGATAAGGCACCGCCAACCATGTAAGGGATAGGAGTAAAGAAGGATGCTAAACCACCAACAACACCAAGTGCAGCCGATCCACCGTTTGCTGCAACAGAAGCAACCGTTCCCAGCGCTTCAATGCCAAGCACATTATCTAAAATCCCGATAACTAATGGGGCTCCAACTGTTCCTAATAATGCGCCACAAATGACGGCACCGATGAGTACACCACCAACACCACCTCGAAGGGCATTTCTAAATCCACCAGTGGCACCCTCACCAAGCTCTGTTCCAGCTGCGGAAAGTCCGCTATGCTTTTTAGGTTCATATTGGGTGTAAGCCATGTCTTCCTCACAAATAAAAATTCATTACCAATTACACACATCATAACACCTTATGCCTAACGGTGGCGTGAAGGTTTTGTGACAATATGATGTGATTTATGTGAAATAATACGTTGTTTTTCAGCTTCTTGAAGGCGCGTCTCGATCACTATCTCCAGATGGTTTTGGCAGCCAGCCTTGATCTTTTGCCACTCCAGTAGCCAATAATGCCGCTCCAGCCATCAGGACAACACCTAAACTGGTGCCAATAACATTGCGCATCGCTTCCGGATTATCATAATCCGTTGTTTTTTCTCCGGTTTCTGGATCTGTTTTTTGCGGCATATTGCCTAATGAGTCCGAAACTTCATTATAACCACCGCTTAGCAGCCCCCAAATAGCGCCGATACCAAGCCCCCATTTACCGAGCATTTTGGCCTTATCTATTACATTGCTGCGGGTATATTTCTCGTAGGCATCATGCATTTCCATCCAGCCATTATTTTTCATCATATCCTTAATCATCGGATTGATGAAATCACCGAGCAAATGCTCAGCACCGAATAACAATAATGCGCCACCACCAAAATAGAGCGCACTAGAGAACACCGAGCCGATCAAGCGGAATGGCATCATCAATGCATCACCTATCCCACCAAATATTGCGCCCAACGTTTCCATTATCGTACCATTCCTCTATTTGTCTCAACGTGAGCAAACACTAGTGGTTTATCTTCTTTGGCATCGCTAGAGATAACTCCCGAAGCGACAGACTCTGCTTTAGCAAGCACATGTTCGGGCAAGCTCGCCGTCTTCTCCTGCTCTAGTTCTTGCTCAGCCCGTTCAACAGCGCGCTTGGTATCTTGGCCTTCGCTTACCGCTTCCATGCCACCAAACAAGGTGCCCCAAGTCACACCACCAACCAGACCAAGTACCGAGCCAATCATAGGGCCTAGCACTAACCCGGCAGCATTACCGGTCATTAACATCGTAATCACACCAATTGCAAAACCACCGACCATTCCATTGAATGCCCAGCTGGATGCGTATCCCCAAGATTTGGTGATGGTTCCTCTAAAGAAGTCAAAAATTGACGACATACTCTGTTAACCGCACTTTGCTTATAGTTTTTCCATTATCTTTAAGTCTACTGCACGGCTGCCTTAGACTCAAATTAAGCTTCTGTGACAATTACTTAGAAAAACCTAGCGTTCGGTAAGGCTACGGATCATCCCACGTAAGGTGCGCACTTCCTGAGAAGTCGGCTGCATCCGCGTAAACATATGGCGAATGGTTTGCCACATCGCGGTTTTCTTCTCCGCCACGCGCCAGAAATTCACCGCATCAAGCGCGCCTTCCAACTGATCGAACAAACCGAATAGCTCTTGCTTTTCAGCCACTTCAACCTCATCGCCGGAAAGCTTC
>JALEGK010000064.1 GCA_022763105.1 Rickettsiales bacterium | reverse complement strand
GAAGAGCGCAATTTGCTCCGCAATATGATTGCGTTTGGCGAGTTGAAGGTTGGCGATGTGATGATTCCACGCACCGATATTTGTGCCGCGCCGCTAGATATTACCTATGATGATATGCGCAGCTTTATGCTGTCTAATATGCACACACGTATTCCGATCTTTAATGAGACGATGGATGATATTAAGGGCTTTTTGCATCTGAAAGATTTCTTCCAATGCGTGGCGGGTGAAAAGGCATTTAATCTGTCTGATCTGATGCGAGATATCATGTTTGTTCCACCATCGATGAAGATTGTCGATCTGCTTCTTAAGATGCGTATGACCAGCTGTCACATTGCGATTGTGGTTGATGAATATGGTGGGACGGATGGTCTGGTGACCATGGAAGATTTGTTTGAAGAGATCGTTGGCGAAATTCAGGATGAGCATGATGATGAGGTGGTGCCTGATATGGTCTGGCGTTCTGAACGCATCCTTGAGGCTGATGCGCGCGTGCGCGTCGAGGATTTATCAGAGGAACTACAGATCGATCTGATCAATGGTAGTGCTAATGATGATTTTGAGACTTTGGGCGGCTTGATCTTCTCTCATTTGGGGCGCATCCCAGCCAAAGGTGAGGTGATGAATTATCACGATAATGTGAAGCTAGAGATTCTCTCGGCTGATCCGCGCCGTATTCGCAAGGTGAAAGTCGTGCGTGCACAACCGCTGGCATCTTCTGCCAGCGCGTGATAAGGCTGAGCCATGTCGGCTCGATTCTCATTATCCAAAGCTAAATATGGCTATCTAAGCTACTTTGTTTTAGGTGCTATCTCTGCACTCTGGACATCTCCTTTGTATCTGTGGCTTTGCTTCTTTATTGGCGTTGGTGCTCTTTATTGGCAGCTTACTCATGCGGATAATACACTCTCTGCATTCAAGATAGGTTGGTGTTGGGGGCTAGGCTATTTTTTGACGTTGCTGAGTTGGATGGTTATGCCGCTTTGGCAATTCAAAGAGCAATTTGGCTGGCTGATACCGTTTGAAATTATGTTTATTCATGGTGGGCTAGCACTCTTTTTTGCGTTGGCCTGCTATTCCTACTCTAAGCTTAAAGGTTCTCGTGCGGTCTATAATGCATTGTTGTTTGTTGCCTGTATGACGGGGGCTGAATGGTTGCGCGGACACTTATTTACCGGTTTTCCATGGGCGTTGCCCGGCTATATGTGGGCGGCAACCGATGCGACATTGCAGATTGCATCTCAATTATCCATCTATCCACTCACTGCGCTTACCTTCTTCTTGGCGGTTCTGCCGAATATGTATGTGAAGATAGAACGTATCAAATGGCATCTTGCGGCGGTTGCATTCATCATTACTGCGATTGGTGTTTGGGGTGATCAGCGCCTTAATGAGGTGGCGTCAACCGATGGCCCTGTTATTCGGATTGTGCAGGCGAATATTCCTCAATCAATTAAGTGGGATCCAGCTCATATGGCGCAATCGCTTAAGCGCCAAATTGAACTGACAGTGAGTCATGGATTTGAGTCAGTTGATCTTATTGTTTGGCCGGAATCGGCGTTTCCTTATCAATTTGAAGATGGGGCGCCATGGGCCGCAGAGCTTTCAACGATTCTTAAACCGCATCAATGGCTGATTACGGGGGCGGTTCGTAAGGTTGGTACGGGTGATGCGATGCAGCTTCATAATAGCATCGTCATGATCAATGCGGCAGGTGAGATGCAGGCTTATGATAAACACCATTTGGTGCCATTTGGTGAATATGTACCGCTTCGCGACGTGTTGCCGTTAGAAAAAATAACCGTTGGTGATTTAGATTTTTCTTCTGGGCCAGTGCCTGCGCCATTTGCATTAGAAGGGGCGCCGCTTATGTTGCCGCTCATTTGCTATGAGGTGATTTTTGGTTCATATGCAGCCAATGTTGGCACAGGTGGTTGGCTGTTAAATGTGACGAATGATGGTTGGTTTGGTCATAGCTTTCAGCCTTATCAGCATTTGGATATGGCCCGCTTTAGAGCGGTTGAGAATAATGTGCCGATGGTGCGTGCGGCTAATACTGGAGTCTCGGCAATGATTAATGGCAGGGGGCAAATTGTGAAACGACTTGCTTATAATCAACAGGGGATTATCGATGTGGCGTTACCGATTCCGCGCCAAAATGTCCCTAAATCGTCTCCTTGATTGTTAATTACACCCAGAAAGAGTGTTTTATCTTGAAACAGTTTCAATCTGCCCTATGTTCTTAACATACATTAACACTTATCGTATTGTCTTTTAGTATACTGAATGAGCCAGCCACACCCGATTGATGTCCATGTAGGAAAACGTCTACGTTTGCGCCGTTCTATTTTGGGGATGAGTCAGGAAGCGCTTGGAGGTGCGATTGGCATTACGTTTCAGCAAGTTCAAAAATATGAGCGTGGCGTCAACCGAATGGGAGCCAGCCGTCTCTATCAGTTTGCCAAGTTGCTGAACACCAATGTTTCTTATTTCTTCGATGAATTTCAAGAAATGGCTGAAGGTAATGCTGGGTTAGGGCTTGCTGAATCTGAGGCTGCGAGTTTTGAGCATGATAAAATGGCATCGCGCGAGACGATGGAAATGATGCGTGCCTATTATAAAATACCATCAGCTGCGGCTCGTAAGCGTATCTTTGAGCTGGTTAAGACCTTATCAGAAGATTAGTGGCAAGCTTTTTGCTTGTATTTTCCCTGCAGCAGTATAGGTATGTCTGCACTTAATTTTGAGGGCATTTCGTTGCTTGGCGGCCTGCGACTTCGTTGCGTCCGGTCTAAGCTTCAGTAAGCAAGGCTTACTTAAAGATATGCCTCCTGATGAATATAGAGGAGGATTCTATGATTACGACCAACCGAGACCGTTATATTTTTACCAGTGAATCTGTGTCTGAAGGGCATCCGGATAAGGTGTGCGACCAGATTTCTGATGCAATTGTTGATGCATTGCTTGCGGCTGACCCGAAAGCGCGTGCGGCGATTGAGGTGTTGGCGACGACTAACCAGCTGATTATTGCTGGTGAGCGCCGTGGTGCAACGGAAGTAACCAAGGGCCGTATGGATGATATTGCTCGCGAAGTGGTGAAAGATATTGGCTACAACCAAGAGGGCTTCCACTGGAAGAATCTGGACATTCACAACTATGTGCATGAACAATCCAGCGACATTGCGATGGGTGTGGATTCATCTGAAAGCAAAGATGAAGGCGCTGGTGATCAGGGCATTATGTTTGGTTTTGCGTGTAATGAGACCGACTCGCTGATGCCTGCGCCGATTCGTTTGTCGAATGTGATTTTGCAAAATATCTCTAAGGCACGCCGTTCTGGTGCAGAGCCATTGCTTGGTCCTGATGCGAAAAGTCAGGTGAGCTTGGAGTATGTTGAAGGCAAGCCGGTGCGTTGTTCGTCGATTGTGGTATCGACTCAGCATGATGCATCGCTCAGCCAAAAAGAAATCCGTGAGATTGTTCGCAAATATGTGATGCAATCGATTCCTGAAGGGTGGATGTGCCCTGAGGAAGAATTTTATGTGAACCCAACAGGCCAGTTTGTGATTGGTGGTCCTGATGGTGATGCAGGCCTGACGGGCCGTAAAATTATTGTTGATACGTATGGTGGTGCTGCCCCTCATGGTGGTGGCGCATTCTCTGGTAAAGACCCAAGTAAAGTTGACCGTTCTGCGGCCTATGCTGCGCGCTATTTGGCGAAGAATGTTGTCGCAGCCGGTCTGGCTGATCGTTGCTTGATTCAGTTGTCTTACGCGATTGGTGTGTCTCACCCAATTTCATTCTATGTTGATACATCCGGCAGCAAAAAGGTTGAAGATGTTGAGCTAGAGCGCATCTTGCCAGAGTTGGTGAATTTGACACCGCGCGGTATTCGCGAGCATCTACAGCTGAACCGTCCGATTTATTTGGGCACGGCGTCTTATGGACACTTTGGCCGTAATCCGCGCGAAGATGGTGGCTTCTCTTGGGAGAAAACCGATCTGGTGGATGAATTGCAACGTCACTTCCATGTCGAAGCAGCCTGAATACACACAACGTAAATGGTTATCATCGTTTGGTAGGCGCTGGGGGCGGCGCCTTCCCAGCCGTAAGGGTGCGTTGGTAAAAGAGTTGCTGCCAAAGGTTGCGATTGGATTGCCAGATGGTGATGCGCCGATTGATGTCGGCGGTCTTTTTACCGATAAACGCGCCATTCACATGGAGATTGGCTTTGGCGGGGCAGAGCATTTACTCGGCTTAGCCCAGCATTACAGCGATATTGGTTATATTGGCTGTGAGCCATTCATGAATGGTGTTGCGAATTGTTTGGTTGGTATGGAAGATCATTCCATCGACAATATTCGTATCTATCATGATGATGCGCGCTATTTGTTAGAGCGACTGCCAGATGACTGTATTGACCGTATTTATATTCTCTTTCCAGACCCTTGGAAGAAGCCGCGCCATCATAAGCGCCGTTTGGTGAGTGTTGAGCTGCTTGATATGTTAGCGCGCATTCAGCCCAAAGGAGCGGAGCTTATTTTAGCCACTGATCATCGTGATTATTCAGCATGGATGCTACATGCATTGAATGAGTGTGGCGGCTATGAATGGACGGCTAAGTCTTGCACAGACTGGCAAAGCGCGCCCGCTGATTGGACGCAAACACGTTATCAGGCCAAGACATCGGCAGAGGGGCGGGAGCCTGTGTTTTTATATGCCACGCGGGCTGCGTAAAAAAGGCTTGCACTTTTGCGCCCAAGGCGTATAACCCAAGCAACAATATGTACCGAAACAAGGTGGGTTTTCCCGCCTTTTTTGTTGGCTAAATGGAAAATGAAAGCTTTAACGCAACGCATTACCGATATTATCGAGCCATCGCTTCAGGCGGATGGGTTCGAGCTGGTTCAGGTCTCGATCATGGAGGGCAAGAAGCAGCGTACGGTTCAGATTATGGCTGAGAATGCTCAGACCGGCCGCATCACGCTTGATGAATGCGCGAAGGTGAGCCGTACGATCTCGGCTTTGCTGGATGTAGAAGATGCGATTGATTCGGCTTACACACTAGAGGTCAGCTCTCCGGGGGTTGATCGTCCATTAACGAAACATGCAGACTTTGAGCGTTACCTTGGGTTTGACGCGAAAATTGAAACGGCATTGCCAATTGATGGCCGCCGTCGTTTTAAAGGGCCGCTTAAGGCCGTGGATGCTGAACGTGTGACGATTCAGGTGGATGCGGAAGAGTTCGCACTGCCATTGTCAAACATTCAGCAAGCAAAATTGGTGCTAACCGATGCGTTACTCAAAGCGCATCAGGATGGCGCATTTCAATCTCAACAGCCTAAAGAAGAAGTGAATTAGGAGTTTATTATGGCTTACACCCCTCAGGTTACCGGAAATGCAGAGATGCTTCAGATCGCCGATGCCGTAGCACGCGAAAAGAATATCGACCGCGAGTCTGTACTCGAAGCGATGGAACAGGCAATTCAGATTGCGGGTCGTCGTAAATATGGTGCTGAGCATGATATTAAGGCAGATATTGACCGTAAAAGCGGTGCGATTTCGCTGTATAAGCAAACCCATGTGGTGGAAGAATATGCCGAGGAAGAAGAAGAGCGCTTTAACCAACTGCTGGTTGCCGATGCGCAAAAACGCGATGCTAACCTGAATGCAGGTGATGTGATTCGCGAAGAGCTTCCGCCAATCGATTTTGGTCGTATTGCGGCACAAACCGCGAAGCAAGTAATCGTACAAAAGGTACGTGATGCTGAGCGTGATCGTCAGTATGAAGAGTTCAAAGACAAGATTGGTGAGATCGTCAATGGTGTCGTCAAACGCGTTGAGTACGGCAACGTGATCGTTGATTTCGGTCGTACCGAAGCGATGATTCGCCGTGATGAGCTGATTCCACGTGAGAGCTTCCGTGTGGGTGATCGTATCCGCGCTTACATCTTTGATGTGCGTCGTGAGAAAACCGGTCCACAGGTGTTCCTGTCTCGTACCCATCCTGACTTTATGAAGAAGCTATTCGCTCAAGAAGTGCCAGAGATTTACGATGGTATCATTGAGATTGTGGCAGTTGCGCGTGATCCTGGTTCGCGTGCGAAAATCGCCGTTCGCACCAATGATCCAAGCGTGAACCCAGTGCTATCATGCGTGGGTGTGCGTGGTACTCGTGTTCAGGCGGTTGTGACCGAGCTTCAGGGCGAAAAGGTTGATATTATTGAGTATTCTGATGATGCAGCGACCTTTATCGTCAACGCATTGGCGTCTGCTGAAGTATCTAAGGTAGTGATCGACGAAGACAATAATCGTATTGAGGTTGTGGTTCCTGATGATCAGCTAAGTCTGGCTATTGGCCGTCGTGGTCAGAATGTACGACTGGCATCTCAGCTAATCGGTTGGAACATTGATATTCTGACGGAAGAGTCTGAGTCTGAGCGTCGTACCGAAGAATTCAACAAGCTTTCTGGCATGTTCATTGAAGCACTGAATGTGGAAGAAGTGATTGCACATTTGCTTGTGACCGAAGGCTTTAGCTCGATTGAAGAAGTAGGCTACGTGCCGGTTGAAGATCTTTCTGAGATTGAAGGCTTTGACGAGGATGTGGCTGCAGAGCTGCGTCAACGTGCGCGTGATTGGTTAGAAGCGCAACAAGAGCAGATTCAGGCGAAGATGAAAGAAATGGGCGTTCAGGATGATCTGATCCAGTTCGAAGCACTCAGCCTAGACCTGCTTAAAGCGCTTGTGCTGAAAGGTATCAAGTCTCGCGATGATCTGGCTGATCTTGCGGGTGATGAATTTGCTGAGCTGATTCCAAACTCTGGTATGGATGAAGATGAGATCAATGCGTTGATTATGAAGGCGCGTGAGCACTGGTTCGATGGTGAAGAGAGCGGTGCGGACGATTCTCAGGCGGAAAGCGCCTAATGGTTCTGGGAAGGTACAGTCACTCGAATGGTCGCAACACTCGCCGCATCCAAGCAGCCAACACGACGCTGCATCGTATCGGGAGAACTCCTCGATAAGAGCGCGTTATTGCGTTTTGTTTTGGATGAGGATGATTGCGCGACACCTGATGTGGCTGGCAAACTTCCGGGCCGTGGTATCTGGGTAAAGTGCGAGCGTGCTACGCTTGAGCAGGCCGTTAAAACCAACCGTTTTGCGTCATCTGCAAAGCAAACTGTTAAATTACGTGATGATCTGGTTACACTCGTTGAAGAGTTGTTAAAGGCCCGCGCGTTGAATGCGCTGGCGTTGAATCGTCGTGCTGGCAATGCCATTCATGGCTTTGAGAAGGTCAAATCAAAAATGATAGCAGGAGAGGTGAAAGCCTTGCTGCATGCGGCTGATGCGTCGGAAGATGGTATCGGCAAATTGTCAAAGGGCGAGCTGTTTCAATGCTCGGCTTTTTCTCGTGAAGAATTATCCCAGATCATGGGGGTCGAGAATGCGGTTCATGTGGCCGTGCTAAACCAAGGGGCGGCTGAAGATTTTCTTCTGCAATGTCGCCGTTTTACTGGATTTCGTGAAGGAAGTTCTATATAAGCGTCAAAATCTAAGAAAGTTGAGTTAGTTAATGAGTGATAGCAAAGACAGCGATAAGAAAGATGCGAAGAAGGGCAGCAAGCCTCAGACCTTGTCGCTGACAAAGACCGTAGAAGGCGGAAAAGTAAAACAAAACTTCCAGCGTGGTCGCACCAAATCGGTGACCGTGGAAGTGAAGAAGACTCGTACGTTTGCTCGCCAAAAAACCGGCGGTATGGTGGAAGTTGCCAAGAGTGATGGCAAGCGTGGCGATGGCCGTTATCTAACGAATGATGAGCGTGAAGCACGCTTAAAGGCACTCAAGGAAGCGGACTCTACCGAACTGAAATCTCTGCCACCGCGTCCGAAGCGCAAGGAAGATGATAAAGACGCGCAAGCCGAAGAGCAGGTGAGTGCGGCTGATGAGAAGAAGGCTGATAAAAAAGACAAGGCCGCAGAAAAAGATGTGGTTGCAGCGCCGATGGATGATCTGGCGGCGAAGAACCTGCAGGCTGTAAAGCGCGGGGACGTTCAGAAAGTTGATGTTAGCAGTGCTCAGATTAACAAGAAGGTTAAGAAGCCGGCTGCTGACGAAAACAAAGACCGTAACAAGAAGATTCGCTTGAAGGATGGTGATCGTCGCCGTTCATCGGGTAAGCTGACGGTTGCTCAGGCGTTGGGCATGCAAGATGAGCGCACGCGTTCATTGGCATCGATTAAGCGTCAGCGTGCTAAGGCAAAGGCAGATACTACGCCATCGTCAGAGCAGGAAAAGAAAATCCGCGAAGTGCGTATTCCTGAGGTGATTACCGTGCAGGAGCTTGCCAACCGTATGGCTGAGCGCGCGGTTGATGTGATTAAAGAGCTGATGAAGCTTGGTACAATGGCAACCGCTTCGCAATCGATTGATGCGGATACCGCAGAAATCATCGTCGAAGAGTTTGGTCATAAAGTAAAACGTGTCAGTGATGCGGATGTTGAGGATATTCTGGTTAACGCCGAAGATGATCCGAAAGACATGAAGTCTCGCCCACCGGTTGTGACGGTGATGGGGCATGTGGATCATGGTAAAACTTCTCTACTTGATGCGATTCGTCGTACCGATGTAGCGGCGGGTGAAGCGGGTGGTATTACCCAGCATATTGGTGCGTATCAGATTAAGATGGAAACTGGTGATAAGATCACCTTCCTCGATACGCCGGGTCACGAAGCGTTTACCGCGATGCGTGCGCGTGGTGCTCATGTTACCGACCTTGTGATTCTGGTTGTTGCTGCTGATGATGGTATTATGCCGCAGACGATTGAAGCGATTAACCACGCTAAGTCGGCGGAAGTGCCAATTATTGTCGCAATCAACAAAATCGATAAGCCAGATGCGGACCCTGAAAAGGTGAAGAATGCGCTGATGAATTTTGAGCTCATCCCTGAAGATTTCGGTGGTGATGTGATGACCATTCCGGTCTCTGCACTCGAAGGCACCGGTTTGAAAGAGCTGGAAGAAGCCGTCTTGCTGCAATCGGAAGTGCTAGAGCTAACAGCAAATCCTGATGCTGCTGCTAGTGGTACGGTGGTTGAGGCGCAAGTCGATAAAGGCCGTGGTACGGTGACCGACCTGCTGATTCAGCGCGGTACATTGCGTATTGGTGATATTGTTGTTGCTGGCCGTGCTTATGGTCGCGTGCGTGCGATTATGGACGATAAAGGCCGCAGCCTTGATGTTGCTGTGCCATCGATGCCAGTTGAAGTGTTGGGCCTGAATGATGCGCCGGGTGCTGGCGATGAATTTGCGGTGGTAGAAAGCGAGAAAGTGGCTCGTGATATTACCGAATACCGTATCAAGAAAGAGAAAGAGCGCCAGAGTGTTGTCTCTGCCAAGTCGCTTGACCAGCTATTTGCTGAATCTCAGGGTAATGAGGTGAAAGAGCTTCCGATTCTGATTAAATCGGATGTTCAGGGCTCATCTGAGGCGATTGTTGGCTCGCTGGCTCGTTTTGACGGCGATGAGGTGAAGGTAAAAGTGGTTCACCAAGCCGTGGGTGCGATCAATGAGTCGGATATTTCGCTCGCTCAGGCAACGGGTGCGATCATGGTTGGCTTTAATGTCCGTGCGATGCCGAAAGCGAAGCAACTAGCTGAGCAAGAAGGGCTTCAAATTCGTTATTACTCAGTGATTTATGATCTGGTGGATGATGTTAAGAAGGCACTAAGCGGTATGCTAACGCCTGATCTTCGTGAGAATCTGCTGGGTTATGCCGAGATTCGCGAAGTCTTCAACATCACTAAGGTCGGTAAGGTTGCTGGCTGTATGGTGACAGACGGCATGATTAAGCGTGGCGCGAAGGTTCGCTTGCTACGTGATAATGTCGTAATCCATGAAGGCACGCTGAAAACGCTGAAACGCTTTAAGGATGAAGTGAAAGAAGTGAAGAACAATTTCGAGTGCGGTATGGCATTTGAAAATTATGATGATATTCGCCCAGGCGACCAAATTGAAGCGTTCGAGCTTCAGGAAGTGGCCCGTGAGGTTCAGGTGAATGAGAATAAACCTGAAGAAAAAGTGGAGAGCGCTGCTTCGTGAGCATAAGAGCCGCCAAAAAAGCTCCCTCGCAGCGTCAGTTGCGGGTAGGGGAAGAAATTCGACACGCTATATCTGAAGTGCTTAGCCGTGGCGAAACCCATTTGCCTGAGCTGGATGGTTATTCGATTACTGTATCTGAAGTACGCATTAGCCCGGATTTGAAGAATGCGACCGTTTATGTTAGCCCGCTTGCTGGAGAGCGCGGTGAAGAGATGGTTGAGGCTTTGAATAAGGCCGTTGGTGCGATTCGTCGTATCATGAATAAAAAGATCGTACTGAAATATTCACCGAAGCTATTCTTTAAGTATGACCGCTCGTTTGAGTCGGCTAACCGTGTGAATGTGCTGCTGAATCAGCCTGAAGTGCGCCGCGATGTCGTGAAATCTGATGGTGATGAGTCAGCAGAATAGACCACCGAAAGTCGCCATTGATGGCTGGCTGAATCTCTATAAACCCCTGCATCTAACTTCTGCCCAGCTGGTGGGTAAGGTAAAGCGCTTAACCAATGCCAAGAAAGTCGGTCATGCAGGTACGCTTGATCCGCTAGCCGAAGGGGTGCTGCCACTTGCGTTTGGTGAAGCGACTAAGACGGCGGGTTACATGACCAATGCCAAAAAGGGCTATGAATTTACCCTGAGCTTCGGGGAAGCACGCTCTACCGATGATGCGGAAGGCGAGGTGGTGGCGACTTCTGATGTCAGGCCAACTTTACAGCAAATACAGGATATTATTCCTAACTTCTCAGGTAAAATATCACAAATTCCGCCTAATTACTCAGCGATCAAGAAAGATGGTAAACGAGCGTACGATCGTGCGAGATCAGGTGAAGAGTTTGAGTTAAGCGCTAGAAATATAATGATTTATGATTTGAGGATTATCGAGGATTCACTTCCTGATGCGGTCTCTTTCAGTGTTAGCTGCAGCAAAGGGACGTATATACGCTCGTTAGCGAGGGATATTGCGGTGAAACTGGGCACTGTCGGCTATGTCAGCGCGTTGAAGCGGACACGGGTCGGGAATTTTGATTCTGAAGGTGCGATTTCACTGGATTTTCTAGAAGAATTATTGCATATTCCGCGCCCTGATGGGGAGAGGTCTCTGTCAGACGTGCTGTTACCATTATCAACTGCGCTGGACGACATCCCGGCATTAACAGTTGATGAGAGCTGCGCTACCAAGCTGCGACATGGAATGTCGGTCGCGGTGGAAGACGCACCAGAGGATACTGAAATAGCAGTGTTTGAAGGTGAAAAACTGGTTGCGATTGCTCGGTGGAACGCGGGTGCGTTAAAGCCCAAGCGCGTGTTTAACATTTAGTATAAGGAGAAAGTGATGTCGATTACACAAGAACGTAAGCAAGAGCTTATCGAAGAATACGCTACGCAAGCGGGTGACACAGGTTCACCTGAAGTACAATGCGCGGTACTAACCGAGCGCATTAATAATCTTACAGAACATTTTAAATCACACAAACATGACCACCATTCGCGTCGTGGTTTGTTGATTTTGGTTGGTCGTCGTCGTCGTATGCTGGATTACCTAAAAGGTAAAAGCGAAGCACGCTACAACGAGATCATCAAGCGTCTGAACCTACGTAAGTAGTTCAGCAGGGCTGCAAGCGCCGTTGTTGGCCCCAGCCCTTTTGTCCATTCCTGTTCGCGCCGCAAATCGGCGGCATTGTTGGTAGGGGTGATATAGTTTTTGTTTGGAAGGAAAGAGAATAGAATATGTTTAATGTTGTAAAACGCGAAATGGAATGGGGTGGACGTACCCTGACACTAGAGACCGGACGCATGGCGCGTCAGGCGGACGGTGCGGTAGTAGTGACATATGGTGGCACCACGGTGCTATGTACCGTATGTGCGGCGAAGTCAGTGAAGACTGACATCGATTTTTTCCCGCTAACTGTTAATTACATCGAGAAAGCTTACGCTACCGGTAAAGTACCTGGTGGCTTCTTTAAGCGCGAAGGTCGCCCAAGTGAAAAAGAGACTTTGATCTCTCGCTTGATTGACCGCCCAATTCGTCCATTGTTCCCATCGGGTTTCTTCCATGAGACTCAGGTGGTCTGCATGGTGCTAACCCATGATAAAGAAACCGATTCTGATGTGCCTGCAATGATTGGTGCGTCTGCTGCACTGACCCTTTCTGGTGTGCCGTTCTTGGGCCCAATCGGTGGTGCTAACGTTGGCTTTAAGGATGGCGAGTACATTCTAAATCCAACCAAAGAGCAAATCGTAGAATCTGATCTGCATTTGAGTGTAGCCGGTACCAAAGATGCGGTACTAATGGTTGAATCTCAGGCAAAAGAGCTGACCGAAGAGCAAATGCTTGGTGCGGTGACCTTTGGTCATGATGCATTCCAGCCAGTGATCGATATGATCATCTCTATGGCTGAAGAAGCGGCTAAAGAGCCTTGGGATTTCCAAGCAGCAGAGAAGCCTGCGGAACTTATCGATGGCATTAAAGCGCTGATTGGTTCACGTTTAGAAGAAGCGTATTCTTTGAAAGTGAAGCAAGAGCGTGCACAGAAGCTGGATGCACTTCATCAGGAAGTGGCAGCGAAGTTCGTTGAAGAAGAAGGCAATGACGACAAGCTCGTTGGTGGTATCTTCAAATCTCTGGAAAAAGACATTGTTCGTGGCGATATCCTGAAGAAAGGTGACCGTATTGATGGTCGTCCGCTGGATAAAGTTCGCCAAATCGATTGTCAGGTTGGCATTCTGCCAAAAGTACATGGTTCTGCATTGTTTACTCGTGGTGAAACCCAAGCACTTGTGATTACTACGCTTGGTACCAGCCAAGACGAGCAAATCATTGATGCGTTGGATGGTGAGTATAAAGAAGACTTTATGCTTCACTATAACTTCCCACCATTCTCGGTTGGTGAAGCATACCCAATGCGCCCACCAGGACGTCGTGAAATTGGTCACGGTAAGCTTGCTTACCGCGCCGTGAAGGCGATGGTTCCTTCTAAGGAAGATTTCCCATACACCATCCGTTTGGTATCTGAGATTACCGAATCTAACGGTTCTTCGTCTATGGCGACCGTTTGCGGTAGCTCGCTTGCGATGATGGATGCGGGTGTTCCGGTCAAGCGTCCGATTGCGGGTATCGCGATGGGCTTGATTAAAGAAGGTGATGATTTTGCTGTTCTGTCTGACATTCTGGGTGATGAAGACCATCTGGGTGATATGGACTTTAAAGTGGCGGGTACGCAAGATGGTATT
Source organism: Rickettsiales bacterium (assembly GCA_022763105.1). Taxonomy (GTDB): domain Bacteria; phylum Pseudomonadota; class Alphaproteobacteria; order Rickettsiales; family UBA3002; genus JALEGK01. The sequence goes on along the minus strand of JALEGK010000064.1, from coordinate 913 downwards.
ACCTCGCTTCAAATGGACATTAAGATTACCGGTATTACCAAAGAGATCATGGAAATTGCTTTGAAACAGGCAAAAGATGGTCGTCTGCATATCTTGGGTGAAATGGCGAAAGCTCTAACGGAAGCACGTACCGAGCTGAACCCTAATGCGCCTAAGATCAGCACGCTGAAGATCGATAAAGAGAAGATCCGCGAAGTGATTGGTACCGGCGGTAAAGTGATTCGTGAAATCTGTGAGACCACAGGCGCGAAGATCGATATTGATGAAGATGGTACGGTTAGCGTCTTTGCTGCAGACGGTGAGTCTGGTCAGAGAGCCGTTGAGTGGATTGAAGGCATCGTTGCTGAGCCAGAAGTTGGCGTGATCTATGAAGGTAAAGTGGTTCGTATCGTTGATTTCGGTGCGTTCGTGAACTTCCTAGGCGCTAATGATGGTCTGGTTCACATTTCTGAAATCGCTGATTATCGCGTCGCTCAGGTTACTGACGAGCTAAAAGAAGGCGATATGGTGAAAGTGAAGGTTCTTGAGATTGATAACCGTGGCAAGGTTCGCCTGTCTATGCGTGTTGTTGACCAAGAAACCGGTGAAGACATTACTACCGAAGAAGACGAGCAACGTACGTCTCGTCGTGGTTCTGGTGGTAAGAAGAAAGGTGCGTAAGCACGTAACGTCTTCTACAATCACAGCATAAAAAAAGGGGAGCCAGTGGCTCCCCTTTATTATGTAAGCAACGTGGCTATTATTTTTTCTTAGCCGTTGCCTTTTTCTTAGCTGCAGGCTTTTTCTTAGCGGCTGCCTTTTTAGGAGCTGCTTTCTTAGCTACAGTTTTCTTTTTAGCTGCAGGCTTTTTAGCGGCCACTTTTTTCTTAGGAGCTGCTTTTTTCGCTGCTGGCTTCTTAGCTACAGTTTTCTT
>JALEGK010000063.1 GCA_022763105.1 Rickettsiales bacterium | reverse complement strand
CTTTTAGGCCGAATATGACCTATTTTCTCTAAACGCCAATTTCCGAGGTTACGATAATTATTCAACGGCCAATCCTAAGCTGGAAATGAGCGGTGGTATCGGAACACCCCCAGTCGAAAAATTCGAACTTTCTGCTTTAATCTTACCGTGATTGCATCGCCAAACCTGCTCTCGGGCTCTGTTAAAAGTTGTAGCGACCTTCTCATCAACCCTTAATGGCTAAATCTACCTGTTTTATTGATCTTGATCAAACACACATAAGCTCATTGTGTTAATATGCAGTAATGAAAAGAACCAAATCATCTGATGATTCTACCGCTTTCGCATCACTTTTGCGAAACCACGATGAGGATGTGATTGTGTTTGCCCGCGCTATTCTAACGAATAACTCATACACTGAAGCACATCTTGATCAATATCTTGATCAAAAGGATGAGCGGCAACGTTGGTCATTTCTAAAAAAACTGCGTCAGGCAGTGAAAAGCATGCGAGATGAACAGCCAGCGCGGAAAGGGTTTTTTCGCTTCGGCCACACGCAAACGGACCAAGAAAAAGATGGGCAACGTGCTGAAACACTCCGTATTGAACTGGTATTTGCTCGTCAAGAAAACCGCATCATTTTACAAAGAAAGAAACAAGTTAATCGATGGCTGGCTTATATATTGCCTGTTTTTAACGTGGAAAAACAAGCCGCTCAGTGTCAAGTGATGGAAGAGCTAAAATCTGAGATGCATGTTTTAGGAAAAGAACTTAATGCTGAAGGTATTGGTTGTTTTGAATCGTTTAAAAGAGAACAACTTGGCAATCTAAGTGCCGATCCGGCTGAGGATCTTCATTCACAAGGTCACGGCAAAACCCCACAGAATCACTGACTACCACTACTCACAAAATGAATGCTCTCACAATTGACTTTTATCAATGTGGTTTTTTGATTATCGCCTGATACTGCAAAGATACAGGAATTAAAAATAGGCAGAAATTCATGTCCTTTGCTCAGACCTTTCGGTCAATCACACCCAAAAAGCCAACTGTCAAAGAAGGCTCTCGCAAATTGTTTTGGACATGGATCGCGTATCAAACCATTAAGGGCACACTGACAACAGCGCTGATTTGGGCGCCACTAGCTTGGGGTTTTTGGGGGTAAGACATGACAGACATCACTGAAATCGATGAATTATTTGAGCAGTATTTGCATATATGCAATCAGGCGATGGAACAGAATAAAGACCAGTTCCCATACAAACATATCTGGGAAGCGGTCGAACGCTTTAAGCAAGGCGAGGATATTGATCTGACCATTTACGATGATGAGCCTAAGAGCCATTACAAAGTGCAGCTAAAAGATAAGCATATTGATATTGTTGATGTAGACCACGACGATGAACATAAGGGCTGGAAGATTAATACCAGCTATCTTCGCCGCGTGATCGCACAGCCAGATGAATATATCAATCATCCTGCCAAATTAGATTGGGATTGGTTGAAAGATCGCGCAGGGCTTTAAGCTATTTCAAATCATCGCACGGGAAACTAGTGGAGCAGTGATTGCACGTATACTCCACCAATCTATCAACATCTTCTATATGAACCGACGGACCCGAAACTTTGATATTGGTGTTTTGTTTCAGTTTCGCAAGCGCTCGTGAAAAGGTTTCTGGCTTCATCCCTAGACGTGAGGCGATCAACGTCTTATCGTATGGCAGATGAATCGTCACATGTTTTTCAGGCTTAGAGCCGCATAACCTCAGCAGAAAACACCCTATTCGCTGTGGTGCATTTTGTACATTTAGATGTTCAATTTCTCGGTGCTGCTGCAAACGATGGCGCGACATAGACGACAGCATATTGAGTGCAAGTTGATTATTGGTCGCAATCTGCTGTTTCAAAACAGCCGTGGGCATAGCTATCAGCGCACTATCTTCAATTATTTCTACTGCATAGGTGTAACGATCTTCTTCAAATACGGCATTTTCACCAAACATATGCCGGTTCGTCAACACATCGATTACAGCCTCTTCCCCTTCTATCGTCTCACGAAATAACTTCACCCAGCCATGCAAGATGACGTAGAACCAATCAGCAGGGTCATCCTGCAAATACAATATCGTTCCTTTACGAATATTTCTTGATTGTGATTGCTCAACGAGTGTCTGAATGATTTCAGGTCCAAGCCCTTTAAATAACGGAAGGCCCTCTAACAGTTCGGGAATTTCATTGACTGATTCTAATTTAATCGCGTGATTCGTCATTTTCCTAAGCTCTAAGTTCATCTGTTTTGACTAATGTCAAACCCGCCACTGTCGCTGCTGATATACTCACGGTAGAAATATCTTCAATGTTGAGTAACGGAATGGAATGGTTCCTAGCAGATTGTAGCGCTTTTTTTAAGGGAAATACGCCTGTTTTGCTCAGTCTTTTTTTGGCTGGGCTGATCGGCAGCGCGAGCCATTGCAGCGTGATGTGCTCACCTTTGGTTGCAGCACAAATGCTGGATATTAAAAAACGAAAGCAATCACAAAGCCTTATGGCTTTTTACCATGCTGGGCGCTTGAGCACCTACATGGCGCTTGGCATATTAGTGGTCGCGGTCAGTCAATTCGCTTTTTCTTCCCAAATGGTTACGCTTTCCCACATTATGATGGTTTGTGCGGGGATTATTTTTGTGATCAGCGCTATGAAGCCACGCAAGACGCATGCTTGCAGCGCCAAAACAATGCCCGCTTGGTTTGCTTATGTGCAAACTGCCCTGCCCGCTGCATTAGTCTATTACCTGCGCGGAGTTCTTATGGGCTTTATGCCATGTGGCATGGTCATTGCCGCATTGATGATGGTTGCCACTATGCCTAATATGATTACTGCTGCTATCGGCATGGTTCTCTTTGGTCTTGCGACTGTCCCGCTGATGCAGCTTGCCGGGTTGGGCGCATTATCTTTAAGCAGATATTTTCCGACTATTACCAACAACACAGGACGTGCCGTAATGGCGTGTAATGGTCTGTTCTTGTGCAGTGTCGGGTTGAATATGGTGAGTGTGAATTAGGAGACATACATGCATACATCCACACCTAAATATAATGATGAGATCGTCAAACTTTTCACGATCGCGACGGTTTTCTGGGGTATCGCCGGATTCACCGTGGGATTGCTGATTGCATTGCAAATGGCATTTCCTGAGCTGAACCTTGAGCCCTATTTTACCTTTGGGAGATTACGCCCACTGCACACATCTGCAGTGATTTTTGCGTTTGGTGGGAATGCCTTGCTTGGCACTTCTTATTACATCGTACAGCGCACCTGTCGCACACGCTTATGGGGGGATGGCTTTGCCAATTTCACCTTCTGGGGCTACCAGCTATTCATTTTGATGGCGGGTATCGGGTACTTGGCAGGCTACACACAAGCCAAGGAATATGCTGAACCAGAATGGTGGGCTGATTTATGGCTAACCGTGGTGTGGGTTGTGTATCTGCTGGTGTTTATGATGACATTGAAGAATCGCCGCGAACCACACATCTATGTGGCGAATTGGTTTTACCTCGCATTCATTATCACCGTTGCCATCTTGCATTTGGGCAATGGCGTATCGCTGCCAGTCGATATGAACGCTGGCAAATCGTACCCTGTTTGGGCGGGTGTGCAATCTGCGATGATTCAGTGGTGGTATGCGCACAATGCGGTTGGCTTTTTCCTAACAGCGGGCTTCTTGGGCATGATGTATTACTTTGTGCCTAAACGTGCTGAGCGCCCGGTTTATTCTTACCGCTTATCTATTGTGCATTTTTGGTCGCTGATTTTCATCTATATGTGGGCGGGCCCTCACCACTTGCATTATACGGCACTACCTGACTGGGCACAGACATTGGGCATGACGTTTTCGATCATGCTGTGGATGCCATCGTGGGGTGGTATGATTAACGGTATGATGACGCTTTCTGGCGCGTGGCATAAATTGCGTGAAGACCCTGTGCTTCGCTTCATGATCATCTCGTTATCATTTTACGGTATGAGCACGTTTGAAGGACCATTGATGTCCATTAAAACGGTCAATAGCCTTAGCCACTATACCGACTGGACCATTGGCCATGTACATTCTGGCGCGTTGGGCTGGGTCGCCTTTATCACCTTCGGGGCGCTTTATTATTTGATTCCTCGACTTTGGAATCAGCGACTCTACTCCATGCGTCTGGTGAATATTCACCTCTGGATCGCGACGATCGGCATCGTGGTTTATATCTGCGCGATGTGGGTCAGCGGCATTATGCAGGGGCTGATGTGGCGTGATTATGACGCGATGGGCTTCTTGGAATATAGCTTTGTTGAAAGTGTGATGGCCATGCATCCATTCTATGTCATCCGCGCCATCGGCGGGCTGCTCTTCCTCTTTGGCGCGTTGATTATGGTCTATAATTTTCGCATGACCGTTAAAGGCGTGCGCCGCGATGAACCAGAATATAATACGGCGCTTAATAGCGGCTGGAAGGAGGCTGTGGCATGATGAAGCATCATACCAAGTTAGAGAAAAACTCTATCATAATGCTGCTACTCGTGATTGTAGTGGTGTCTATCGGTGGGTTGGTCGAGGTGGTTCCACTCTTCCGCAAGGAAGTGACTATTGAGCCGGTTTCTGGTGTGCGCCCATACACACCTTTGGAGCTGGTGGGGTATAACATCTATTTACGTGAAGGATGTTACACCTGTCATAGTCAGCAGATTCGACCACTGCGTGATGAGGTGGAACGTTATGGCCATTACTCATTGGCGGCAGAAAGCATGTATGATCATCCATTTCAGTGGGGATCAAAACGTACCGGCCCTGATCTGGCGCGTGTAGGTGGCAAATATTCAGATGATTGGCATGTGCAGCATTTGGTTGACCCGCGCAGCTTGGTGCCAGAATCGATCATGCCGTCTTACTCGCATTTAACTGAGCGTGGCGCTGATCTGCTTGATTTAAGCAAGCATCTGAAGGCATTAAAAGTGCTGGGTGTTCCCTACACTGATGACATGGTAGAGCATGCGTATCACGATGCGGTCGCGCAAGTGAACCCCGAAGGGGATAATGCCGATGCATTGATTGAGCGATATGGTGACAAGGTGACAGTGCGCGATTTTGATGGCAATCCCAAAATGGTTTCGGAAATGGATGCATTGGTCGCCTATCTACAAGTCTTAGGCACCATGGTCGATTTCACCGACTTTGACCCTAACATCGAAATGAAGAAAACGGAGGCCACACGATGAAAGCACTCTTTGCAGATGGCGGCGTAGGGCTTGTTGGCCTGCTGTTCTTTTTCATCATTTTTGTTGGCATTGCTGTTTGGGCTTACCATCCAAAACGCAAAGAAAAAATTGAATCATGGAAGCACATTCCACTGAATGAGGACGAACATGACAGAGCATAAAGATAAAGACGAACTCTCTGGTGTTGATACGACTGGCCATGAATGGGACGGCATTAAAGAGCTGAACAACCCCCTGCCACGATGGTGGTTATGGGTGTTTTATATTACCATTATCTGGTCAATTGGGTATTGGGTGGTTTATCCTGCTTGGCCTACATTAAGTGGTGAGGGTGAACGAGGTGGCACCGTAGGTTCTTTCGAATGGACTCAATATAAGAAATTGAAGGACGAGCAGGCAGAAATTATCGCTAGACGTTCTTCGTATCTTGAGCGTTTTCATCATGCGCCCTTTGATGAAATTGCCAATGATCCAGAACTCTACGCTTTTGCGATAGCGGGCGGGAAAGCTTCTTTCAAAGATAATTGTGCTACCTGTCACGGTACTGGTGGCGCTGGTGCACCTGGTTACCCCAACCTCAATGACGATGATTGGATATGGGGAGGCGACGTAGAGAGTATATATGAAACCATCAAATACGGTATTCGCATGCATGATGATGCCCGTGACTCAATGATGCCCGCTTATGCCGAGATGCTGAGCGCCGAAGAGATTGAGGCTGTCGCTGAATACGTCCTTGGGCTTCATGATGGTAGCAGCAAAGTAACGATTAGCGATATTGATGAGACCCAACTAAGCAATCTATCAGCAGGTGCGCGCATATTCAAAGAGCAATGCGCAACTTGTCACGGCAATGATGGGAAAGGTATGCGCGAGCTGGGCGCACCGAATCTTGCCGATGCCATTTGGCTGAAGAGTAAAGACAGCTCTAAAGAGGCAATCATAGATCAGATTCGTTACCCAAAGCATGGCATGATGCCTGCTTGGGTAAACCGCCTAGATGAAGACACGCTTCGTCAGCTTAGCATCTATGTTCACAGCCTTGGCGGCGGAGAATAAGGCGACAATGTATGGACAATGCCACAGAGCAGATTCAGTTCTTTGCCAAAGAACCTAAGGTCTATCCTAAGCGCACATGGGGGCGTTATCGAAAGCTGAAATGGGTCTCGATGATTGGCTTGCTTGCCATCTATTATCTTGCTCCTTTTCTTCGCTGGGACCGCGGCCCGAACGCACCCGATCAAGCCATTTTGATCGACATGACCAATCGTCGCGGCTATTTCTTTTTTATCGAGATTTGGCCACAGGAAGTCTATTACCTGACAGGCATTCTTATCTTAGCCGCGGTTGGATTGTTTTTTGCCACTTCCTTAGCCGGACGTGTCTGGTGTGGCTATGCCTGCCCTCAAACCGTATGGACCGATCTGTTTGTTTGGGTAGAGCGTATCGTTCAGGGGGATCGTAATGCACGTAAAAAGCTTGATGAGTCGCGCTGGGGATTCAAAAAGATATTTCAGAAAACCCTGACGCATATTATCTGGCTTATCATCGGCATGCTTACCGGCGGTGCGTGGGTTTTCTACTTTAATGATGCACCGACTTTGCTTGAACAGATTATGCATTTTGATGTGCCATGGTCAGTGCTTGGTTGGATTATCGCACTCACCTTCAGCACCTATTTGATGGCCGGATTTGCGCGACAACAAGTATGTAAATATATGTGTCCTTATGCGCGTTTCCAATCCGCAATGTTTGATAGAGACACCTTAATTATCGGCTATGACGAAAAGCGTGGTGAGCGACGCGGCAAATTGAAAGACCGTGAGAAAAACCCTGACCAAGGCGACTGCATTGATTGCTCTTTATGTGTGCAAGTCTGCCCTATGGGTATCGATATCCGCGAAGGCTTGCAATATGAATGTATTGCTTGCGGCTTATGCATTGATGCCTGCAATGGCGTGATGGAGAAAATCAATTTACCGACCGGCCTAATCCGCTACGACACCACCACCAATCAGGAGGCACGTGACGCTGGCAAAGACGTGCCATCGATGTGGGGGCATATTATGCGTCTGCGCACCTTTTATTACACCGCCATTATGGCGCTGGTTGGCGGCATCATGCTTTACAGCCTGCTCACGCGCTCACCGCTTGAACTGCATGTATTGCATGATCGTAACCCTCTATTTGTAAGATTGTCTGCTGGCTCGATTCGTAATGGCTATGACATTCGCATTCTGAATAAAACACATGAAGACCGTTTCTATCGACTAAGCCTATCTGGCTTGTCTGATGCGAGCATGAAGATGCAAGGCGCTGGCGTGATTGAGGCCGATCACCTTCCGGTATTTGCAGATTCTGTGGGTCATTTTCGTTTATTTGTCACCGCAGATAAGCAGCCTCAATCGAGACATAAAGTGATCTTTACGCTTGAAGAGTTAGAAACCAACCGAACCGACCAGTTGGAGAGTGTTTTTGTCAGTACAAAATAACATCAACAAACCACCCATGCGTGACAGACTTATACCGTGGTATTTCGTTATGGCATTCATGGTTGTCTTTATCGTCAACGGCATTTTCATATACTACGCTACCGGCACACATAAGGGTGTAGTGACGGAGAATCCTTACGAAAAAGGGCTCGCCTTTGATGAAATCGTGAATGAAGTACGCAAACAGAAAAATGAGGCCGCACGTTCCGATGGAACAAACAATCAATAGACAGCATTTTAATATTGAAGGTGTGAGATGTGCTCGATGTATTCATGCCATCGAATCTGCACTAAATAGTGATCCGCATATTCGGCTGGCCCGCGTCAATATGAGCACAAATCGACTCGCCATTGCCTGGGAAGGCAGTGAGTCTTTAAAGGAGCATTTTGCTCATTTGGTCGAATCTCTAGGTTATACCATTAAACCTTATGAAACTGAGTCACGCGATCGAAGTGAAGACCGTTTTTTACTGCGTTGCATGGCGGTTGCTGGTTTTGCTATGGGCAACATCATGCTTATATCTGTCACGCTATGGAGTGCTGATCATGACGTGATGGGAATAGCGACACGAGATTTGCTGCATTGGATTTCCGCGCTTATTGCTTTGCCAACGATTATCTATGCTGGTCGTCCCTTTTTTGATTCTGCCATAAGCGTTCTTAGATATGGCCGCACTAATATGGATGTTCCGATATCACTAGCACTTATATTAGCAAGCGCCATGAGCGTCTTTGAAACCTATCATGGTGGCGAACATGCTTATTTTGATTCTGCCGTTATGTTGTTATTTTTCTTGCTTATTGGTAGATGGCTTGACGCTAGGGCGCGAGGAAAAGCAAGAGAAAATGCAGAAAAACTACTTAGTTTAATGCAAGGTTACGCCACCGTTATTCAAGAAAGCGTATCACAAACCCTTCCCGTAAAAGAACTGCAAGAAGGTATGATGGTGATGATTGCAGCAGGAGAAAAAATCCCAGCTGATGCGAAAATTATCGAAGGAGAATCACAGCTTGATACAAGTTTGGTGACCGGTGAAACATTACCTAAATCCGTAAAATCTGGAGATACGGTTTTTGCTGGAACATTGAACCTTGATGCACCGATCACAGCGGTCATTTTGAAAGCCAATGAAGACACATTGCTCGCCGATATCATTCGATTAATGGAGAAGGCAGAACAAGGCCGCGCACATTATGTCAGACTTGCTGATAAAGCAGCAAAGCTCTACACACCTATCGTTCACACCTTAGCTGCCGCCGCATTTTTAGGCTGGTTATTGATTGGCAATATGGTTTGGCAAGATGCACTATTAATAGCCATTACAACACTAATCATTACTTGCCCATGCGCACTTGGCTTGGCGGTACCCGTTGTCCAAGTACTTGCTACAAACTGGCTAATGAAACGGGGTATTTTGGTGAAATCTGGTGATGCGTTAGAGCGTTTGGCTAAGGTCGATACTGTTGTCTTTGACAAGACAGGCACATTAACCTTAGGCCGACCAAAGCTCATTGGAGAGTATCTTGAGGCTGATCTACACATCGCCGCGTCGTTAGCTCATTATAGCAAGCACCCTTACAGCCAAGCGATTAGTGTTGCATATAACGGTGCCTTGCTGGAAGTGCAATCAGCCAAAGAGCTTACAGGACAAGGCGTTGAAGGCACGATTCATGATCAATTATATTTCTTAGGCAAAAGTGAGCATGGCTTAGTGCTTCGCCAAGGTGACTCTGAGAGATGCATTTTCAAAACCAAGGACTGTGTTAAAGATGACAGCAAGGATGTGATTGGCTTATGGAAGCAGTTTCATATTGATAGTTATCTTCTATCAGGCGATACCGCCGAGAACACGCGCAACGTGGCGCATGAGCTTGACATTAGCCATCATAAAGGCAGCATGTTACCACGAGATAAAACCGAACATATCGTAGCGCTACAATCTAATGGTCATCAGGTATTGATGGTTGGCGATGGCTTAAATGATGCACCATCGCTTGCTCAAGCTAACGTCTCTATGTCGCCTGCTAGCGGAATGGACATTACGCAAAATAGCGCCGATATCGTGTTTCAGGGTAGTAAGTTGATGCCTACCATTCAGGCTTGGAGTATGGCCTTATTCTCTACCCAATTGGTTAAGCAAAATTTTGCGTTAGCTGTAGCTTATAATTGCATAGCCATTCCCTTAGCGGTGGCTGGTTTTGTCACACCACTCATTGCAGCCATTGCGATGTCCTCCTCTTCACTGATCGTGATCGCTAATTCATTTCGTATTAATCTGAAACAAGATGAGGCTGCCTAATGGATGTATTGCTATATCTCATTCCGTTAGCACTTTTTTTAGGGCTTATTGGTCTTGTCGCTTTTTTTTGGACGCTCAAATCAAAGCAATATGAGGATTTAGAAGGGGCGGCTCATCGTATTTTGATCGATGAAGAAGAATCGTAAGCTCATTTGATTAAAATCAATTCTTCATATGATCGGCTTGTTATATTTGCTCGTATGACATGCTATTTTATTAAGGAGTAAGCTAATCATGAGAAAAGCACTAGCATTAACGGCATTATTGACCTCAACATTACTCTCTGCCCCGTCTGTGGCTGCAGAATCCGTCGAAGGCAAAGCATGGGATGCAAAAGAGCGTTTCATGATTCGTGCGAGAATCATCAATTTATCGCCTGATGAGAGCAGCTCTACAAACATTGGTGGTGATGTCACTGCCTCTGACGCATTTGCGCCCGAATTGGATTTTACTTATTTCTTCACCGATCATATTGCTGCTGAATTGATTGCTGCGACCACCAAACATGATATGGGCGCTGCCAACACCGCGCTTGGCAATCTTGATCTTGGTCACGTATGGGCGCTCCCCCCTACCCTGACTGCACAATACCACTTTAACCCTCATGGGCAAGTCCGACCATATGTTGGTGCCGGTTTAGGCTATGTGGTGTGGTACAATGAAAGCTCTGGCCAGGTAAATGATATTGATTATGACAACGGTATCTCCTACGCACTGCAAGCTGGTATCGACATTGGCTTGAATGATCATTGGGCCGTTAACGCCGATATCAAGAAGCTTTGGCATAATGTCGATGCCAGCATTAATAGTGGTGCTGTAACAGCAGATGTAGATCTAGATCCTTGGGTGTTCGGTGTTGGGATCGCTTATCGCTTCTGATTTCTCTAATAATTCCCTGTTTTGGGATTGAAATATTCTATGAAATAAGGGCTGACTGGCTAGCTTTTCATCGGTTTTTGCTGTTATTATTACGTGAATGATCAAATTATAGCCTGTAAATTAGCAATTATCAGGGAATACAGAGCTGGAAACGAGATGGTTGCTGACTACACAGCCAATCATCACAGCACGAACTACTGACATTTTAAACAGAGCTGGCGCTACCATGCAGTTTACTGGCGTTATTCATCCAGAACTGACACATCTTCTTTCTTAATTCTGAGTAGAAACCTTGCGCTTTTAGGCCGAATATGACCTATTTTCTCTAAACGCCAATTTCCGAGGTTACGAT
>JALEGK010000062.1 GCA_022763105.1 Rickettsiales bacterium | reverse complement strand
TCTGTGCTTCGCTGACATCTGCGCCGCCGGGCATCCATTTCATGATTTTCGATAACATGCCGTTATCACCAATAAGCTCTGCTACTTGTTCTGGGTTGTTCGGGTCAAATAGCCCCATCTTTTCATATTGTTTATGCAGACCTTCGCCCCAGAAGGCATCGTTGATTTCAGCTTGGAATTTAGGGTCTTTGCGCATGGCTTTTAAAAGCTCTTCGCCAAAATCTAAGCCTTTTTCAGCTTTAATACGTTCCATTTCACGGGTGAGCTGCCCAATACGCTGCTCTAGATAATGCTCCATGACTTCAACATGCTGATCGCCAAAACGGTCTTTAAATATTTTTAGCGCGTCTTTTGCTTGTTTGGTGATGGCACCATTCTCTTTATGCCATTGGCTGCTGCCATAATGCGCCATGTTGTTTTCAGTCCATGAGATTAAACTCTTTAGAGCAGTAAATGGCTTTTTGGAGCTTGCACCATAGTTACCAAAGAATGCTTTTTGCATGCCGGGTGTGATGGCATCTTTGTTTGCGCCTAGCTGAAAGCGGAACGCGCCGACCGTTTGGCTTAATGGTGAAGGTACGACGTGATTACCCAGTACGCTTCCGCCGCCATAGTTTGGTCCGGCCATCCAGTTGAGATTTCTAGCATGGGTTTGGTTGGCGACCGCATCGGCATATTGCAATGTGTGAATGTCACCTTTAGCGATTTTTTCTGATTCTTTGATAATACCCGCCATTACCGGATTATGACGCGCGAACCGCATATATTGTGAACTTCCGACCATGGCACCTGCGGCACCCAGCACAAATGGGATGAAGCTATCGGCGACATGCATCCATTTTTGATCGGGCGAGTCGTCATATTTATTGTAAGCGAGTGCTCCGTGGAATGGTCGAAGCGGTGGTAAGGCCTCGCTACGATCAATGATATTGCCTTTGCGGTCACGTCCAACAAGTACGTCCATTACCTCACGACCAGCCATCAGGCCAAGCATCAGACCGGTTGCGGTCATTAATCGGTGCTTACCCGGTGCAATATAAGCATTTTCTGCTAGCCATTCGCCAACAGGTAATATCTTGCGATTTAGAGTGCTATGTTCTGGCCCTTTCGCCATGACGCTCCTGAAATTAGTGCTTTTCCATCATCTCATAGAATATCACCGAGGCCGTTGTGCAACCAAAGTAAACCTATGAAATTACGTAAAACTTCATGGAACTGACATATTCACGGGTAAATCATGCGTGGCTTCATCAAATCTTCACGAAACCGCAGAAACGCTAGTGTTATAGTGTTTAGTGGTAGGGTGTAGAAGTACGCCCGGAGAAAAGTATATGAGTAAAGACGAGAAAAAGAAGCAGCATCAGCATTCGGTCTTTTCTGATTTCGTAAGATACGATCAGAAAGGGTCGACGGATACCGTTCATCATGAGGGCGAATATGATGAACGTGCTAGCTATGGTAATTACCTCTTTGGCTCGAGCTTCGAGGACCCATCTGACATTGACGGTACGGAGCCTACTAACTGGACCAGTTACACATCTGGCCGGATAGGGATTCGTTTATTCTCGCGTGGTTTGATGGGTGCAACTTTCTACACGATGGCACACCGTTCTATTCCAGGGCTGATGAAGGGCTATAACCATATGGCCAAATTCAGTGAGCAGCGTAATGGCCTGCAAATGTTGGCGAAGACATTTGATAGCACGCTGGCACCCGTTATTAAAAGTGGTGTGCGCATGGCATCGAAAGCTGAGCAAGCTGAACAGAATGCACGGCATGCGGTTTGGTTCAGAAATAAGAACTGGGATTTCTATTCAAAAGTTTACGATGAAATGGGCAAAGAAATCCATCGACCAGGACGAAGCTTGGGTAATGAAATGACCAGCATGACCTTCGACTTTGCGATGGGTAGTGTTGGTGACTCCTGGGGACGTCAGATTGCTGCGATGGCGGATCCTAATCGTCCGAATGTATGGGAAAACAAAGATGGCACGATAGATTATAAGAAATTCGGCAAATCAGTGGCTCATAATGCATGGGATATTTTCTCGCTGAAACAAGGTGAGGATTGGGCGGCTGCGTTACCATATGTGTATCAGATGCGTTTACAGCGTCAGGGGATTAACCGTATTTACCCGGGCTTTAAATTATCGGCTGATAAAGGAATCTCCGGTGGTAGTTATCGTCTGAATGAGCATGGCCGTATTGTTTCCAGCTATTCGAAAGCGGGTGCGCTAGATTTACAGTTACGCTTTACGGGCTATAATTGGTACACGCTGATGTATCGTGATTTCTATCGCGGCGCGTCTGATATGCTCCATAGTATTAAAGATCATGATGGCAGTTTGCCAAATCTACATATGCCTGAAGACCCGGTTGAGTCCGTGATGGATGGGGTGGGGCAGACGTTCCGTTATGCAACGAAGAGTTTTATTAAAGCATGTATTTATATGACACCGGCTGTGCCGTTCTTCTGGATTACCAGAGCGCCACAATCTAAGTCAACCGGTATTGGTGTTGTGATGCCAAATTCTGGTGATCGTTCGGCAGGTGGTTATGTGCGTACACCGGATGGTAAAGCCTTTAATTTCCGCCGTATGGATTCTGAAATGGGTAATCTGGAGGCAAGCGCCATCAACCCGTCATCTTTCAATGTTGGCCGACCTGCCAGACCATATTATTCACGCGTGTTGGGTAATAACTTCTATCCGTTTAGTAAAGGCAATGTGCGCGGCGCATTTGATGCCTTTGTAAACCCATTCGGTGAGGCCTGTTACAAGACTGGTAACAGCCTGCATAACTTTAATAAAGATTATGGTTTGGGTAAGATCAATGGGGCATTGGCTGATAAGGCCTACACGCATGATTTTGTTAATGCTTCGATGAGTTACACGCCTTACATGATCGCCAAAGCGGAGACGGCGCTTCGTTGGGATAGACCGGGTGCGAACGGAGTTAACTTGCTGGATAAGGCGATTTATCGATTTATTGATGGTGTCACTAGTTTGAATATTGGTGAAGTGAAAGGCGGTATGGAAGATATGCGTGAGGTGGTGATCAATCCGCCATCGAACAAAAAGCTCAAGCGTGTTGACGAAGAAGAGGCCGAGAAGAAGAAGCAGGCAAAAGCAGAAGAAGCAGAAGCGAAAAGCGCCCAAAAGCCAGATACAAAGGTGAAAAAGCCTGTGATAGAGCAGGGTGCGGCCACCACAAAAGCACATGAAGACAATGAGCTGACAGACGGCAGTTTTGCTGGCCGATTGGAAGCTGATAAATCAATTCCACCGGATGTGACCATCCACTAATTCTTATTATTTCCTCTGAATAGTTTGGATAAGCTCCTTGGCAATTTGTCTGAGGGTATTTACATTTGTAGCTGCAAATGAAACTGGAGGAGTAGTATGTCCAAACGCGTGGCTGTGATTTTATCTGGATGCGGATTTCTGGATGGCGCAGAAATACGTGAGGCCGTGCTGAGCCTGCTGTATCTGGATGAATGCGGAGCTGAGGTGTCGATATTCGCCCCTGACATTGAGCAGCATCATGTTGTGAATCATTTGAATCAAGAAGAAGTTTCCGAAACACGCAATGTTTTGCAGGAGTCTGCTCGTATTGCCCGTGGGCAGATTGAACCGCTTGATGCGTTGAATGTGTCTGCATTTGATGCGTTGATTATCCCCGGCGGGTATGGGGTGGCTAAGAATCTTTCTGATTTTGCGTTTAAAGGACCCGATGCTCAGGTGCTTGCTGAGTTTGATCAAAAAGTGCGCGACTTTCACATAGCGCATAAACCCATTGGCGCTATTTGTATTGCCCCTGCCGTGTTGGCTAGAATTTTTAAAGGTACCAATTGTCATCTTACTATCGGTGAAGATGCCGGTACTGCCGCAGCTATTGTAGAGCTTGGTTGCGTGCATCAACATGCTGAATCCGACCAATCCGTTGTGGATGCTGAGAATAAAATCGCCAGTTGTTCTGCCTATATGAGAGAAGATTCGATTGCGGCGATTGCAAAAGGTATTCGTCGAGTCGTCTCATCTGTCATTGATATGGCGTAACTATTTAACCTATTGAGGTACATGTGTTTACAAGTCAGATAACAAAAATTAGTTTAGCGATATTGGCGGGGTTCTTATTGTTACTCGGCATTGGTGTGTGGCTAGTAATCGAAGAGAAATATATTATCGCTGCCGTGCTGTGTGTACCTCTGCTGATGTTGATATTCAGCTATTTCAGCTTATTCAAATTAAAGAATGTTAGTGATGAAACCGGTCAGAGTATCGGGGCGTTTATCAAGGGTGATCTAGCGGCACGTACGACACCGGGTAGCCATTTGGATAGTGTCGGGATTTTGCAGCACCGTATAAATAACCTGCTTGATATTATTGATTTGATGGTGCGTGGCGATGAGTCGTTGATACAGGAAGATAAAGACGGCGATTACTATCAGAAAATTATG
The DNA here is from genome assembly GCA_022763105.1 of Rickettsiales bacterium. Lineage (GTDB taxonomy): Bacteria > Pseudomonadota > Alphaproteobacteria > Rickettsiales > UBA3002 > JALEGK01. Next base: position 20,507 of record JALEGK010000062.1, on the reverse strand, counting down.
CAAGCACCGCTCATGAAATTGCTGCGTCAGGAAAGCGATGCGATAGAGATGTCGCGTATTGTTCCAAAGATGAAAAGCGATGATGCATGGGAAGGTGGTGATGATGAGGATGAGGATGAGCCAGAAATGCTAACCATTCCTCCGCAAAGTGCGCCTCCGGTAGCGGTTGCTGATAAGCAGAGACTTTCAGAATATAATAAGAAAGTAGATGATTTGAATTTGATTGCCGCAGAGATTCAGTCGAAAGTATTGCAGTGGCGTGCAGGTAATCAGTCTATCAAATCTGGTGATAGTCAGAACCTTATTCATTCTGCAGAAACCACACGTAGTAATGTTGAAGCTGTAGCCGCAGCGGCTGAAGAGTTGAGCTATTCCATTAAAGAAATCAGTCAGCGTGTGTCTGAGTCCGACCGTGTCGCGGCACAGGCAGTTGAGCATACGGCAAAGAGTAACGAGATTGTGAAAGAGCTAACAGGTGCTTCGGAGCGTATTGGAACGGTAGTGCAGATGATTTCTGAGATTGCTGGTCAGACTAACTTGCTCGCGCTCAATGCAACGATTGAGGCGGCACGTGCTGGTGAGTCTGGACGAGGGTTCGCGGTGGTTGCATCTGAAGTGAAGACCTTAGCGGACCAGACCTCAAAGGCAACGGATGATATTACCACTCAGATTCGTGGGCTTCAGCAATCGGCGAAGTCAGCCGTGCGTGCGTTGGAAGATATTGGCACAACGATCGAATCTATGAATGAGATTTCTGGTTCAATCGGTACGGCCATCCAAGAGCAAAATTCTGCTACCAGTGAGATTAGCGAGAATATTCAAACAGCCGCCGCTAATACGCAGGATGTTGTTGAAGGGGTCGCGCATATGAGTGGTGGTGGTGTGGCCGCCCAAGCAGAAATTGTTGATCAATTAGAAACGCTTGCCAAGCAGTTGCTTGCTGAATTGACGTCTCTAGAGCGTGAAATTGAAAAGGATGCTGCTTAATGCATAGAAGCGTTAGCGCCTCAGTTCGTTTGCCTGATGCATTGGTGTCGGGCTTTGTTCTTTTGATTGGCGCGCTATGTCTTTTATTTCCTGTTACATCATCGGCGCAAGTGGCGCTCAAAGATCGGTATGTTCACAAGCCATGCCGCGTGACTCCGGGTGTTGGCACGTCTAATTACCCCGGTTTTAAAAATGTGATGACCAATAACAAGCTCGCATTGCCGCCGGGTAAAGCGGTCATGGCGCCAGGGCAACCCGTCTATTTTTACGCGCGAGTGTTTGATAGTAATTGTGTGCCGGTAACGCAGGCACATGTTGAATTATGGCAAGCGGACCCGTCTGGGCGTCATCGCTATGCGACGAAGGCCGCGCTTGCAACGCCGGATCCGACATTTGCTGGGGCAGGGCGTACCTCTACGACCAATCTGGGTGAATTTACCTTCATGACGCTTTATCCCGGACCTTATGAATATACCATTTACAAGACGCGTGAAGATGGCACCAAATACGCGATTAAAATTAAGCGCGCACCTCACTTTAATATTAAGGTCACGCACCCAGATATGAGAGATTTCTCAACCAATTTATTCTTTGAGGGTGATGCGCGTAATGCTGAAGATCATATCTTAAAGCAGCTCTCAGATGAGGCGAAGGGCAGGCTTATGATGAAGCTGGCACCACGTGGCAAGGCGGGTGACTGGAATACTGGTATTCAAGCCACCATCGATATTACGCTGCCATCTGCTAATAAGTGGCGTGAATTCTAATCAGCACGCCGATTAGTCGCGCGGTCCGGTCATTTTCTCAGGACGCACCCATTCTGCAAATTGCTCTTCCGTTAGTAACTCTAGTGAAAGTGCCGCTTCTTTGAGTGTGGTACCTTCTTTGTGAGCCTTCTTCGCAATTTTCGCTGCATTATCGTATCCGATATGTGGGTTGAGCGCGGTCACCAACATTAGTGATTCGTCGCGCAGTTTTTCGATGCGTTCGCGATTCGCTTCAATGCCAACCACGCATTTATCGGTGAAGCTGCGTGATGCATCCGCAATCAGCGTGATGGATTGTAGTAAGTTATAAATCATCACAGGCTTGAATACGTTCAGCTCGAAATGGCCGTTAGACCCTGCGACACTAATGGCGGTGTGGTTGCCCATAACTTGTGCGCAGACCATGGTCATGGCTTCGCATTGTGTCGGGTTAACTTTGCCCGGCATAATCGAAGAACCTGGCTCGTTTTCAGGCAGTTGAATTTCACCTAAACCACAACGTGGGCCAGAGCCTAGTAGACGGATATCGTTTGCGACTTTCATCAGGGATACTGCGAGCGTGTTCAATGCGCCTGATGCTTCGACAATGGCATCGTGCGCGGCTAATGCCTCGAACTTATTTTCTGCGGTCACGAACGGTAGCTTGGTAATTTCTGCAACTTCAGCAGCAAAGGCTTCGGCAAAGCCTTTCTTAGAATTAATGCCGGTACCCACAGCGGTGCCGCCTTGCGCTAGCTGATATAGGCGAGGGAGTGTCGCTTCAACACGCTGAATACCGTAAGAAATCTGGGTGACATAGCCTGAGAATTCTTGCTCTAGCGTGAGAGGTGTTGCGTCTTGTAAGTGGGTGCGGCCAATTTTGATGATATCGCCGAATGATTTGGCTTTTTCATCAAGCGCGTCGCGCAATTTTTTGAGTGCCGGAATCAGTTGGTGCTGAATTTCCTCTACAGCGGCAATATGCATCGCGGTTGGGAAGGTATCATTTGAAGATGCACCCATATTAACGTGATCATTTGGGTGAACCGGGTCTTTGCTACCCAAAACACCACCCAAAATTTCGATGGCACGGTTGGCGATTACTTCATTGCTATTCATGTTGGTTTGGGTGCCGGATCCGGTCTGCCAAACAGAGAGTGGGAAATGGTCATCTAGTTGATTTTCCATCACTTCAGTAGCGGCTTGTACGATGGCATCGCCGATATCTTTTTCGAGTACACCTAAATTCATATTCACGGCAGCTGCGCTGCGTTTAAGAATACCAAGTGCGCGAATCATCGATTTTGGCATGGTCTCAATACCAATATCGAAATTGATAAGTGAGCGAGCGGACTGTGCGCCCCAATAACGGTCATTGGGCACTTCCAGTGGGCCAAAAGTATCTGATTCTGTACGGGTTCCGGTATCCATTTTCTCTACTGCACTCATGTGTAACTCCTTCATTTACAACAGGGTTGTATGGGACTTGCTAATTGCTGTAAAGCACTTCATGTTACGTGCCCACAAGGAGATTGGCATGCAAACACCACATTATTGGGAAGAGGCGAAAGACTATCTGTCTGCAAAGGATGAGGTGTTGGGCCGGCTGATTTCAAAATATTCTGGCGAAGGGCTCAGCTCACGAGGCGATGCATTCTATACTTTGGCGCGATCTATCGTTGGGCAGCAAATATCAGTAAAAGCAGCCGATTCTGTATGGAATAAGCTAGAAAATGAGCTAAAATTGCAAAAACTATCTCTAATTCCGCATGAATTCGCCTCTTTAAGCGATGAATCCTTGCGTTCTTGTGGTTTGTCACGTCAAAAAGTGCTCTATATGCGGAATATAGCCCAATATTTTATTGAAAATGGCTCAAGGGGCGATTTTTTGCATGAGTTGGATGATGAATCGGCGATTAAGTCGCTAACAACCATCAAAGGGGTGGGGCGATGGACGGCTGAGATGTTTTTGATTTTTCATCTGCTGAGAGCCGATATTTTTCCCGTAGATGACATCGGTTTGATCCGCGCGATTGAGAAATATTATTACGATGGTAATAATATTGATAAAAAACAGGCTTTTATTTATCGTGATAATTGGGGGCCGTATAATACGGTGGCGACATGGTATCTGTGGCGCGCACTTGATCCTGAGCCGGTCGAATATTAACGGATTGTTAAGAAACATGTGATTTCGAAACATTCTAAAACATTATTTTTTCTAGTCTTTTCTTGGATTCCTTCATCATTCTGTAACATTTCTCGCGTAGTATGAAGTGTGGAGTAATAGGCGCCATAGGTGCGTCTGTAGAAATATTTATGGCAAGAAGACTTAGTAGTTCAGAGATAGATCGTTTTTACATGGAGTTGGCCGTGTGGGTCGACACGTTGAAACGTACGGATTCTCGCCTAGAAGATTTAGATAAACTCATGCCGATGGTGCCGTGGATTCTTTCGAAAGAAAGTGGTCATGGCGGCAATGTGAGCATGAGTAGTCAGGGCTATTACGGTATTGCTCAAACGCGTGGTGATGAATATCGCAAATCTGTTAGTGAGGTGAATGCTCTCTTATCTGCCAAAGGTATTAGCCTTGGTAATCTGAGTTACACGACACAAGATGCTCATGCGTTACTGAAAAAGTATGGTGTTGATCTTCCTGGTGATGGCAATGCATCTGCTCGTCGTCTTCACAGTAATTCTTTAGGTGATGTGAGTGGTCAGGCGCTTCATCTCGCGATGGAAATGCGCGACATGCTGCTTGGTAGAGCGGATGGGAAGCGTGGAGGCTTAACCGATTATTCGCTGACTGAACTAACCGGTAAAAAGCCATCTGAGCTGGGTGTTAATGATTTATATGCTGTTTGGCTGATGGGCCCAAGTGGTGGCCGTGGTTTCTTAAAGGCCATGAAAGAGAAGGGCAAAGACGAGTTGCTGATGAACGCAACGTTTGCGCCTGGTCGACCCGTCTTTGAAGACGCTAATGAACGTTCTAACGGTAGAAGAACTTCGCATTGGGGTGATCGCTATTACCGTAATGGCGGGGTGAAGTATAAAACGCTCGAAGCGCTGGGGCATACAGGTTTAGATAAAAGTGATTTTGTGCAGACGAAGTTTGGTCTGGTTAAGAAATATGAAAAAGTCACGATGGGTGAATGGTATGCGGAGCTGAAGGCACGTGATGCAAAGCATATTGGCAATATTCCAGATCGCTATTTGGGGCTTGCTAAGCAATCGGGCCCGGGTGCTGAGCGAACTGAGCCAGAGAAGCCACCGCAGATAGACGTCGAAAAAGCTAAAGAAGCGTTAGGCAAATTATCTATTTCCGAATTCAATATGTATTACTCAGCACTCAGAAAGCGTGCAGAGACATACAACAACACACCAGGTCTTGCTGCGGATAAGAAAGTTTCGATTCCGGCAGAGCGTAAGCTGGTTGATCCGTCAACGGTAACTGATGATCCAAGCACGCCTGAGAATGAAAAAGAAGCCGCTCAAAAAGTATATGATACAGCTCGTTCGGAGATGACCGATCAGATCATCGAAACGACGCAGACTTTACAAGATAACGGCAATCTCACACAAAAAACGGAAAAAGAAGAAAAGGGTGAAACTAGTCCGGATAGTGATCCACAAAAACAGCATCAAACAGAGACAGAGCGCAGAGATAAAGAGAAGCGCAAATCTGATGCGACTGATAATACACGCTCTCACTTGAATGGTCCTGGCAATGAGATGCCAGATGATATTCTGATTCTGTTACTGCTACTTATGCTGATTGCTCCAGAAGCTGCGCTGCAGATCTGGAATTGGTATATGAGCGGCAAAGGCAATAACGTCAATAATGGTCCTTCTGATAGCACTAGAAACCGCATAAGAAATGGCGACGATACACCTCGACGCAATCAAGGTATTGAGACCCAAGAAGATGTTGAAAAGTATCGCAACGATACCAACCCAAACACTGAGCGCTTTAAGACAAAAACAGAATTTGAAAATGGTGGTCATAACCGTTCACTCTTCGGTTCGGGTATTCCAAGCGAGGTGAATGGCGAGAAAGTCAATTACGTCCCAGGTGTTACGCACCAGATTCCGTTTAAGAAAGATGGTCCTCGTTTCCAACAATTTGGTATCCGCGTATGGGATAGCAATACCCAGTCTAAATCAAAGGTTCTGTATTACATTGCCGATAAAGAGACCGGTAAAGTTATTTACTCTGCCGTTTATGATAGCGGAGGTAAGGATAGAAATGCTGCTCCGGGTACTAATCAGCGAGATATTCTTGCTGAAATAGCCAATGATCCGGCCAAAAGAAAATTATGGGAAGAAAACCCAATCATTGCACAGCTATCTCAGGATGATGTCAAAGGTTACTTGAATACGCCACATAGCAGAGATCAGCGTGCGCTAGATCAGGCAAGAGTCTATATGCTGGGTTTACCAGCTGGCGCAGATGATAACCGTAAATTAGAAAATGTACGTGATATTATCGCACGTGGTGTTAAGCGCTTAGAGCGCTATCAGGCAGAAAAAGATAAGACGGGCTTTGATCCAAAATCGATTCCTGGGTTAACCGAGCTTCCAGAGAGCATGCGGATCATCAACTTCAATCCATCGGTGATGGATAAGTTGGAAATTGATCCGGCAGATATTGCCAAAGGTAAATTATCGTTACCGAAGCTTGACCCTAAAGAGTCGCGTATCGCGCTTTATGTTGGTCATGGTTATTTTAATGGCGCGTATGATCCGGGTACGACAGGTCTCACTAAGCAGGTGGAAAGAGCGGCCAGAGCCGCTGGTATTACAGGTGTAGATTTTAGACAATTCGATGAGCATAACGTTGCCGCTGAATTGATGCGCGAAATTAAAACGCAGCTGATGCTTAAGACGGTTGATGGTGTCCGTTATCGCGATGATCAGGTGTTTGTGGTTCAGGCGACGCGTGAAATGCGCTTTAACGCCAAGAATGGTTATGCACCATTTAGAGCGATTACACGCCAAACCAACGCAACCGTTCACCTAGAAGGTCACTTTAACCACTCTGGTAGCTTAGGGGTAGGTAATGGTACCGTTGAAGGTGCCGCGATGTATTTCTACACCCCTAATCGTCCGACACCTGAAGGTAAAGCGCTTGCTGATAAAATGGCTCAATACACTCAGGCGCAAGGGCTGCCTGTATGGAAAAATGGTGTCGTTTATCAAAGCACGCGTTTAGGCATGATGAGCGGTAGTCTCTTTAAGGGAATGCGCCGCGATGGTGGTAATGTAGCGCATGGTTTGATTGAAGGTGACTTCCTGGATAATCCTAAAGCCTTCGCTCGTTATGTAGAAGAAGTGAAAGATGCGAGTGGCCGAGTCACTGGTTATCGCCTAAACCGTAATGCAATTCGCGAGTTGGCCTCTGCGTATGCAGCCGCAATCCATGATTATGAAGTAGGAAAAGGACGTGGTCCGGGTAAGGCGTTGAATGGTGTGGATGAACGTCCACCTCCTTATGCCTACTATGTTGAGGATCTACCAGAAGGTAAAGGGCTAGAAGGTAGTGGCCCGCCGCGCCCATATCAGCGTGAGAAATTAACGCGCAGAGAATTAGCGGATGAGATTATTAGGACGCTACCGTCTGGAACTGCAATCACCAATAACGATGGCCCAATAACCGCTATATTAGATAGTCAGGGTCGTTTAGTTGGAGGTAACAAGCCGTTCGAGCGAGTTGATCCCGCATCTACAGCCAAGCATGCTGTGGTGTTGGCACTGATTAAAATGGATGAGGCAGGGAAGCTGCCGAAAGATTTCTGGAAAGATCCGAAAAACATCACGGATCTGAAAATGATCTCTCTTCCAAGAGGGACAAGCTTAAGTAATTACAACCGTGCGACTCAGCGCTTGGTAGCTCGCGCGATGGGCATTGATGTGCCAGCAAATGGTTCTGTTGGCGCAGATCATCAAACGAAGATGGCATCATTCATTAATACGTATTTGAATGGTAAAATTGTAGATGAACTTGGGTTGGTTGATACGCATTTCTCTGACCGGTATATGGTCGCCGAAAGAGGTGGGTTTAAGGGGTACTCTGGTCTAGTCGGTATGAATACCGAAAAAGGTGGTGATGACGGTAACTATGTCACTGCTTATGATGGGGTCCGTATTCAACAAGCGCTGGCGAAATATTCTAGCAACCCTGCCTATGGCAAGCTTATCGATAATCTGTTGGCGAGTGGCAGCGGTTCGCTAGGAACGATTAGCAATGGTTTTAGCGGAGACAAAGCTCAATGGGTGGCTAAAACTGGTACTGCTGGTGGTGATTATGGTCCTAAGAGAGAGGGTCAGTCAGATATTCGTGCATTTGTTGCAGCACATAAAACAAACGGTGTTGCATTCGGTGTTTACGAGACTCACAAAAGTAAAATTGGTGATGTTGTCGGTAATTTAAGAGTTGCAGCATTACGCAATCAAGATGGTGTTGATATTCAGGCACTCAAACGCCAAATCATTGAGCAGAGAATTGAGCAACAACGCGTTGAGATAGAACGCCAGCAGGTTGAGAGTAAGCAGCCGTCACGCCATGAATTTTATCCGGGCGACTCTGCGCTATCTGGATTGAAGTTGAGTAATGAGCCAGTGGCAGTTGTTCCGGTCACGGGCATGCCAACGGCGACGCTTCGCGAATTGATTCAGCGTCATTATCCGCAGCATCACACAAAAATGAACGAACTGGCTGGCCAGCTTGGTATTGCTGACAAGCTCGACATTAAAATGACCTCGATAGACTATATGAAGTTTATCACTGGTCGCACTGATCTGCTTTCCGCTGATTTGCAAAAACAGATTGGTGAGCTGCCTAAAGCATTCAAAGATTCGCTATATGAACGTGGTCAGGGTGACGGCACGCCGCTAGCGCGCTTTAATATGAGTGGCGGTAAAGCGCCTTATTGTGCTGGTACGATCGCCAATGCGTTAATGCTGAGCTATCCAGAAATTGCGGCAGCATGGCAGCGTAAAGATGTCTTTGATAATCTGAGTGGCTATCACCAGAGCGAAATTGAAGGTGAGAATATTGGCGACGGTAAATACAAATACGGCAAGATTGTTGATGTGCAGGCCTTCTTTACGGTTGGTCAGAAACTTGGATTACTGCAGACCAAAGATGATGGCTCGCCAGCTACTTATGGCGACATTAAATATGCCGATCTAAAAGAAGGTAGTATCATTGCCTTTGCACCGCCGACACACCGTGATCGCTTAGCGTCACCTAAGGGCGAAGCTAAATCGGGTGCTAGTGGTCATCACCTTGCGATGATTGTTGGTAAAGGTGAAGACGCGCGAGGTGAGTATGTACTGATAGCTTCTGGTAATAATGGTCACGGACCTAAGGGTGAAGCAGGGCAAAGCGGATTACACACATACAAAGCATACAAGCGTCCAGATGGCACTATTAGAGAGTTGGGCGGCAGTAAGCGCCCGGTTGCATGGCACATGCCGCCTGAGAGACTGCAGGCTTATCATGAGCTTTATAATGCGACAGCTGAGCGTATTCGCTTAGAGAATCAGGTCCGTACAGAGAGCCCGCAAGTTCGTCAGCAGGTTGTTAATACTGATAGATTCAGCGTGCTAGATGGTATTTTGATTAAACCAGAGCGTGAGCTGCAAGGCTTGCTAAGGATGCAACACCCTATCAAGCAGGGTCATGTTTATGATCCGAATGCTAAATGGTACGCGTTTGGTGATTCTAGTGCGGTGTTGTTATCATCTTCTATCGAGAAGGTGAGCACCTTTACCGGGTCGCTCGCGCAGAGTAGTGCGGGGGTTATCCCATTTAGTAAGCGCCCGGCTGGATCAGCGCTTTTACTTGAGCAAGCAGATTGGAATACCAACCTTCCTAAAATCGGTAAAGATAGTCATGCCAATATCCTTGTGAGTATGGGGTACAATGATGTTGGTCTAAATGCTTCTGCTACCCAGATTATGGATAAGATGCGTCCGATAATGGATAAGATGATTGCTGATGGTACCAACCCAGTGATTACCGGTCTGCATAGCGGAAGTAAGCATTACACTGCCGCAGCTCAAGAGAAGATCAAATCACTCAATAAATTGTTAGAGACGTATGCCGTTGAGAAGGGCCTTGTATTCGTTGATGTGGCAGCCATTGAGTCCAAAATGGGAGCAGATAAATTCCTTCACTCAGATAATCTGCATATGAGTGAAGATGGTAAAAAGGCAGTCTTTGCGGAAGCGGAGCGTTTATTGGCTGACGCAGCGAAAAAAGCCCAGGAAGCAGCGGAAGAAGCGAAACGTGCCACCAAGCGAGCAGAGCTCTTAAGACCAGAGGTTGATGTTGAAACAAAACCTCAGGGTGTTGCTAAGTTTGAGCCAGCATATAATCTTGATGGTAAGAGAAATGGTCGCGCTAAGAAAACATATGCGGATCAGGAATGGTTGGGATTAACTACTGATGAACAAAAAGCGAAGCCTTGGCTTCAGGAAAAAATGGGTGCTGATAACGGTGAAAACGAAAGACCTGTCGTTAATACTAATGCGTATCGTGAAGGTGGCCGTATTGAGCACCGCATACCAAGAACACCACAAAAAGGTGTGCCGGTCATTCCGACAAGCCTTTATAAATATGCGAATGAAGAAGGTTGGATAGGCTTTAAAATTGCTGATGAATACGGATTGACGAGTGCGGGAAGAGCTGCGGCGATTGGTCAGATCGGTATGTATAATATCCGCACCGGCGAATATAAGGTTCACTCCTTTGGTTCGGGGGGTAAGGGGGGTATTCACGAAGGACAGAAAGGTGCGCCATCACCAACGTTAGTCTCGCACGATACATGGCATAAAGGCCCTGATGCCGATAAAATTAATGGTGTGTCCTATGTGGGGTCATACTCACATAATTATACTGGTAGTAAATCGGGTGATAATTTTGGTCCGTCAGTTGATTGGATAGATGCGGTGTATGGCCGTGGTGACACGATGGGGCACAAGGTGTTTGGTACACCTGAGCGTATTGCAGGCGGTCGCTTCAGTCAGGGCTGTGAGGCGATTGTAAATAGCGGTGCATTTATCAATGATCTCGTTTCGACGAAAATGAATCGCGCTGGGGCGCGTTTCTTTGTGCTCAACAAAGATGTTGAGCGTTTGCCTGTTGGCGAACGTGTGATGCCTAAAGACAAGGTGCCAGAAGAATGGCGCTGGGTGCGTGATTTATCTGCAGAAGAATTCCGTAACATTAAAACCATGTCTGATAGTGAATTCTTGGAGTATCAGAAAACACGTAAAGCCTCTTTGCATGTGCCTGGTAGCGGTACTCAACATGCCTATCTACGTGCAGGTGCTGTGAAACTAGCAGGTGTTTCTGTGGCTGACCCAGAAAAAGTAGAAAAAGAAGATAATAGCTTAGCTGCTGCGGCTGTTGTGCGTGCAACGCTTGCCGAGCAGTTAGAGACGATAAGAAAACAAGACCTAACCAGAGTCCAGAATATCGCCTTTGCATCTGTTGACGATCCCAAAAAGGTTAAAGGTGATGATCAATCCGCAGGCGCCACGGCCAAGCTGGATGGTGAAGTAAAAGACGGTACAACCGTTACACCTACCGAGGTGACTATCGCTTCGGCTGATACTGATCAGAAAAAGAAAGATCAGGCAGTGGCATCAGCTACCGCATAGTTGCACTTTTCTAGCATTCGTTTATACCTTCCCACGACATAACTAACACTTCAGAGAAACACGAGATGATTCCACGTTATACGCGCGATGAGATGGCCGCTATTTGGTCTCCCTCTACTAAATTCCGCATCATGTTTGAGATTGAGGCGCATGCATGCGACAAAATGGCTGAGTTGGGCGTGGTCCCAAAATCTGCAGCTAAAGCAATTTGGAAGCATGGCCCAGAGGTATTTGATGGTGCGGCGATTGATCGTATTGATGAGATTGAGCGCACGACCAAGCATGATGTGATTGCGTTTTTGACCTATGTAGCAGAGCAAGTGGGTGAAGAAGCGCGTTATTTGCACCAAGGCATGACCTCATCTGATGTGCTCGATACCTGTTTTGCCGTACAGCTAACCCGCGCAAGCGATGTGTTGCTCGATGATATGGAGCGCTTGCTTGAGGTGCTTAAGCGTCGTGCTGAAGAGACCAAAGATATGGTCTGTGTGGGCCGTAGCCATGGTATTCATGCAGAGCCGACCACCATGGGCATTAAGTTTGCACGCTGGTACGCTGAATGCGAGCGCAATTTAGAGCGCTTAAAGGCTGCGCGTGCTGAGATAGCGACTTGTGCGATTTCGGGTGCGGTGGGAACTTTTGCTAATATTGATCCATCTGTTGAGGTCTATGTGGCCGATAAAATGGGGTTGGAAGCAGAGCCTGTCTCGACGCAGGTGATTCCGCGTGACCGTCATGCGATGTATTTTGCGACGTTGGGTGTGATTGCCAGCACCATTGAGAATATATCCGTAGAGGTTCGTCATTTGCAGCGTACCGAAGTGTTAGAAGCGGAAGAATATTTCTCGAAGGGCCAAAAAGGTTCTTCAGCGATGCCACATAAGCGCAACCCTATTCTATCTGAGAATCTGACTGGGCTTGCTCGCTTGGTGCGTATGTCTGTTGTTCCGGCGATGGAGAATGTGGCGCTATGGCATGAGCGCGATATCTCGCATTCATCGGTTGAGCGTATGATCGCGCCAGATACTACCGTCACGCTTGATTTCGCCCTGAACCGCCTGATTGGCATGTTGGATAAGCTTCTGGTCTATCCAGACCGCATGCAGGCCAATATGGATAAGCTGGGTGGCCTAATCTTCTCGCAGCGTGTGTTGCTGGCTTTGACGCAAAACGGTGTGAGTCGCGAGGATGCGTATCAATATGTTCAGCGCAACGCCATGAAGGTTTGGGAGCAGGGTAAGGATTTCTTGATTGAGCTTAAAGCCGATAAGGAGGTGATTAAGGTGCTATCTGCTGAGCAGCTAGAAGAGTTGTTTGACATGCATTATCACACCAAGCATGTGGATACGATTTTTAAACGTGTGTTCAAGTAACTCTAAATAACACCGATCACAATCGTCAGAATAAAGAGCATTCCGGCCCAGCCGGATGCGAAGAAATATACCGATTTCTTGGCTTTGCGTTTCTCCCACCAGGTGCGGGGGCCGATGCCTCGCAAGATAAAGGTAATAAGCCCTGAAAGATTGATGCAGACGATGTTAACGGCAAGCAGTAATGCCGCCATCGCGCTTTTCTCAAACATGCCATGACTTAAGAATAGGGCCGAAGCGGTGAGTGGAGGGAGCAGGGCGACGGCGACCATCACGCCAACTAGTACGCTGTTAATTCCCTTACTTAGCGATAAGACGGCTGCGGCACCAGAGGCCATAGCCAGAAAGATCGAGCTGTAATCGACAACGGCGCGGCTGCTGAGTTCCTTAGGGATGGTATCAAACGGCCAGAATTGTCCCGCGATAATGGTGAAGCCGTAGGCCACCGCACTGCCGATCAGCAGGGTTTTTGCGGCTTGCCATGCCATGCTTAGATTTCCCATTGCGCTGGCAAAGGTAAGCGCCAGATTGGGGCCAAGGAAGGGAGCGATCACCATCGCACCCACTAGTACCGCGACATTATCTTCGAGCAAGCCGACGGTGGCAACCATGGTTGAGAAAATAACGAGCAGGGCGCTGTTACGATCGAATACTGCATTCTTTAAGAGTTCAGATTCTAATTCTTCACGCAAAACATTCGATGCGGCCTTTTTGCGCTCGGATTCTCTTTGCGCTTCTTCATCATCGTTCAAATCGGGCTTGGGAAGGTATGCTTCGACAGAGCCGATGAGCACATGATAATCATCTTTCTTATCAAAATGGTCCTGAAGCATATCGATCAGCTCTTGAATGCGACTGCCATCAACGAGCATGTGGTAATGGATTTTGCTCTCACCCGCTTGCACATGCCATGCGGTGATGACCTCGTGCTTTTCTGCGATTTTTTCTAATTCTTCTAGGCGTGTTTCTTCTGCGTAGATTTCGACTAATCGGTCAGCCATAGGTTGCTTTCTTAGGTTGGGATAGGTTCCAGAAACTGGTGCCGGTTTCGCGGGCTTTCACCATGCGATACACGATGTAAGCGCCAAAGAGCTTGCTGGCGACCGAACAAATAAGGGTGGAGTAGGCAAAGGTGCCGGGGCGAACCATGTCAGCGCCGAGTAAGAAGACGGTGGTATCAAGTGGTGCAGCGACTAAGCTTGAGAGCATAATACGCTCAGAGAGTGGTTTTTTGGTGAAGCTATAGATTGCCCAATCAACCAGTTCGCTCACTAAAAACGCTGTACCGCTAGCCAGTGCAATTGCAGGGCCAGCCATAGCAATGGTGATGCCAAGGCCAATAGCGAGTGCAATGAGTACATGATGGCCAATATCGCGTTGCGTGAAATCGCGAAACACCAAAATCAGACCCGTCACAACGGAAACAGGTGCCCATTGCCCACCATCTGGGAGCTGAATGAATGGCAGGTAGGCGAAATACAAATTCACCGCAGGAATGGTCAGAATATATATCCACGCCCAACGGCTTTTCACGATCGATTTGATTGCTGAGATCATTCGTTGTAAATAGACGGTCTATGACTGGTTTTCAATTAGATCCTATCCTTGAGCGCGATAGTTTTTACGTGTGTGACTATCCGCTATGCCAAATCCGCCTTATGGATAATAAGTGTTTTCCGTGGCTTTTGCTGGTTCCGCAGCGTGCCGGCGTGTCGGAATGGATAGATTTAGAACGAGAAGAGCAGCATCGGCTCTCTGATGAAATCGCGATTAGCTCTCATATCTTAAAAGCATTGGTGACGCCGGAAAAACTCAATGTGGCGACCTTGGGAAATCAAGTATCACAGCTGCATATTCACCTGATTGCACGTTACGCCGATGATGCGATGTGGCCCAATCCAGTATGGGGCGGGGCGCGTGAATATTATGAAGAGGATGAGAAAAAGTCTTTTTTGTATGATCTTAAGACCGCTTTAACCAGTGCCATATAGTATGAGTGCTGCGTTTGGCGCTTGACAGACAGGCGGAAATGAATAGTTTGCAAGTCTTCACGTATGTGGCGGAGTAGCTCAGTTGGTTAGAGCAGCGGAATCATAATCCGCGTGTCGGGGGTTCAAGTCCCTCCTCCGCTACCATAATTTCCTTATAAGCATTTATTTTTGGTTATGGTTTATCGATAGCTCATGAATCGTGTGGCTCGACATTTCGATCTGTTTCAATGAATTCGAAATACTTCTGATCTGCTCGAATATCACCAATGCTGAATCGTGGTCGAGTTGCAAGATACTGCGCTTTAGCATCAGCAATCCTTGGTCAATATTGTGAATGCTCTGATCTATCGTATGTTGTACTGAGTAGTTCATTGTTCCTTTCATAATCCTTTATACCTTTCTGTGCTTATCCTCATTTTACGCCTATTACGTTAACGAAAAATTAACTTTTGCTCGGATGCAATTAAAAGGCAGGGCGTATTTTCGCAGTGTTTGCCACAAGTTTTGGCTTAATATAGGCGGAATTTGATTCAAGTTTAGTGGGATATATGCAGTGCAAAAGCGAGAGGAAATGGCGCCCCTGAGAAGATTGTTAGCCTTAGGCCATAAAATCGAAAATGGCGGACCCAGGAAGATTCGAACTCCCGACCTCACGGTTCGTAGCCGTACGCTCTATCCAGCTGAGCTATGGGTCCGCGCTTGCAGGAGGCGGAAGCTAACAAATAATCCGCAAAAGACAAGTAATTTATCCTCACTTACGCCACATATTCGCTTTTTTCCTTGGAAAAGAAATGGGGGCTGCGTATAGATAGGATATGAATCAGCGACAGATGATGGTTGTGAGTTTGATGATGTCATTATGCATGGCATTGGCTGCTATTGCTGCTTTATCGCTACTTTCTCCTGCACATGCAATGCCTTACGGTGGTGCGCAGGCTCGTCCATCAGGTGAGCCGCCGGTGATGATTATTCGCTTTAATCAGCAGAGTGTTTATTACGATAAGTCGCTTTATAACATTGTGCGTCGCGCGGTGAAGCTGAAGCCAAACGTTGGTTTTAACGTGATTTCATATGTGCCGACCTCGCAAGACCCACTGCTTTATCAGCGCCTTATATCGAATGCGTCTAATCACATGCGTGAAGTGACCAATACGCTGATGAAGATGGGGATTCGCGGGAACCGTCTATCGATGGCAACGCATGCACAGCACGGGCTGAAGCATGACGAAATCCATATCTACATTCAGTAGATACTTCACAAAAAAACTTAAATAAGAAAAGGGTAGGCTAATTAGCCTTGGCGTGCCTTAAGACGTGGGTTTGTCTTATTGATGACATAGATACGGCCCTTACGACGAACCACACGGCAGTTCTTATCGCGTTTCTTAGCAGATTTTAATGAGCTCAAAACTTTCATTTCCTATGCCTTTCTTTCAAAAGAGGGCGTGTTTTAGCGGCATATAGCGCAGCTGTCAAGCGCTTGTTTACGATTATTACCCATTATTGTGAGCATTGATGCGGGTAACGCCATGTGTGGTTTTATCCCAGTAATGTGGCTTAAAGACTAATTGCCATAAAGCACGCAGGCTGGCGATTGAATGCAGTAGCCAATAAAAGGGAAACATGAGGATGGCAGGAGCGATAGATGTGCTGCGCCAAGAGTGCGACCATTTTTTAGCAGCGGCCAATGCATAGATTAAATGGCAGAATATGCCTAAAAAGAGTACGGCATAACAGGATTGATAGAGCCATGGTGGCACATCATCCATAGGGATATAGCCTGCAATCCAAACGCCCGCCAATACCCAGAGTAGAGGGGAAAATACAAAGACAAAACACGGACCGCCAATGAAGAGCTGGAATCCGATAAATCCCTTTGTTTTGAGCGCTTTATGTAGAATTCCGGGGTTGCGCATATAGACAAGCCAGGTCTGCATATAGCCTTTAATCCAGCGGGTTCGCTGCTTGAGCCAAGGGATGAAGGTGATGGGCGCTTCTTCCAGTGTTACGGAGTCTAATACTTCGGTGCGGAAGCCATTAACGGCGAGGCGCATGCCCAAATCGGCGTCTTCGGTGACGTTATATGGGTCCCAATCGCCTAAATCACGTAGACGGCGCAAGTTGATGTGATTGCTGGTGCCGCCTAATGGAATCGGGATTTTGAGACGATCCAGACCAGGCAGCATGATGTCGAAAAGTGAGGAATATTCGATGGCGAAGAGTTTGGTAATCATCGATTCATTCCAGTTGAAGTAATTCAGGCGGGCTTGAAAGCAGATGACGCTTGGATCACATTGCTTGTAGGCCGCGACCACTTTTTTGAGCTGATTGGGTTCTGGCTGATCTTCAACATCGTAGATGGTGACGATATCTCCCTTGGCAAAGGCGAGGGCGTAATTGCAGGCTTTTGGTTTGGTGCGTGGCTCTGATGGTGGCACACGGATGATATCAAAGTAAGGCTCAGGCTTGAGGGCCTTGATGGCGTTGATAGTCATCTCATCATCTTCTTCCACGACCAGTTTCACATCGAGTTTGGTTTTGGGGTAATTCAGATTGCGGATGGCTTCTAGCAGATTAGGAATGCTGGCTTCCTCTTTATACATCGGCGCGAGGATGGTGTAGATCGGCAGATCGCCATCACTGAGAGATTCTAGCGTTGCGTCATCGATGTTGACGCTGTCTTTGCGTCTGAAAAGAAGTAAGAATTTGAATATGATGGTGGCGAAATAGAAGCAATTGACGAAGGTAAGCGTGTAGATGAGTGTTAGGCGTGGCTCAAACCATAATGCAGCGAAGCTAAGCGCTAACAACCCAATCAATATAAAGCGCTGGGTTTTGGTGAGGGTGGTGTAGGCGCTGAGTGACGGGTTGATGTTGAGCAATTTGGTGCGCGTTTCAAGCGAGATATCTTGGCCGAAAATCTTCTCGATGCTGCGGCGAATATCACGTGGTGTGGTGACCACAAAGGTGACTTCCTTATGGTAGAAATGCCGCGCCCAGTGCTGCAGGCGAGCGGTTAGCTCGGTGCAGGCAATGACCATGCGGCCATTTTGCAGTTTCCACGGAATGCAGCGGTATGATTGGTAATACATCAGCTCTTCGTAAGCGACGAGGTGGCTATCTGGTGGGGTTTCCTCTAAATCAACGAATGGTAAATCATGCTGATTGGCGATTTCATTGTAGAAACGCTGCGGGCTGACTTTATTGGAGGATAGAAGAATTTCTCCGACTCGCGCATGCAGCGATTGTTGCGAGCTGAGGGCTTCGCTTAGATCTTTATCATCGATGTCTCCGGTTGATACCAGAATTTCGCCGATTGGTTTTCTCTCACTCATGGAAGAGTCCGTCCTGTGCTAACGCTAACGCCGTAACCATGACCGGTATTGCGTCCCCAGACATGGGCGAACAGCCCTAATTGCACAAACCAGTCTTTTTGTAGATTGTAGAGAAGATTACTCTCGATTTTGGCGAGATGATAGTCATTTTGACCAGACTGTGTGAAGACCGGATTATCAGGCATATCAACAGAAAATGTACCGTAGATAGCATTGATCCACTGTAGGTCTGGGTAGATATTCCAACCCAGCTTGGCGTCGAGTTTGATTTGGTCTTCAAGTTGGTTATGAAAGCGGTGGCGGTATCCAATACGCGCTTCAGCGAAGTGATAGCGCCCATATGCTTCAAAGGAGTGTCCTGCGAGAACGGATAGTTCTGTGTCCCAATCATCGCTGCCGCCTTTTGGGAGTGTATCACTTTCATACCAGCTTGGCAGTTTGATGAGTGGCTGGAGCGAGATAATCGTGAAGTCGTCTTTATATAGTTTGGTTCTGGCGAATAGTTCAGGGTCGCCAAAGCCGACATTGCTATCCCAGCCATCGATGGTAACACTTGCACCGCTTAAAAATGTGTAAGTAGTAGAGGTTTCTTGCGCTAGGTAATGGGCGAACAAATTGGCGCCCAGCGTCCAATCTTTGTTAAGGCCATATTCAAGATACAGGTTATTTTCTACCTTAAAGAAGCCGGGCTGCGACTGTTTGTTGCTCTTATCATTAAAAAAAGCGTCGCTGGCGTAGTAGGTGTTCGTGTCAATGACGAGAATATCGCCGTTACCTTGTAGCCAAGCACCAGCAAGGGCTGAATTAGGTGTGATAAGGATAAGAGATAAGAGGAGGGGGGCAAATGTAGCGTGCAGGCGCATCCTTAGTGGACAATGCGCTCAACGTTATCCAACGCCATTTCGACCAGTTCGTCATCACCTGATTCTTCCAGATGATCAACGATTAGCGCTTTCGCAGCCTCGGTTGCTACCTGAACCATATTCTCTTGCACGTGACGAATCGCATCAGACTCGGCGCGCTCAATCTTAGCTTGCGCCATTTTGGTGCGGCGAGCTAGTTCTTCTTCCAGTTCTTTTTCTGCATTGCCAACCATGTTGCCCGCTTCTTCCTGAGCGAGTTTTAGGATGGACTCGGCTTCAGCAAGCATCTCTTTTTGCTTTTGCTTATAATCGGCCAGCATATTTTGCGCTTCTTCACGAAGGGCAACGGCTTGTTCTAGCTCGTCTTGAATATCCTGAGCGCGCGTATCCAGCGCTTTGGTAATGAAAGGCACGGCATATTTAATGAACCCGATGATGAACAGTACAAATGCGACTGAAATCCATACTTTTGGGTCGTGCAGTAACGCTTCCATTATTTTGTGCCCTTAATGACCTGATCAACCACTGCTTCCACCTTTTTAGGGGCAGGCTTGACCTTGATTAATGTTTCCACGATATCCGTTGCAAGTTCTTGAATTACCGGAGTAACTTCCTGCTTGGATTTCTCGGTTTGCTCAATAATGTCTTTTTCGGCATCGACGAATTGCAATGCCAGCTTTTGATCAAGCTTGTGGTGGGTTTGCACCGAATTACGTTCGATCTGCTGTTGCGTCTCTAAAATCAGGCTTGATGCTTTTGCCTTCGCGCTGACGAGCTCTTTCTCGTAATTCTCTTTAGCGCGCTGCGCCTCTTCTTGCGCCTTCTCGGCAGAATCTAAGTCATGACTAATCTGAGACTGACGTTTCTCCATCACTGCGCGGATACGCGGGATCACATTGCGTGACATAATCACATACAATGCGGCGAAGATAACGGTTAGCCAGAATAGCTGGGAAGCGAAGGAGGCGGGGTCAAGCTGAGGCATCCCAGCTGACCCACCACCATGTCCTTCATCGACGACGTGAATCGTCTCTGTACTTACATCTGCCATAGAGATCTAGTGCGTCTGAATTAGACTGCGAAGATCAATAGAAGTGCAATGACGAGCGCGAATAGGCCCATTGCTTCGGCAAGACCAGCGCCAACATAGATGTATTTCGCTAGTTTGCTTTCTGCTGCTGGGTTGCGAGCAAGACCGGTTAGCATAGCAGCGAAGATGTTACCCACACCGATAGCTGCACCTAGCATACCTAGGCTAAGTAGACCAACACCGATATATTTTAGCGCTTCATATTCCATGATTTTAATTCCTTTCTAGTGTGCGAATTGCGGATACTCATACAAAACAATGATGAAAAATCAATCTTATTAATGAAGATGAAGTGCATCATTGAGATAAACACATGTTAAGACCGTGAAAATATAGGCTTGTAGAATCGCTACAAAGACCTCAAATCCGGTCAAAACAACCAATAGTAATAATGGTGCCCAGCCGCCTAAAACGCCCAGAGCAACAACAAAACCAGCGATAACTTTCAGCATGGTG
>JALEGK010000061.1 GCA_022763105.1 Rickettsiales bacterium | reverse complement strand
GTAAGAAGACCATCGCCAGCCAGAATGGCGGTCGCTTCATCAAACTGTTTGTGACAGCTTGGCTGACCGCGACGCATATCATCATCATCCATCGCCGGAAGATCATCATGAATCAGCGAGTAGGTATGAATAAACTCAATAGCAGCGGCCGTATTCATTGCACTCTCTGCATCCACACCAAATAGGCCCGCACATTCAAGCGTCAGAAACGGACGCAATCGCTTACCACCCGATAAAGCAGAGTAGCGCATCGCCTCAATCACGCGATTCTCACCCGTATGCTCAGCCTCTGGCTTTTCGTTACTCTCCTCGCGGCTAGTGATCGAAATCACCTTATTGCTGACATTACCGGGATTCGGCAACAGCTCATCCATCTTTTCATGCAACGCATTACTGACATCGGCTAACGATTGCTGCAGATCAAACATTCTTTACTCACCTGAATTATCTAGCGGCTCGACCGAAGCCTCGCCATTTTGTGTTTCTACAATTTTCTCAACTTTCATGCGTGCGTCAGAAAGCTTCTTAAGGCAGTGATTCTTTAGCTCAGTACCACGCTCATAACGTTCAATAGACGTCTCAAGATCAGCCTGAGCATTCTCTAGCTCACGCACAATCTCTTCCAGTTCATTTAACGCATCTTCGAAGGAATAAGTCTCGATGGCAGTTTCAGACATAGGACTCCACATATTTAGTTGCAGGGATTCTAAGTAATTCAGCCTGTTGCGGCAAGCCTAACTTCACTTTTCTGAAAGGCAGTGAATAAAATCCTCAAAGGCAGTATTTTTTAGTTGATAATAATTCTCAATTGCAATATCAACAAAGCAATTACTGTGTCTCTCTTGATGCCGCCTAGGTTTTCTACCGGGCGGTTTTTTTTGAGCATTTTATACCAGATTCCTTGTCATTACGCCCAAAACAGACTAAGTCAGCGCTATGTTCAAGAACCTATCCGATAAGTTAACCGCATCACTAGATAAGCTACGCCGCAAAGGCGCATTGAGTGAAAGCGATATCGACGAAGCCATGCGTGAGGTGCGCCTAGCGCTACTCGATGCCGACGTCGCCCTGCCTGTTGTTAAGTCTTTCGTCAAAACGCTCAAAGAAAAAGCACTCGGCGAAACCATTATTAAAAGCGTTTCACCTGCCCAAATGGTGATTAAGCTGGTACAAGACCACTTAACCGAACTACTAGGCAGCGAGCACCAAGACATCAATTTAGCCACCACCCCGCCTGCTGTTATCATGATGGTTGGCCTGCAAGGCTCCGGTAAAACCACCTCAACCGGTAAGCTGGGTAAACGCCTAAAAGACAAACAGAATAAAAAAGTGCTCGTCGCTTCACTCGACGTCCAACGTCCTGCGGCACAAGAACAGCTCGCAACCGTTGCCGAGCAAGCTGGCATCGAATCGCTGGAAATTATCAAAGGCCAGTCACCTCAAGAGATTACCAAACGCGCACTCGATGCCGCACGCAAGCAAGGCTTTGACATCCTCATGCTCGATACGGCAGGCCGCCTGCAAATCGATGACGAGCTAATGGACGAGTTAGAAGACGTCAAAAAACTGGCAAAGCCGGTAGAGACACTACTCGTAGTCGACTCACTCATCGGTCAAGATGCGGTTAATGTCGCCCAAGGCTTCCACGATAAAATCGAAGTGACCGGTACGGTGCTCACCCGAATTGATGGCGATGGCCGAGGCGGTGCCGCGCTGTCCATGCGTCATGTCACCGGCCAGCCGATTAAATTCATGGGTACTGGTGAAAAGCTCACCGACTTTGAAGCCTTCCACCCAGAGCGAATCGCATCACGCATTCTCGATATGGGCGATATTGTCTCACTAGTTGAACAAGCCGCTGAAGCCGTTGACCAGCAAGACGCTGAAGACCTTGCCAAACGTATGGCTGCGGGCACGTTCGACTTCAATGACATGCTCAAGCAAATGCAGCAACTAAAGAAGATGGGTGGCATTACGTCCATGATGGGCATGCTACCGGGCATTGGTAAAATAAAAGATCAGCTTGCTGGTGCCAATGTCGATGAAGGCATGATGAAACGCACCGAAGCTCTCATTCTTTCTATGACACCTAAGGAACGTCAATTCCCTAAGCTATTAAATGCATCGCGTCGCAAACGCATTGCCAGCGGTGCAGGCTGTGACGTGCAAGACGTCAACAAGTTGGTCAAGCAATACCAGACCATGGAAAAAATGATGAAGAAGATGAAGAAATTCAGCAAAAAAGGTAAGATGCCCGCCAATATGGACGAGCTGATGAATTCACTTCGCTAATCTATTTATTGAGCAACAATATCGACCCGCTCAGCCATTTCACCACCTTCGGCTGAACGCGTATTAATGTTGATATTGAAGTGGTTCACCCCATTATCAATCAGGAAGGAACGCACCAGCATCGCACGGCTATAGGCCGCACGGCGAGCAGACAATGCCTGATCAGGATTTGGATCTGCAATCCCCATAATACGGACCGATTGACCCGACTGAATCAATTTCTTCGATAAATCTTTCAATGGTCGCTGCATCGAAACCGGCACTTGCGTTTCTTGTTGCGGATACTCAATTTTTATTAGCACTTCATTCGCACCACTCTCAGCAAGCGCTTCTTCTGCACTAGGCAATGGTACGGGCATATCAGCTTCTGGTAATGCCGCCATCTGCGTCTCACCCGGCACAGGGTTTAATGGCTGAGAGCTATCTAGCCCCGGCATATCCGGCAATGACGGTACGCTCGGCACCGATGATGGTGGCGGCAATTCAGCTGCTGGCGGAGCACCAGGCACAACCACCGTATCACGGCTCATTGGTGCCACATCTGGCATTTTTGGCGCATCGATCTGCGGCATGCGCGCGACCACACCCGGCCTTGGAGTCCCAACCGGAAGCCCAATTGGTTTTTCCATCGTGCCAACATCACCCATAGGAGGGGCTTTAGCAGGGGCTGGCGAAACGGTTGGGAAATTCTCAAAACTCATCGAATCAAAATCAGGGTCTGGCAACGCTTTTGCCTGATCACTCACCGGAGCAACACCTGAAGGTTTCTTCGGTGGCAGCTCTACCGGAGGCAAATCAACTTTCGGCATGGCTGGGCTGTCATCAAGTTCTGGCATCGCCATATCGTCAAAATCTGGCATATCCATGTCATCATCAGAAGACGGCATCGGCACGTCAGGCGTCACCATTGGGACAACAGCAGGAGGGGCAACCGTAGGCAGAACGGCATCATCCTGAAGCTTCGCAATATCTGGCAAACCAGAATCCATATCATCCATAAATGGCTCATCTTCAACCGGAGGAGCAGACGGCACCGTCATGAACGGATCAGACTTAGGATTAGCAGACGCAATAGGCGCCGCAGGTAATTTCGGTTTTTCTTCTACTTGCGTTTCACGCACCACTTTCACTGGCTTCTTAGATGCAGGCTTCGCCACCTGAGGCGCGGCACGATGGTAATACATCGGCTCAGGCGGCGCAGGTTGACGCTTTGGACGGTGCATTACAGGATCACCGGGCATCGCACGAGAGGTTGGCTGCTGCATGGCAGGTTTCACCCCAAACGGCACGCTGCTCGGAGCGCCCTGATAGCCGCCCTGCATACGTTGCTGCGGAGCAGATGCCATCCCCTGATTCATCAGCGGCACTTTTCGAGGTGGCAAACCGTTCCCAGCGGGACGGGAACTTCCAATCGGACCAGCATCAATGGAGTCAACAGGTGCAGACATATTCTCATGCTGCAAGCGCTGTAGTGCCTCCAGATTAATCTCAATACTAGGTAAATCGGGGATAAGATCACGACGAGCCTGTGCAGCCGTAGCAACGCTCAGCACACATACACTAACCCCACTCAAGATCAGTGCCTTAAAGGTATGTTTTCGCAGTGTTTTATTATTTGGGCAACACCCCATAAGGCTCGAAACCCCCGCTATTCTTCTGCCTAAGGCCCAAGTGAAAACCAAAACCCAAACAGACGCAAGCAGATTGTGTTCTTTATCTACGACTAGGAAACGTTATTCACAAGTAGATCGGTCAGATGACGATGCACCACCCCATTTGACGCAAGAATTCCGCCATTGCGCATCATGTCATCACCACCATTGATCTCGCCGACCTGTCCGCCAGCTTCGGTCACAAGCAACATACCAGCCGCCATATCCCACGGCTTTAGGCGATGAAACCACACAGCATCATATTTCGCGGCTGCCACATAGGCCAAATCAAGAGCTGCAGCTCCAGCACAGCGCACCGTAGCACCCGAAGCCGCCACACGTCGCAGAGTAGATTCTACCTGTTCAAAATTCTGATGCGTCGCTCTAGGGGTTGCCGTCCCTAAGAACAGATCTTCTTTACGCTCGGACACTTGCAAACGCTGACCATTCACTTTCGCGCCCATGCCTTTTTCTGCTTCGAACAATTCATCGTGAATCGGGTCGTAAATCACACCGGCCAGAATATCGAATTTGCCATCCGGCAATTTTTCTGCCGCCGCAACCGACACACAGAAGTACGGAATCGCATGAATGAAATTGCTGGTCCCATCAATCGGATCGATAATCCAGAAGCGGTTTTCCCCTTCAGCAGCCTTCACATCGCCGGTCTCTTCAGTGATAAACCCAAAATCTTTGCGTGCATGGCCCAGCTCTTCCATCAGAATCTTCTCGGTACGCAAATCCGCATCCGTCACAAAGTTAGCCGTTCCCTTCTTAGAGACTTGCAGCTTCTCAACTTCATTAAAATCACGGATCAGCGGTTTAGCGGCCTTATAGACAGAGCGCTTAATCACTCGCATTAACGCAGATTCGGTCGTGGCAGAGCCCATCATACTACTCATGATTTGGCACGCTCCACATAAGAAATTTCATTGGTATCAACCACAATCATCTCGCCAGCCTCAATAAATGGCGGCACCATCACGCGTACGCCATTCTCCAAAATCGCAGGCTTGTTAGAAGACGCAGCCGTTTGGCCTTTCACCACAGGCTCAGCCTCTTCTACTTTCAGCTCTACCTTAGGCGGCAATTGCACACCGAGCGGTTTACCTTCATAGCTTTCCACCTGAACAATCATCGAGTCTTGCAGAAACTTCGCGCGATCTTCATCGATCAGATCTTTCTCAATCGTAATCTGCTCATAGCTTTCTGTATGCATAAAGACGAAGCTCTCGCCTTCTTCATACAGGTATTGGTAATCATCCAGATCAAGACGGACTTTTTCGACCTTTTCATCAGAGCGGAAACGCTCATTCAGCTTGGTGCCATCGGTGATACATTTCATTTCCACCTGATTAAATGCACCGCCCTTACCCGGCTTCACATGACCGGTCTTGGTCACCACCCATAGCTTACCTTGGTGCTCCAGCACATTGCCCGGCTTAATCGAAACGCCATCAATTTTCATCATTTGCTCCAGAATTGACTGATTTGGTGGCGGAAACTACCACCGGACGCAGCGCTTTGCAATGGCTAAGCGGCTTCTTCCGATTTGCGCTCTTTTAAGCCTCGCTTAATGGCTTCGTTAAAGGCTTTCACGGCCTCTGCTGGGCCTGCCTCATGCTCCCAAATAGCTGTAATAGCTGCGATAAAATCTGCACCCGCTGTCACCATAGGCTGGCAATTCTCCGGCGTCATACCGCCAATCGCAACACATGGCAGCACCGTATATTCAAACCACCACTCAAGTAGCTCGGTGCTTGGGGTACCATATTTGGCTAATGCCTCAGGAGATTTTGATTTGGTCGGATGAAACGCTCCAAACGCAACATAATCTGCGCCCTGCTCGCCTGCTGTCATCGCCAGGTGCGACGAATCATGGCATGATACGCCAATCACACTATCGGGTCCAAGTAGCTCGCGTGCTTTCTCAACCGAAAACTCCGCCAAATCATCTTGGCCCAAATGCACGCCATCTGCTGCCACTTCTGCGGCAATATCGGCGTGATCATTGATAATAAAGGCCACTTCAGACTCGCGGCAAATATCGCGCAATACTCGCGCTGAAGCAAAAATCTCAGCTTCTGGTGTATCTTTTAAACGTAATTGAAAGGCCCCCACATCGCCGCCGCTGAATGCTTCTTTCAAGCGTTCAGCAAAAGGATCCAGCTCGATCTGAGGCGGAGAGATAAGGTATAAGCGGCAAGGATGGCCATATTCGACTTCGCGTTGCATGCCGCTTTTATACAATGTTCAGCGGCGAGTTGCAACGAAACTAACGCTCAGACTACTTTGCAGCCTTATAGACGCCGATAATATCTTGTAGCAATGCCATCGCCTCTTCGCGCGGACGTTGGAAGCAGTTACGACCAATAATCGAACCATCACCACCACCATTGGCAATGCCGGAAATCTCATCCATCACTTCTGCATTCGACTTCGCGCCACCACCAGAGAAAATCACCAGACGACGACCATTAAAGGTCGTTTGTTTCACATGCGCGATACGCTCTTGCAGCGTGCCTACCGGAATCGACTCAGATTCATAGACTTTCTTTGCTTCTGGCAATTCAAGCTCAGGCATTGGTGGCTTCACTTTAATGATGTGCGCGCCAAGCAATGCAGCCATATGTGCTGCATAGGCGCAGATATCAGCCGCTGTCTCACCTGGCTTGCTAAGCGCACCACCACGCGGATAAGACCAGACCACAACCACCAAGCCATGTGCTTTGGCTTCTGCGGTCATCTCACGTATCTCTTCCATCATGTCATACGCACGGTCTGAACCCGGATAGATGGTAAAACCAATCGCAGAACACCCCAAACGCAGCGCTTCTTTCACCGAACCGGTCACTGCCTGATTCGGCCCATCGGGATGTTGCGCCAGACTATTCGCGCTATTCACTTTCAGAATCGTTGGAATCGCACCGGCAAAACTATCAGCACCCGCCTCGATCATACCAAGTGGCGCGGCATAGGCGTTCAGCCCCGCATCCACAGCCAGTTGAAAGTGATAATGAGGGTCATAAGCCGGTGGGTTTTTCGCAAAGCTGCGTGCTGGGCCATGTTCAAAGCCCTGATCGACAGGCAGAATCACCATTTTACCCGTTCCACCCAGCTTGCCCTGCATCAGCATGCGGGCCAGATTTGCCTTGGTGCCCGGATTATCCGACTCATACCAGCTCAGTATCTTTTTGACTTTTTGGGTGACTTTCATGGCAACACTCCCACGATCATATTGTTGTAATAGGTAGTTGAACTAAACCAAGCGACCAAGATTTGCAATGCCGACATCGCGCCATGTGCATCGCTTAAGCGCGAGCGCGCCCTTCAGCGCTTTGTGTATTGAGCAAAGCAGCCACTCCGGGCAGCTCTTTACCTTCCAGCCACTCTAGAAATGCTCCGCCAGCGGTTGAAAGATACGAAAATTCAGAAGCCAAACCAGAATGCGACAAAGCCGCCACCGTATCGCCTCCACCCGCAACCGAATGGACATTACCTTTACGGGTCAGACCAGCCACCAAACGAGCAAGCGTAATGGTCGAAGCATCAAATGGCGGGGTTTCAAACGCACCGACCGGACCATTCCACACCACGGTCTGACATTCGGCCAATTCAGCACTCAGATTTGCGATACTCTGCGGGCCAACATCCAAAATCATCTGCCCGCCCGGCACATTATCTATATCGACAATCATGCTTGAGGTGCGCGCTTTGAATTCTTTGGCAACCACCACATCCACGGGTAGCAGAATGTCGCAATCAACTTTCTTCGCCACTTTCATAATCTCTTGCGCTTTCGCCTTCATGTCCTTCTCACACAAAGAAGACCCAACCGAATGGCCCAGCGCATATAAAAAGGTATTAGCCATCGCACCACCAATGACGAGCTTATCGACCTTCTCTACCAGATTCTCAAGCAACTCCAGCTTGGTCGACACTTTAGAGCCACCAACCACAGCTGCCAATGGGCGCTTCGGATTGGTGAAAATAGATTCAAGCGCCTCAACCTCTTCTGCCAGCAACTTGCCAGCCGTTGAGTTAAGATGCGGATTTATACCAACGATAGAGGCATGCGCGCGATGCGAACAGGAAAACGCATCATTCACGTAAACATCACCCAGCGATGCCAACTCTTTACCAAATGCCGGGTCATTCGCTTCTTCTTCAGCATGGAAGCGTAGATTCTCCATGAGAATAATATCGCCGGGCTTGGCATTCTCAACGGCCAGCTTTGCGGTATTGCCCACACAATCTGGCGAGAACCCAACCGGACGATCCCACAGCGCTTCAGATAACACATTCACAAGCGGTGCCAGTGACAACGACAAATCGACCTTGCCTTTCGGGCGGCCAAAATGAGAGAGAATGACAACTTTTGCATGCTGCGCAATAAGGTGCTGCAGCGTCGGCAGCGCGCGCTTAATACGTGTATCATCGGTTACGCGGCCCGCCTGCATCGGCACATTCAAATCTAGACGCACGAGCACGGTTTTGTTCTTTACAGAAACCGTTTCTAACGTCGGCAGATTCATGAATGGCCTCTTACTCTTAGGCGGTTACTAGCTTTGCCATATCCAGCATACGGCAAGAGAATCCCCATTCATTATCATACCATGAGGAAATATGCACGAGACGATCACCCACCACTTTGGTCTGCGTCAGATCGGCAATCGAGCTTTCACTGCGGTGACAGAAATCAATCGAGACGAGCGGCTCTTCATTAATGCCCAACACGCCTTTTAGCGATCCAGAGGCTGCCGCCTTCAAAGCTTTATTGATTGCTTCTGCATTCGTGTCTCTATCTGCGACAAAGGTCAGATCCACCAGTGATACATTCGGTGTTGGCACACGAATCGCAGAACCTTGCAGCTTGCCTGCAAGCTCTGGCAACACCAAGCCAATCGCTTTAGCTGCACCGGTACTCGTTGGCACCATCGACATGGCTGCGGCACGTGCACGACGCAAATCTTTATGTGAGCTATCAACGATATTCTGATCGCCGGTATATGCATGAATCGTGGTCATATAACCAGAGTTAATGCCTACCGCATCATTCAACACGTGAGCAACGGGAGCCAGGCAGTTCGTGGTGCATGAACCAACAGACAATACATGGTCATCTGCACGCACCGCGTCATTATTCACGCCGTATACTACCGTGGTACAATCGCCCGAGGCTGGCGCAGAAATAAGAACTTTCTTCGCACCCTGATTCAGATGCACCTGACAATCATCAACTGATTTGAACACGCCCGTGCATTCCATCACCACATCAACGCCTAAATCACCCCAAGGCAACTCAGCCGGATTGCGTGAATGAAACACCGGAAACGCGCCACGCCCCATATCGAGCGTATCATTATCAACATCATAGGCAATCTCGCCATTGAAGCGACCATGCACCGAGTCATATTTAAGTAATTGCAAGTGAGTTTCGGTTGGCGCAGGTCCGTTGACCGCGACCACCTCAATATCATCCATACGTTCTTCGATAACGGCACGAAGCACGCATCGGCCAATACGGCCCAAACCATTAATGGCGATTTTGACTGTCATAGCCGCGCTTATACGTGCCAACCCAATGGCTGTCCAGCAAAATAGAGGGTATGTGCGCTCTTTACGCTATGCGCTCAAGTGCTGCTTTGACAATCTCTTCAGCAGTAATGCCGAAATGCTTGTATAAATCACTCGCCGGAGCAGACGCGCCAAAGCTCTTCATACCGACAAAGCCGCCTTTGCGACCAATCCAATGATCCCAGCCCATACGAATCGCTGCTTCACAGGCCACTTTCGGCACGGCATCGCCCCCCAGCACCTCGTCTTGGTAGGATTCAGGTTGTTGCTCGAACAGCTCACCACATGGCATCGACACCACACGGACCTTTTTGCCCTTCTCACGCAGCGCCTTCGCCGCTTCAACGCATAAATGCGTCTCAGAGCCGGTACCAATCAGCACCACTTGCGGATCATCATCGGAATGTTCGCACAATGTATACGCACCGTAAGCAGACAAATTGTCTTGAGTGTAGGCCCCGCGCAGATGCGGCATGCCCTGACGCGAGAGCGCCAACACAGACGGCGTTTTTTGCGATGCAATCGCTAACGCCCAGCATTCAGCCACTTCGGTCGCATCAGACGGGCGGAATACTTGCAGATTCGGAATCGCACGTAATGCTGCCATATGCTCTACTGGCTGGTGCGTCGGACCATCTTCACCCAGACCAATCGAGTCATGCGTCATCACGTAAATGGCGCGCTGTTCCATCAATGCAGATAAACGAATCGATGGACGGCAATAATCGGTGAACACCAAGAAGGTGCCACCATAGGGAATAAAACCACCATGTAACGCCAAGCCATTCATGGCGGCGGCCATCGCATGCTCGCGAACGCCGTAATAGACATATTTGCCTGCATATTCTGGCGCGGTCACCGGCGTCATCGATGCGGCTTTGGTATTATTAGACCCCGTCAAATCAGCAGAGCCACCAATCATGGCAGGGACATGCGGTACAATCGCATCGAGCACATTTTGCGACGATTTACGCGTCGCTTCTTTTGGCTGAGCTTCTGCCAATGATTTCTTCAAATCCTGCACGGCTTGCTGCCAGCCCTCTGGCAACTCACCCGCAATGCGCGCACTAAAATCATCTTTGCGATCAGACGCGTCAAAACGCTGCACCCAATTCTCGTAATCTTCACGGCATCTATCCGATGTCTCAAGCCACGCTTGGCGAATCGCTTCTGGAATTTCAAATGGCTCGTGTGGCCATTCTAGCTGCGCGCGTGCTCCTGCAATCTCATCATCGCCTAGTGGCGCTCCGTGACTTGCAGAAGTACCCGCCTTGGTCGGCGCACCCTTTGCAATCGTTGTCTTGCATGCAATCAGGCTCGGTTTGTCAGAGACGCGTGCTTCAAAAATCGCCGTGGCAATCGCAATCGGATCATGCCCGTCAATCTGCTTTGTGTCCCAACCGCACGCTTCAAAGCGCTGAAGCTGGTTGTCAGACACCGTCATATCGGTCGGGCCATCAATGCATATATGATTATCATCGAACAGAACGATCAACTTATTTAGTTTCAGATGACCAGCCATCGAAATCGCTTCGTGGCTAATACCTTCCATTAGGCAGCCATCACCTGCAATCACATAGGTGTAATGATCGACCAACTCGTCGCCATACTCCGCATTGAGCAAACGTTCTGCCAAAGCCATACCCACCGCATTAGCAATGCCCTGGCCCAGCGGGCCTGTCGTTGTCTCAATACCTTCCGCATGACCATATTCTGGGTGACCAGCCGTTTTCGAACCCATCTGGCGGAAATTCTTGATCTGATCAATCGTCATATCCTCATAACCAGTCAGGTGATGCAGCGCATATTGCAGCATCGAGCCATGTCCGGCTGAAAGCACAAAGCGATCACGATCCGGCCAGTTTGGATGTTTCGGATTAAACTTAATGATATCCGCATAAAGCACAGCAGCAACATCGGCCATGCCCATAGGCATACCCGGGTGACCAGAATTAGCTTTTTGGACGGCATCCATGCTCAGCGCGCGAATCGCATTCGCTAAATCATGGTGATGAACTTCAGTAACATCAGTTGGTGTAGGCATTGCTTGTGTCATAATGCCTCTCTAATGGCATAGTTAAATGCGCTTGAAAACCATATTATGCACACTGTCCTAGGATATCTCTCATTTTTCACTTTTCATATCGCACACAATGATGCTAGCTTGCGAATGTGTTAGACGCAAAAATCGCACTAACCCAATAAAAAAGAATAAAAAAACTCAAATCAGCTCATGCAAAGTTTGTAGAAAGGCAAGTTATGGCAGCAAGCAAAACCTCCCCTCTTGACGAAGCAAGTGCGCGCTTAAGCGCTGCTTTTGAACGACTGGAATCTGCTAGCGTCAGCGCGTCTGCCGTGATTGAAAGCGACGTCCAAACCGATCTGGACGAGCTTAAGAAAGAAAATGCTCGCCTCAGCGACGAAAATTCAAAACTCAGCAACCAGCTTCAGGCTTTGCAAAAAGAGCATGTTGAGCTGCAAGATGTTGCTAACAAAGTAGCCGATAAAATTGATGATCAGGTCGAACAGCTCGATCTCGTCATGATGGCGCAAGCATAGGGGATTCTCATGGGTAAAATGAATGTAACGATTTATGGCCGCGAATACGCACTAGCATGCGATGATGGCCAAGAAGCGCATCTGGGCAAGCTGGTACAGATGATCAATGATCGTGCTCAACAGCTGGTTAGCGAGATGGGCCGCGCATCAGAATCAACCATGCTGGTCTATACCGCCCTCATGATGGCAGATGAAATTTTAGAAGTACAAAGCTCAGCAGATGTCTCTAAGAAAGAATTGCGCGCACTATCAAAAGGCGATGCAGGTGCAGCCTCACAAGCACGCATCGAAGAGATGGAATCTGCTATGGCAGACAGCATGCACCACTTTGCAGATCGCATTGAAAAAATCGCTGAAAAACTAGAGGCAGCATAGACGCGCTACTAAACTAACCTTTTAGGATGGGGCGTGACAGATCAAACGGCACTAATTCAGTCTCTTGAAGCCTTGCTGAAAAACCAGCAATGGCAAGAAGCCAGTGCGTTCGCCCACCAACATTTCAACGACATCCAGATGGTACCGCAAACGCATTATGCGGTTGGTGTACATGCACTCAACACCGGACAAAATGCGCAAGCTCTCACCTGCTTCACCAACGCCTTAAAACTCAATCACGACTATGCCGAAGCAGCATACCAACTTGGCCTAACGCATCTAGCACTGATGGACATGCATAGTGCCGTGAACGCGTTTAATCATGTCATTAAACTTCAGCCAGACAATGAACAAGCGATGGAAAAGCTCGGCGATGCCTTACGTGACAGCAATCGAGGAACATTAGCATTACAATGCTTTGAGAGTCTAAAAAAACGAAACCCTAACTATCCAATGATCGATAATAAATTAGCGATCCTCCACGAAGCGTTGGGCAATGACGAACAAGCCGATGCCTATTACGAAAGCTGCTTAGAACAATACCCAGACAATGCGCATATTCTTTTCAATAATGTACAGCGCAACACACCTACACCGAAATCTGATATAGCAAAAAAACTGCACGCCATTATTGAGCGCTATGAATTAACCGCAAATACAAAAGACCACAGCTATATTTATGCATGCTACGGATTGGCACGCATCCATGACAAAGCCAAAGACCTAGAGAACGCATATACCTACTACGAAAAAGCGAATCTTGCGCATCATAAGATCATGCCGTTCAACTCAGACCATATTGGCGTGTGGCTGGAACAATGCAAAAAGAGTTTTACGCCGAAATGGGTCGCAAAAACACAGCCGCTAGGCAATCCCGATGCCACTCCCATCTTTGTGTTAGGCCTACCACGCTCTGGCACATCACTCACCACACAAATTCTGGGCAGCCATGCGAATGTCACTGCCGCGGGCGAGTTAGAAATCTTACGTCGCATGGTAAGCATTGAAATTCCCAAAATCACTCAAGAGGCGTTCCCTAACGGCTTAGACAAAATACCAAATGAACTCTTCGCACAAATGGGACATTACTACGTCAACACGCTCAAAACCTATGCGCATGATGATTCGCCTGCCCATATCGTCGATAAAATGCCAAGCAACATGCTTTATATCGGCCTGATAAAAGCAATCCTTCCAAATGCAAAAATCATTCACTGCAAACGTGACCCAATAGATAATTGCTGGTCAATCTGGCGTCAGGCCTATGTCGGCGTTCATCACTATAAAAACACCTTCGAACAGCTGGGCGCATTCTATCAGGACAAAATCGCGCTCATGGAATACTGGAAAAGCCTGTACCCAGATTCTATTTATGAATTTTCCTATGAAGTGCTTGTTGAAAATCCTGAAACATCCATCCGCTCTCTACTCGATTATTGCAATCTTGAATGGGATGAAAATTGCCTGAATTTTCATGAGACGAAAAACTTTGTCTACACAGCCAGTGTGAACCAAATCAATAAGCCCCTGTATAAGAGTGCCGTAAAAAGCTGGGCTGCCATTGAAGACAAACTTGAACCACTTAAACGCGCGCTGAGCATGTCATAATGCAGCATCAACCTACCAGCTCCGACATACTAGAACAGCTAAATCAGCTATATCTATCTGGACAGTGGGACACCGTCATTCAAAGCATCAAAGCTGCATACAACCAACTCAGCAACTACCCCAACACCCATTACTTGCTTGGGGCCAGCTATTTCCAAAAACAACAAAGCCATGACGCCATTCCACATTTTGAGAATGCCCTCAAATTGAACGTGCAAGATGTCAAATCATGGTATGGTCTGGGTGTGGCCCAGAAATTCTCACACGATTTGCATGGTGCCATCCAAAGCCTCAATAATGTCATGAAGCTAGACCCATCACACCTAGACGCCAGAGCACAGCTGGCAATCTGCTTGCGAGACACCAACCGCCCACAACTGGCTTTACAATTATTTCAAAGCATTGAGCAAGAAAAACCGGACTATCCTAACATAGAAACCGAATTAGCCATCGTGCTAGCTGCGATGGGAGAAGAAGACGCCGCCGCAACATATTACGAAAAAGCCCTAACCAAAAACCCTAATGACACCACAGCGATCTTTCATATTGCACACCGAAAGAAGCATGATGAAGACAGTGCATTCACTAAACACATGAAAGCGCTACGAGACGAGGCTGAGGAGCGAGATAATCACGATAAAGAGCAAGTATCGCTGAATTATGCATGGGCCTATCAGCTAGAAAAACACAATAAACACGCAGAAGCATTCGAGTATTACGCCAAAGCAAACTACTCCCAATCCTTCCTCTACCCAAGCATCATCGAAGAAGACACCCAATTTACCAACGATATTCTCAAGCATTTCACGCCAGAACTAATGCAACACCATCAATCGTCAGGTTTTACCTCAAACCTTCCGGTTTTCATTGTCGGCATGCCACGCTCTGGCACATCACTAACCGAGCAGATTCTTGCCTGCCACCCAGACATGACAGGAGCTGGCGAGCTAGAGCTATTGCGAAAAATTGTAACGGTTGAACTGCCTAAAATAAATAACGCCACCTTTCCAGAAGAGTTGTCCAACATACAAAGCAAGCACCTCACCCTGCTTGGTCAACAACTCGTAACAGCACTTCAGACCTTCGGCCCCACCAAACACATCATCGATAAGATGCCACATAACTTTTACCTGATCGGTATGATCAAGCTGCTTATCCCTAATGCCATCATCATTCACTGCATGCGCGACCC
Source organism: Rickettsiales bacterium (assembly GCA_022763105.1). Lineage (GTDB taxonomy): Bacteria > Pseudomonadota > Alphaproteobacteria > Rickettsiales > UBA3002 > JALEGK01. The sequence goes on along the minus strand of JALEGK010000061.1, from coordinate 18,245 downwards.
TATGGACACGTGCTGGTCTATTTGGCGACAAGCTTTCTTAAGTCGCCATACCTATAAATATGATTTCAATCACTTGGCGCAAGCTTATAAAAACTACCAGCTCCTCATGACAAAATGGCATGAACTCTTCCCCGGTTGGATTCTGGATAGTGCCTATGAAGACCTAGTAACCGACCCAAAACAAACCATCGAAACCCTCCTCAATCATTGTGGCCTTGAATGGCATGAGGATTGCCTCAATTTCCATGAGCAGAAACGCAATGTTTTCACCGCTAGCACACAGCAAGTGCGCCAGCCACTCTACCACAAAGCCTTGCATTCATGGGAACCAGTGGCCGATAAATTACAGCCTTTGCTGCAAGCACTTCAGGAACAAGACGCAATTCCAGAGCGTTATAAAGCCAAATACAGCACTTGAAACCAGCATAAGCCAATCCTATAATGGTCTAGGTTCTGCGCGGCTCGTGAGACGTTAATACTCCGGGACCGATGATTACCTCATGGGAGCTGTCCCTGTTTTTCGCTGAGGCTTAAGACACACGGCACCCACTTGACCACACGGGTCACAGGAGGATTTACAACCGACACGGCCAGCGCGGATCCTAACTTGTCACACTGAGCTTATGACCTCATCAAAAGATCGTATCCGCAAGGAAATGCTGCATAGACGCGTCGAGATGTCCGACTCGGACCGTCTGTCTGCCTCCCAATCTGTCACGCTGCATTTTATGGACCACCCCTATATGGGCATGGCAATGAGCATGGCAGGCTACTACCCCTATCGAAATGAACTCGATATTCTGCCAATCTTTAATCGCATGGACCAATACCACAAACAATGCGCCCTACCCGTTACCCAAGAAGATGGCAGCATGACCTTCTGCGCCTGGCAGCCCGGCAATCCACTGACAGAAGATGCCTATGGCATTCGTATCCCCGAATCGCAAACCCCAATGATGCCCGAAGTGGTGCTTGTCCCCTTACTCGCCTTTAATCAAGAAGGTTACCGCATAGGCTATGGCGGTGGCTATTACGACCGAATCATGGAAAATTACCGTGAAATCTATCCGCAAACCCTCTTCTTTGGTGTCGCCTACGATTTTCAAGAATCAGACGAAATCGAACCAGAAGCACATGACCAAATCCTCGATGGCATCCTCACCCCTTCTGGTGTTGGTATGTTCCGCACCGTCTAGCATGCTGGACATGGACGATTAGCCTGCTATAACGCCTGCATGCGTATATTATTTTGCGGCGACGTGGTGGGAAGAGCAGGCAGAGATGTCATCACCAAACGTCTACCAGCACTCAAATCCGAATATAAAATCGATGCCGCCATCGTCAATGTCGACAATGCAGCGGGCGGCTTTGGTGTCACCACTGATTGTATCAAGCAAATGAAAGCAGCCGGTGCCGATATCCTGACCGGTGGTGATCACATCTGGGATCAAAAAGACAGCGCCAAACTCATTGAGAATGACGCGCAGCTCCTGCGTCCTCACAATTTCCCCGAAGGCACCCCCGGATCGGGCTGCAGACAATACACACTTCAGAACGGCAAAAAGCTGGTCGTGCTTCATCTGCTCGGCCAAGTCTTTCACAAAGAAAATCTCGATTGCCCATTTAACGCGGCCACACAAGCCCTGCAGGGTTACCGCATAGGCCATAATGTCGATGCGATCTTGGTCGATATGCATTGTGAAGCCACATCTGAGAAAAATGCCATGGGTTACTTTCTCGATGGAAAAGTTTCAGCCGTGGTCGGCAGCCATACCCATATCCCAACAGCCGATGCACGTATCTTACCTGGAGGCACCGCCTATCAGACCGATACTGGCATGTGCGGCAATTACAATTCAATCATCGGCTTCGATCAGCAAGCACCGATGCAGCAGTTTTTGAAAAAGATGCGCAAGATTCGAATGGAACCCGCCAAGGGCAATGGCACCCTAGCCGCCATAATGGTCGAGCTATCTGATGATACCGGGTTAGCGACGCATTTAGAGACAATTCAAACCCAATAGAGACAAGCGAAATCGCTAGAATATCTGCTGGTTTCCGAAGGCAAGATAAACAAAAGGCCACTCCGAGGAGCGGCCTTTTTGCTGGGATGGGATACCTCAATTAAGCACGATCTAGAAGTCCTCGTCAAGCAATTCTTCTTTTGCTTTTTTAGTCTTTCTCTCTGTCGTGGTTTTCGTCTTAACTAGCTTGCCTTTTTCTTCGTCCCATGTGAATTGATTCACAACGGTCTTCGTTCCCGTCGTCACAATATCACCGTTTGCAAGTTGCAAAACATCAAAGCCTTTTTGCAATGCTTCATTGATGAGTGAAGAAGATTGACGCAAATAATCTGCATCAGACATTAGATTTGCCAGCTCAGAATCTGACTCGGTTGCAACGCTCTGCGCATCCTTAGTAGTAGCCTTCAGTGCGTTCAAGAATTCGTTAGTAACGGACATGCTATTCCTTACATTTATTTGATCTCATCTTAACGACGAGTTGTAACATTCACAAAAACTGTTCGACTATTCTTGTCGTTCTCAGGCCTAAAACGTTAACCTGTGATGCAGAAAACACAGTTTTTGTTAGTATTTTGTTAACGAAGTGATACCAGAACACCAGACAAAGGCAAGGCAAAACACCATGATATGTAAAAGAATAAAAAAAGGGCCCGGTTGTTACCAACCGAGCCTCAAGGAGCTAGACGACTTTGTTAAATCCTAGATGTTGTTTAGCTGCTCTAGCAGTTCGTCGGTCGTGGTAATCACTCGCGTATTCGACTGATACGCTCGCTGTGCCACGATCATGTCCGTAAGCTGCTCAGAGAGTTCAACATTGGATTGTTCGAGTGCGGCGCCGACCACATCACCAGCGCCTCCGGTTCCAGCTTCGCGCAGTTGCACGTCACCAGAATCGCGTGTTTCTTCGTAAACGTTACCCGTTACATGGCGTAGACCATTCACATTGGTAAAGTCTGCAATCGGTAGTTTGTAGAGTGCTCGGGTTTCACCGTTCGTGTAACTGGCGATCACAAACCCTTCTTCATCTACTTCCACACCAACCAACTCACCCACCGGTGCACCATCTTGGTTGATGAAGTTTACCGTATAATCACCATCAAACTGACTGATACCATCCGTGTCACCAATCTCGGTAGCACCATCGGTACCAAATGGCTGACCAGCCGTACCCCAGTCGATCGTAATGTTACTTTCTGCTGCGCCATTCGCCCAAGTCACAGAGAATTCATCGCGTAGACCAGCGCTTACTGCTCGCAAGCTACCATCACCGTTGAAGGTAAGCGTACCAACTGCCACCTGACCATCGAAGAGTGAGGATACCACCTCATCTTCATCAGCAGCATAGATCTCTACAGCCCATTCATTCTCATCGGTCTTGATGTAGGCAATGGTCAAATCGTGCCCCGTACCCAACGCATCATAGACACGAACGTTACGGCTGAATTGCGGGGTAATCTCACCAGATGCCATATTGTCACCTACTGCACCGGTAGAATCATACTCAGGGCCAAGCACACCGGTTGTTTGCGGGGTGTACGCAGCACTATTCAATGAAGTGACCAGACCAAGTTCAGCAACAACCGACCCTTGGTTACCTTCTTGATAAATCGCGAAGGTTGTACCAGCGGAAATGTTGGTTGCAGCGAAACCTGCAAAACCACCCGTATTGTACGAACCAGGAATCTGGAAGGTAAAGTCGGTGGCACCAATCGCGGTCACCTGCACCTGAATGTTACCCGGAGTGTTAGGGAATGTCGCAGGCAGACCAAGTGCAGCAGTACCATCATTCTGGATCGTAATGAAGTCACCTACGTTGTAACCCAAAGTCAATGGGTCAACACCGATCTCGGTTACGACATCAATCGCAACACCTGCCACCTGAGCCGCAGCTGTGTATTGGTAAGTTGCCGTACCGTCAGCCGTTACCAATGTGGCATCTTGCACATCTTGGAATTCAATCGTATCCAACGGATCATCCACGCGAATATCCATGGTCGCTTGTGATAGCGGATCCGTAATCTCCGCGGTCACACCATCATCTTCATTCACCTCATTCGCCAGACTCTGCATGGTAAACCAGCGGTTATCACCGACACCAAAGGCTGCCAAATCAAGCTCGCTAATCCAATCAATACCTGTTTGCGTAGCGGTAAAGGTGGTGTCATCACCATTGGTGAATGACAATGCCTCATCGGCATCCTCCGCACCAACCATCAGGCGATCACCTGCAACACGCGCTGTCAGACCATTCACCTCATCGATTGCTTGAGCAAGCGTTGAAAGGCTATTAAACTGTCCGGCAAATACGTTTGGTGAACTTGCGGTGTAGGTAAAGGTATGAGTATCATCTGCACGTACAATCGAGAATGATAATGCCTCAGTGGTAAAACGCGTCGTTCCTGCCGTACCGAAGAAGGCTTCACTTGCCGCATCGGCATCAAACATGTTGCCCGACGTTACATAAGGGTCAAACGTTACGGTCGAAGCCGCATCACCAGCTGCCGGAACAGATGGACCCGCGACACCGTGAGGAATAGCGGTTGTAATTTGAAGCGTCGTAGCACTCAACCAGGTTACGGTATAAGCACCATCTAACGGGTTAACCAAACCGAAACCAGTCGTATCACCTGCGATGGTGAGTGTATCACCAGTAATCAGGCCATGGTTGACTGTACCGAAATCAATCGTCACCGCGCTACCACCAGCGGCAGTCTCGTAAGTAACAGCATCACCAGCTAAAGATCGGGTAATGGTGTTCAAACCATCACCAAAGTTGTTACTAGTACCATTCACAGAGATCGAACGACCAATCGTGAACCCACCATATTCATACTGATACTGCAGGCCATTACCGGTAAGCACTTCAAAAGAGTCACCTCTCAGAATGCTATTTGCAGGTGCCAGACCATACTCATCAGGAACAATGATTGTCTCTGCATCAATCTGGAAGTTCAACGTGTTGTTCTCATCCATGATAACCGTACCAGCCTCACCCGGATAAATCTCTTCACCCGCATCTAGGTTGGCACTCACTTCCATATTTTCTGTCGCAAGCGCAATACCACTAGAAGACTCGACATTCACCGTTTCTAGAGATTCCAGGTTACCGAATGAAACGGTATTGATGTTACCAGGCTCACCAGGCAGCAACCCTTCACGGCTTAGCGGCCAACCTTGCAGGTAAAAACCTGAACCGTTGATAAAGTTACCAGCTTCGTCTACGCGGAATGAACCAGCACGCGTATATTGTGGAATACCAGAGCTGTCTGCTTGTCCGTTAACGGTGAAGAAACCGTTACCAGAAAGCGCAATATCGGTCGGAGCATCTGTGGAGAGAATCAGGCCCTGCTTGTCGACATTAATACGGTTATTAACACGCACACCACCCGTAGAATATTTACCAGTGTTGGTTGAATTCACCACAAGCGTTTCAAACAACGCCTCGGCCTCTTTATAACCGATCGTGTTTACGTTCGCGATATTGTCTGAAATCATACCGATCTTCGCACTTTGCGACGCTAGACCAGACACCCCTCCAAATAATGCACCGTATAAACTCATAGCTCTCTCCTTCGCTAATCCTAACTTACCTAGTTACTCACCTTCCTCACCTAGTAGACCGACTGAACATCATCGATGTTCACATAGGTTCCGGCTACTTCGAGGAATACTTTATTATCGACTAACTCTGCGCTGGTCACTCGACCAGTCGTGTATGTTTTGTGGTCAATCTCATTACCACTCGCGTTTTTAGCTGTAATACTGATGTTGTATGTCCCAGCTTCTTCTTCAGACGCGTTAAAGTTATTTACGCCATCCCAATACACGCGGTTCTTACCGGCAGCAGTCGGGCCAAAACCGCTATAAACAGCTTCGCCCAGCTCATTTGTAATCAGGATCTGCACCTGATTAGCTTCCACTTCCAACTCATACGCAAAGGCTGCATAGCGGTCTTCACCTTCCACCTTCTCGTCCAAGAAGCCTGACTTACCTTTAGTATCGACAAATGTGCCGATAAAGCCTACCGCACCATCAATCTTAGCGTCCTGGTTTAGACCAACTAAGGCTTCCAATTGATCATTCGTTTTAATCTGTTGTTCTACCCCTGTAAACGCAACCAACTGGTTGGTAAACTCGTTCGTTTCCATAGGGTCGGTTGGGTCTTGGTTTTCTAACTGGGTCGTTAGAAGTAATAAGAAGTCATCAAAATCTTCTGCAAGCTTCGAAAGGTCCGCACCTGCTTCTGTTTGCGGGTTAGAGTTTAGACCAATCAGATCCAGTTGCGATGTATTGGTAATTGTATCGTTGTTGAGTGAATCGAGTGCTGAAACCATTTTCTCTATTAGACTTTAATGTCTACCCCTTCTTCTAAATTGACGACATATTGCGAGGTGTAACTTGGCAAGACATCGTTTTGCTCTTCACCATATGCAAGCGACGTGCCAGATTCGCCCCCACCTTTACCATCACCATTCCCTTGGTCACTTAACTGGAACTCCATATCCTGAGTATCTGCTTCAATACCAGCTTCTTGCAGGGCTTTTTGTAGCCACGCAGCATCCTTTTGGAGCATTTCCAGCGTACTTCTATTTTCTGCCGTAAAGCTAACCTGTGAGCGGCCATCGGCAACAATATCCATACGGATTTCAACTTTACCCAAATCCTGCGGGTCCAACTCAAGCATGACGCGGTCCATGCCCGGCTGAATGCCCTGACGGATAAACATCTGCACTTGCTCTGATGGTTTAGATTGCGCATGTGATGGGACAAAATGTGCCGCCTTGTAAAATGGCACACGCGCCTCATCGACTTCCTTAGCAGAGAGCGATGAGGTATGTCCGGAAGCATTAATAGGGGTCAAGATTTCAACCTCAGCATCTGCCGGCACATCTACAGACGTAAAGACATTAGCTGCTGTTTGCTGCAATATCTCTGGCTTAAACTGCCCATTATTCGCGTTAGCCGAGTTAGTGAACACCCCCTCTTCAAATCGCTGACTACGCGCCAGATCATTCGCACTCACTTTTACAAAGCGTTCATCAGGGTTAACTCTAGGCATACCGGCATCTGCATCAACATCTGCAGTTACTGTAGCTGCTGCAGTTGCTGCAGTTGCAACTTTGACAATATTAGGTTGCTGAATCATATCCAGATCATCCAATGGTAAATCTGGCATATCATCTGTCATTATCTGCCCTGCAGGCATGATTTCATTCGCAATGATTTCTGCGCGCGGCTCTAAATTAATATGTGCTTGCGGGAATGTAACAAGTTGTGCATGCGGACTCACAACAACGCCCATACCTTCCGCATGAAGCTCTGCCCACGCTTGTGCATCTTGATGCAGATTACCATCCACCAACTCAACAGTTAGCTGAAAGACATCAAGTGTCTCAGAATCTAGATCAGGCAAGCCGTGAATGACTGGAATAATCTCACTATCCACCCAATCCTGCAGCTCTTGCGCATCAAGAGTCAGCAATTGCTTTGACGCCGATTCGTTGATCGGCAATACCATAGGGAAACCGCTTAGCTCTTCCGTCTGGGGAGTCAACAGCAAAAAATGTAAATCATTAGCAGGAGCAGCTTCCATCTCGTCAAGCTCAACCGATTCACCGGGAGCGACATGCTGCACCACCAAACCACTCACATCAACTATTGGCAAATCAACGTCACCTTCAATCGATGTAATGGTCTGTAAATTCTGTGTAGAAGTAATAGCGGAAATCGCTACGTCAGGAATGGTAATATCTGTCAACGATACGCCCACCAAGCCTTCAAACATCTGCTCAAGCACCTGCTCTAATTCTTCCAACTCACCTTCCATTGCTTTGGAAAGCAGCTCTTGCTTGAACTGTTTGATTTCTTCGACTGAATAAGCCGACAGTAATTGGTTAAACGGATTCTTATCCGAGGCTTTATTTTCTAACGCATCAGCCGCCTTCTCATTCTGTGGTGGCACAGCTGGTGCATTAGCTAAAAGTGATACAATACCTATATCCATAATCACAAACTTCCTGTTTGCTAATGACTATGCAAGGCACGTGCCAAATAAGATCAATATATTTTAAGACTATATATCAGCTACTAAGCAGAGATCCAACCACTAAGAACACGGCAAAAAAAGCAGGCAATTGAAGGTGCAAAATTAAGGCTGGGAAAAAACTGCAGGAAAGAAAGTCTAGGCGTTAAGTACAACACCAGAAAGCGGGTCTGGCTTAGAAGATGCTGAGCCATCTTCACCGCTTGTTTCATTTGGCGCCGGTGCAGGCTGAGGCGCGGGAGCAGCGCTTACCTGCTCAGGCTGTTGAGCGGTTTGCGGGCCTTGCGCCGTTTCTGTATCCAATTCACCGCTATCGATTTTAGCCCACATATCACGCATCTCACGCACTTCATCAACAATGCGACCACATTCTTCCACATCATTGGTTTTGTGCAGATGCATCACGCGATTATCCATAGTTGAGTAAAAATCGTACAAGACGCGCGCAGCGTTACCACCACTTTCAAAATCCAAACTGCTTTGCAGCCCCATCATAATCTCAGAAGCTCTCACAAGCTTATTAAAACGAACTTCAATTTGATTATTCTGCATGGCTTCTGCGGCCTGTTTCAGGTTACGGATGATGCCATCATAAAGCATGACCACCTGTTTGGTCTTAGGAACCGTATGGTTGGCTTTCGTGTAAGCTTTATACGGATTACCATTCGGTGACATGCAGACAACCTCTCTAGATGATTAAACCTTCTAGCCGTTATTATTACGTGCCGCGTTGTTTGCTGCAATACTTTGTAGCAAGGTGTTAGCTTGTGTAATAGCAGCCTCTAACGCACTGAACTGCTTAAGCAAACGATCTCTATATGCAGCAACAATCTCGTCAATACGCGTGATTTCTTCCTGCATGCGCTCATTTTCACTGGCAATCGACTCCAGCTCAACGGTGAGCAACCCATTATCCTCCGTCAGTATATCTTCCATCGTGTTAAACACACGGTCACCAATACCCTGAGTCAGATTTAGATTAACCGTCGCATCATCGGTACTTGCATAAATCAGCGTCAAGCCTTCAAGCGCTGTACCTTCTGCCGCTCTTAAAACGACACCACCACCACTCAGGCTAGACGATTCAAGAGTAATCGTCTGTAAGCCAGTGCCATCATCAAAGGTTGCTTCGTAAACACCATTGGTCTGGTCAATATTAAGATCAACATCGGCTACATTCAAAGCATTCGTACGCTCAAAAACGGTTAGAGACGGATCATCAGAAATGAAATCAAATTCAAATAACCGGCGAACACCTTCAAAATTTGCAGATAATGCAGAATCTAATTCTGCCTCATCTACCGTAATGATGTTACGCGTAAATGGCGTTTCAGCATCACCCGGGAAATCCTCAAAGTTCAGCCCGATATCTGCCAAGCGATCAGGATCACCACCCGTAATACCATCAACAATAGATGCCATTTCGCTATTCACGCGGCTAACAACACTTCGCAATGTGTTACTAGAAGCAAGTACCGCCTCTTCTGCAGTGGTACCGTCATCATTACGTTCATTCTGACGAGCGGCGAAAATGCGCACTTCGTTATACGCATCAACAAAGTTGAAAATCGCAGATTTTGCCAACTCGGTATCTGCTTGAATTTCAACATCCAGATCTTCTGCCGGAGGGGTTTCACCTACCAGATTAAAGGTAATATCCGTAATCACATCATCAATGCTGTTGGTCTGACGCGTAATGGTCGTGCCATCAATGGTCATCTCAGCATCCACCGCATCTGTTGTAATAGCAAACCCAACGTTAAACAATGATGCATCAGCAATAGGCTGTTGATATTTATTCTGAAGATAATTATCGAGCTGGGTAAATTCATCCGTACTCAAATTAGTATTCGTTAGAATAACTTCAGATATCTTACCTTCAAAATACTGCCCATCGCCGCCGGGCTGAGAGCCATCAGGCAATGTTGTACCACCCTCAGTATAACCAATACCAATACCGCCAGAATGGTTTGGCATCTCAGCAATTGAATCAACCTGATCCATCTGCACGCCATTCACATAGCCAGTAAACGTATTGGCAGGGTCATTTACGGTCGGATTTGCCGTAGCATCAAAATCGAGCACTACGGTATAGGTTTCACTCGGATTAACCGTTCCTAGATTAAGTGTTTTTAGCTCATTTCCCGGCCAACTACCATTATCGACACCAACCGTGGCAAACAGAGTAGCCGCATTACCATTACCAGGATCGGGAGCGATAAATAACCCCATGCTATTGGTTGATCCGCCTTGCTCATAAATGGTCTGTGTTCCAGACACATCCGCACCCGTTTCAAACGCAAATGCAAAGGTCTTGCTCTGGAATGGCGGAGATGTGTTAATTGCACCTGTATTGCTAGGGTTGTACCCTACATTGGCTCCGGCGAAATCGAACGCTGCGATCGTATTAGTACCATCGACATCTAAAGTAGGCCCCGCCCCCTGAGGGTTGACAGTGGTACTACCTGAAATATCGATAGGATTAGGAAATAGCTGGTCTGCCCCAGGGTTATTGCCATAATCCCCATCACCATTCACGTCATTCGCATCAAGATGAAAAATCGCATCACCCGCCAAAAATGTTGGTGGGGCAGGAACACCCAAATCATAATTCATATCGGTTCCCGTCCCCGTCGTCTTTAACGACAAGCGGAACTGGCCATCGGCCACCTTAATGATAGAAGCCTCAACTTCACTCAAATCTTTAACCGCATTAAATTTGGCAACCACTTCATTCAGCGTGTCACCTGCTTCAAACTCTACATCTACAGCATTTGGTCCAAACGTTAATGTACCCGCATTAAATGGACCGCCACCGCCTACCGCTTGTGTATCTTCATCAGCCAATGCAAAAGTATCCGTCACCTTGACATTCTGGGTAGCAAGCTGATCAACGGTAATTTCGTAATTAGTGATAGAAGCACCCGGCTCTGCAACAATATTCAGATAATTACTACCCGCAACACCATCACTGCTGGTTATCGTACCGCCGCGATATTCAAAGATATTTTCTGCTTCATTACCAACGCCTGGTGGGTTGCGCAGGAAATTCGCCGCATCCTGAAACGAAGTCAAGATGCGGTCTAATTCACCATAAGCTTCCGATAACGTCGCATTCGATTCCAGTCTTTCTTCCAGCTGCACAGCTGGTAACCGACGCGCTTCTGCCAGCGCATTAATCAGGCTTTCCGTATCCAGACCGGATGCCGAACCAGAAAGCACTGTCTTGCCATCTGATTCAAAAAAACCACCAAGGTTGATCGACGTAACCATAAGTCCCCCGAGCGTCTAACTAATTATTATAAAGACTTTATGCCTTTATTTCTACTAATGACTCACGAGGCATGCGGGTCTGCGCCGCGTACTTCATGATCTCTGGCTCAGGAATATACGTCACTGAACCATCACGTAGGCTGGTAAAGCGCGTAATATACTGACCAGTTGCATCTTTGAAGATCGTAAACTTAGTATCACTCACCACAAAGTGGTCCATGTTATTAACCATGGCTTTTGCAGCTTGCTCTACTTGCGCAAAACGCTCTTCGTCTGCCAAGACTCGTTCTTCTTGTTCAACAGCAACGACCTCTACTTTTTCAGCGTCTACTTCAGACTTCTGACTAAGTGAAGCTACCGCATCCTCAGCACGTAATGCAGACGTCTGATTGCCAGTCGGCTGCTGAGCACCGGTTCCTTTGATTGCACTAACGTCCATATTATCCTCCATTAAAGGGTGGGTTGGAGAGGGGCACTACTGCGCCCCCCTCTATCCCGGTTAAAATTAACCCAGAAGCTGTAGTAGGTTCTGCGGGATCTGGTTGGCCTGCGCCAATACCGCAATACCTGCCTGCAACTGGACCTGAGACGTAGCATATGAGGTAGACTCGGCTGCTACATCCGTATCCAACAACACGCCGCGAGCAGCGTCTTGGTTCTGGATAGAACTTTCAATGTTTGCAGATGCAAATCCGAAACGTGACTGTAACGCACCAACTTCTGCACGTACAGAAGTTACCGCATCAATCGCAAGATCTAGCTGGTCACTAGCTGCAGCTGCATTTTCCGAAGTCAATACATCGAGCTCTAGACCACCATAGATGCTCTTGGTTGTCACGTTACCGATTGAGATCTCCAAGGTATCCGATGTGGTAACACCGACCTGGAAGCCGATGGTCTCACCACCTTCACCGATACCAAATGCAGATAGCAACACCGACTCTAGGTTGGCTGCTTTCGCGTCTGTATCAAACTCAATCGCAGTTGCACCATTACGGAAGGTAAGAATATCGTTACCATTCTCTAGACTCACAAAGCGAGTCACAGAGTTAGCACCGATCTCATCACCAATATCACCGGCAGAACGATAGGTTACACCATTCACATCGAATTCGATGATACCGCCATCGGCACCTTCAAGAGGAGCACTCACGCGTACATCAGAGATTCGAGGATCAGAGTAATCCGCGGTTCTGAGTGAGAAGGATGATCCGGTCAGAGAACCGGTTACCACACCGTCGGTCACAATATCACCAGCTGCATTGTAGCTGGATACTTCGCGATCTTGGGTAAAGGTAATGGTCGAGAACGCTACATCGAGTCGTGCGGCCAATGTATTTGCATCTGACTGGTCAGAAATGGTTATACTATTGGTTGCACCCTGAAGGTCGATATCGAAGAAATCACCTTCAGCCGATGTCAGACGAATGGTAGCATCTGCCGCCGCATTCACACCAGAAGCACTGTAGGTACGCTCACCCACCTGAATCGCGAGATTCACAGAGTTCGCTACCCCAGTAAATTCTGCAGTAAAGCCTTGTACTTCACCGATGAAGCTAGCATTAGACACACCAACGGTATTAATACCTGTGTCCACACCATTGTTAAATGCACCACCATTACTAATGCTCACTTCAGCTGCTAAGTTAGCACCTGATGCAGCAATGGTCATGGCGTTACCATCAATCGTGTTCACGTTACCGGACGTTAAGCCTTCAATAAAGACTGATCGGCCTTCACGTCGAGCTTCCGTCTGACGAGCACCAAAGTCATCAGTACCGGTATACTGGTTGTATACAGAAACGAAGTTATCCAATGTTTCTTCAACCGTGGTACCCACATTAATCTGAGTATTATCAGCTGCAGTTGCATCTGCTGAGATAAAGTCAAAGTTAATGAAGTTCGCACCACCCTGACCAGCGGTCACCTGAAGGTCAAACGTAATGAACGCAGAGTTGATAGCGGTTTGCGTAGTCAAGTTAGAGAATGCTAGCTCAACCTCAGAATTGGTCTGAGACTGAGTGTTGATGATAGAGTCACCGATGGTACCAAGACCATCAACATCACCACCAGCAAAACCAGTTTGATCCGCACCTTGCAGCGCATAGATGTTTGCCACATCGGTCAAACGACCAGCTGTGGTAAATGCACCTGCAGCACTACTAGCTTCCATGATCAGGTAGGTTTCACCTGGCAGACCACCTTGACGAGACGTAATCGTCAGCGTGTTACCAACTGCTTCATAAGAAGCCACCGAAATATTGGTGTTGGTAGACGCATTCAATAGGTTAGCAAGGTTTTGCACTGTTTCACCGATGGTCGTACCAATCAGGAAGGTAGAACCAGCCGTTGGGTTGGTTGTCACTGCCTGGAATACTGCACCGTTAAGAACAATACTGTTGTTGTGAGCTAACTGACTAGAGAAGGTCAAAGCACCGTTTGCTTGTTCAGCAATGGTGTCTTCGGTTTCTAAAACCGTTTTCTCGAACAAAGAACCATCTAGAAGTACGACACCGTTAAAGTTGGTCTCACCCGCTAGACGATCAATTTCCTCGGTCAGGTTTGAGAATTCCTGGTTCAGGAAGCCACGCTCTGCTTCGGTCAGAGAACCAGCACCTGCCTGTACGGCAATTGCTTTCTGACGTTGCAGAATGTCGGTAATCTGAGATAGCGCACCGTCAGCAACCTGCAAAAGGCTAGAGCCTTGTGCGGTGTTGACCTGAGCCATTCTCAGGGTTGTTACGTTCGTACGCAGTGAAGTACCAGCTGACATAGCCGCTACATCATCTGCAGCACGTACGATACGGTCACCACTAGACAAGCGAGCGATGGAAGAGCTAGACATGCGTGAAGCAATTCCAATGTTCGATTGCGCAGAGTAAGCCGCAATATTGGTGTTAATAGAATTAAGAGCCATGATTGATCTCCTACTTGGATTGTTAATAAGCGAGCTACTTGCTCATCCTATGTGACTCCTACAGAGCCACGCTTACCATGCTACCAAACAAAACTTAATAGTTCGTTAACATGCCAAGCAAAACCTACGAATACCAAACACATGGCAAGTATTTTGATACCCATAGATTATTCTGAAGGTCTCCCCCCTACTGTTTCTTATGCCATAATTCGCATTTTGTGTCACTAGCAAATCGCACAAGCGATTACATGGTGATCATATGTTGAATGGCATATTTGTTGTTGTGGAACACATATTGTGTCGCCACGCGCTTGTTGGTGCTGATAAAAATCGGCGCCCGCGCATTTACCGATAACCTCACACCGTCAGGTTGACGATGTACAGTCACAATCAATAACATGGTCAGCTCAGACTCTGATATTTCTAAGTCTTTGCAGCCAGTTAGAATATCTTCTTTGTCGATAATGCCATTATCCACAGCCACAGGCAGCGTAATAAATGACAAATCATTATCTTCTAATGATTGCAGCAGCTTGAATTTCTCTAGCTTCTCGCTAGGAAACGTCGTGAGACAATATTCAAAGCGATCCGGAATCCCCAACATACCATTCGGAAAAACAATCGGGTTGGTCCGTTGAATTTTTACCGGCCCAAAGCGGGTTTCAACAACATCTGATCCATCGGCTGACTGATTTTCTTCTGGCATAGATTGCGGTGGCACCATTGCAGATTCCGAGCTGCTCATTGCATGTTCCTGTTTATTCATCGTGCCCTCCTGTCGTCTTGCACATTTTGCATTGTTAGTTCATGCGCCACATGTGCAACAGCAAGGCAGACCAATACTTTAGCCCCTGACCATCTAACATGCAACACCTCAAACACTTACCCAAGCCTCTTTTTTTATAACTATAAATAATCTACCAATCTCAGTGAATTAACGACCGAGAACGCTTGAAACGATGCCTGCAGAACCGTTTGGTCCACTGCAAGCTTGGTAGACGCTGCTAATACATCCGTATTAGCCACTTCTTCTGTCACCCCTTGCCAATAGAGCTGCAAGGTTTCTTGACGTTCAGAAATATTCTGTAAATTCAATATGTCAGAGTTGACTGATGATTGAATCGCAATCACCTCTTTTAAACCTTCTTGAATCATATCAATTGCATCAACCAGAAGATCATCATCATCTTCCCCATGCCCTTCAATAGCCAAAAATGCCGCTCCAAAAATACCTTGGAAACCTTCAGCATCTGCCCGAACATTCACATCAGTCACCAAATTCTCATCAGCCCTTAATGTGTAATTTTCTTTACTACCCTGATAATAACCATCATCCAGCACACCTAGCTCAATCGGCTCAGGAATAAATGGTTCCGTGATAATCGGCTGGACATTGGTGCGCGTACCACCAAACAGAAAGCGCCCTTCAAAGGTTGCGTTTAGTTCAACCGCAAGAGATTCAACATAACCACGCATTTGCTGTTCAAACGAGATACTATCTGCAAAGGTCACATTGCGTCGAAGCACCATTAGGTTTTCCATGTCATCGGCAATATTGATCACCTGATCTAACGATACATTCGTACTTTGCAAACGGGCAATATTCACTGCATTTTTCTCTTGAAACAGAATACTCTTTTTAATCTTGCCTTCCAACTGCACAAATTGCTCTGCCTGACCAACCAAACCTTCAAAATTATCTGTCTTCAATCCACTCGAGATTTGATTCTGAGTGTTAAACAAAGATGTCTGCACATCCCTGACATTTTGAATGGTGTTATTAAAGGTCGCTAATGTGCTAACTCTTCCTACATTAACCATGTTTCATCTCCTCTTAGAACGCCCCCAGAAGCGTCTCAAACATTTCATCTGTAACCGTGATCACACGAGCAGAAGCGGCATACGCATTTTGGAAAATAATCGTATTGGCTAACTCTTCATCCAAGTTAACGCCACTAAACGTATCGGCCCGCTCTACAAACCCTTGCAGCAACGCATCGTTATCTTCATATCTACTTTCTGCTGTCGCCGCCTGTGTCGCCTGATACCCAAGAATCTCACTCGTATAACCGGTGAACGTTAGAGACGTATTAGGCAATCCCCCTGCTGCCTCGAACGAAACCGTCTCAAAAGCCAAACTTGCCATACGCTGCACCACAGAGTTATCACTTTCAAATCGCTCATAGGTATAAAGTGGCGTTGCATCTGGGTCCGCCGGTTGATTTGATAATTGCAAATCACCCGTTGAAATCAGGCTCGGATCATCAAGCAATCGCTCTTCAACAGCCAATGCATAGGCACTACCATCTGTCGTATCACCTTCATCGGTCGGAATATTACTTGTAAAGAAGTTGTTCAACTCAAAGTAATGCGAGAAACCACGCTCCGTACCTTCTTCCGGAGGCGTCAAATACGGCCGGCCATTCTGACTACCATCCAACTCATCGATGACAATACTGAAAGATTCGTCAGTGCCAATTGGGTTTGCAGTCAGTCTTAGATACCCTTCTTGGCTACCATAACTTCCATTGGTGCGTTGAAGTGGGTTTCCATCCTCATCTACCATTTCCGCAATCAGATATTGATGCGGCGTATCTGGAATAACGGCTTCACCTGTCCCCGTTAAACTGCGAATATCAAAACGGTCATTATATAGGTTTGTCTGATTGTTCTCGACACGATAAGTCACCTGCGCAATATCAACTTGATCTTCATCATGTGCATACACACCAACTGTAAATGTAACGTCATAGTAGGTCGAGCTAACGTCACCCGTGAAGTCCAGCGTAATCAGACCGTCATCACGCGCACGCGATTTGTCTCCAGCATCCACTTCGTGCCAAGGGGGTAAAACATCCATTGCACCACCACCTGTACCTTCAGTGGTCGTTGCTGCAGCGTTAACACCCGTATTGAAAATAAATGTATTATTATCGACAATCTCAGTCACTTCCACATAGCCAAGTATGGCGGTACTAGCGACACCAGAAGCAAAAACAGCCGGCAACGTACCTGGGTCTTCGATAAACACACGATCGCCAACCTCAAGGTTATGATCAACATCAGTATTTACTCGTAAGAAAGAATCACCTGCGGTGAAATCGAACCCTGCCAGCACGTTAACCGCCACACTGGGAACTGTATCCGTCGATGAAGAGATATCGACCCCTACATCATTGAGAATCTGAACATTCGTTACCCAAAAATCAGAGTCAGTAGCTGAGATGTTTTCCAAATCAAAATCAACATCCATCGTCGGTGTTGCAGAATTCGGCACGCGATCCGTGTTAGACACCATCTGAATATTATTCAGGTTATTTACAACTGCTTTAATCGGCGGTGCATTGAAATGGTTGTTAATCTCATCAATGATCGTCTGCATTCTGGGCACGCCAGCACCATCACCGAATCCACTATCAAGAAACTCGAAATCAAGCGTGAGCGGACGGTACCCAGTGTAAGACTCGTCAACATAAGTAGAACGAACCGGTGTACCATCTTCATTCACCACCGCTATTTGAACCTGCCCAGTCCAATCATATTCATCATCTGCACGGAATGCGCGTGTACCCGTAAACTCTGTAGCAGCCGGAAAACCAGAACCATCATTGTGAATCGCATTCATCTCGTCGCGTAATCGTGCGGCCAACTCATCCAATTGGGTTAACACCTCAGGAATAAGGATATCACGGATCTGGTGCAGGGCTTCCAACCTACCACTGCGCAGCTCACTGGTCACACCATCTTCAACACCTGCAGATATAAGATCCTGAGTGCTTAGCACATCGCCACGCTGACCAATAACTTCAATCTGAAGCGGGTTCACAGCAATGTTATTTATCAACGAAGCGGCGCTTTCAACCGTACGGTAATCAAGGCGATTACTCACCTCGTTTACCAGCGAAATACCAGACTTAGTCGCAACATTCACCTGACCTGTATCGGTGAAATACGTACTGATATCGATATATTCAGCAATATTCTCCAG